>CAZJFC010000001.1:0-38356 GCA_964545245.1 uncultured Rickettsiales bacterium
CCACTGTTGCACTTCAAACGTGAATCCACCTCCCGGCCTGCGCCGGGATGACTATTATCATTAGGTCAAGGGGATAATTGCCTCGATATTATCTCACTTATACCTGGCTGCGCCGGGCGAAGCTCGAAGAGCGAAGCTTGGTGCACCCGGCGGGATTCGAACCCACAACCTTCGCCTTCGGAGGGCGACGCGCTATCCAGTTGTGCCACGGGTGCAATCAAACATTCCGGGATGTGTATAGGGGATTTTGAACAAAAAAGAAACCCGCCAGATTGCTCCGGCGGGCTTTATCTCTCAGGCCAGGTTGCCGTTAAGCAAGCTCTGATCCTTTGCCCTTCTGGTCAGGATCCTTGTAGTTCCCGACATTAGGGTTAGGTTTGTCCGCTTCAGGTGTTTTTGTTGAAGCGACAAGGCCAAGTTCTTTCGCAACCTCCTCAGGAGGCCGTACAAGCGGAGTCGGCCTTACCTGACTGGTGTCTGGCCCAAAAGTCGGTCTTATAGGCACTTCCGGTTCACCAGGATTAGTATATGACGGGTCACCATCGTCGCCAGGATCTCCACCGGCTGGTGTTTCAGGATCAGGATCTCCGCCGGGTGGTGTTTCAGGATCAGGATCAGGATTTCTACCGGGAGGTGTGTCAGGCTTCGGATTAGGATTAGGCGGTGGAGGCGTTACCGGAATAGTTCCCGGAGTAGTGGTTGTTCTTCTTCCTGTAGTGTTCTCAACTTCCCTGTCCACGGTATCAAGTATTTCCCTGGAAGTAAGCGTAGTGGTATCCCTGCCCGTATCGATATAAGTGCCGGTAGTGTCAACTTTATTGGTAGCAATGGTAATGTTACCCCTGCTGTCGATTTTGGTATCGCAGTAAACATATACATTGCTGGTTCCGGTTTGCTGGCTCAGCTCTTTCGCCTGAGTCGCTTTCTCGGCAATTGAAGTCGCGATAGCTTTATCAAGGGTTGTTCTATCCTTAACTCCTCCGCGAAGACTGTTCTCATAATCGGCAATTGCCTCCAGTCCACGGTCAGTCCGCGAGCCGACATCGCCGTCTATCGCGCCAATGTCAAGGCCATGCAGGGTGACACCTTTCTGGATGGCGGCTTGTTTCCATGTTGGCAGTTTTTTCAGGTTTTCCGGGTTGGTAAGCTTGATAGTTGAGTCGCCGGATAGGCCTTGAAGGAAACTGGTTTCCCTATCACTAAGGTCGAACTCACGGTTTGTGCCGTTTTTCGTATAGCTGAGAGTGGTTGTCTGGCGGTTTGCCGCAGAGCTTGCTGCTGCAATCTGCTGTCCGGAATTGCTGACGTTTTGTCCGCCATAAACATCCTGACCGCGTCCGGCAGTGAGGCCTGCGCCTTCTGCCGCAGCACGCAGGGTTGCAAGGTTTTGCGGTACAATCACGCTGCTGTAACGGCCACCTGTAGCCTTGTCCATTTCCTTTGTCTGCCTGTTGATATAGTCGTTATTGTTACGGTTATTGGTATTTAGGCCCGAAACTTTTTCGCCACCAATGCCCATAAAACCGCCTCTCTGGCCGACTGTTGTTCCCGATGCGAGGGCGTTTTCAGCAAGGTCAAACGTACCTGGAGCAAATTTTTTGCCCGCAACATATGCTTGTGCTTGTTGAGAGGTCAAAGGTTCTGCACGTCCGGTAAAGATTGCTTTGGTGATATCCGGCGTACCGGCATTGACTTGTGCAACAGTTTCTGTAATGCCTACTTTCAAACCGCCAACGAAAGATTGGGTTTGCGTATCATAACCGGCTTCGCCGTCGAGGAATGCGTTAGGGTTGCCGAACAAATTATCTTTACGGAGAGTGCCTACAATCTGGTAGGTTTCAGATTTGTTGCGGCCTGTCTGCGTAACTTCAATACGGCGGCCTGCCGCGCCAAAAGCGAGGTCAGGGTTATTTTTAGTCCTGAACTGGAGCGAAGCCTCAACCATGTTTGATTCAGCGCTTACCCCTGTCCTGCCGCTTTCCTGGTCATTATACGCACCACGGACATATGCGCCGAAATTGGCATAGGTCTTGCCGTTATCAGCGCGTTTAACGGTGGTATAGCCTAAAGTGGCCTGCGCGGTATTTTGTTTGATATCATCAAGTTTCTCGGCGCCGCCTCTCAAATCAGCAGAAAGGACATAGGCGGTTTTGCCGTCGTTTCCCACGACCCATTTACCGCCGGCCTGTAAGGTGCCGCTGTATTCGCCGCCGGTATATACGGCAACCGCGCCTTTCGCGCCGACACGGTAAGTATCATTTTCCACCTGGCCGCGGAAAGCTGCAACGCCGCCAACACCGGCTTCGGTGTTATAAGCAACACCAACGCCGACTGCGTTATTGCCATCCGGGCTGCGGCGTTCGACAAGAACGCTGCCTGTACCGATTATACCGCCTTTGTTATCAACCAGATGGTCGCGGCTGATGCCCTGCGCGCCAGCGCTAATTGCGGTTCTGCTGTCTTCACTGATGAAGAGTTCCGCATCGCCATAGATTTCGCCGCCGGCATCATTGCCGAGTGTAGCTTGCTGGGTTGTTGCGGTCCGGCGCGGGTCCTGTGGAGCGCGGAGTTCAATCAGGTCGCTGTCAACGATATGTCCGTTCGCTTCAAGGCGGATTCTTTTTCCGCTTTCGGAACGGTAAGTTACTGTGCCTTCAGCACCGCCTGCTCCTTTGCCGTCAAGTGTTGAGCCGCGAAGTGCGCCGCCGGCAGTAATGCTCGGCTCGCCTGCTTCCGGAACTGGGTCAAAAGGAACTTCCGGCGGAGGATTTTTGTCATAGGTTGGCGGGTTTTTACCAGAAGGAGTATCGATAGTGCCTTTCACGCCATGTATGTTATCAACAGTATAGCTACCATCGCCGTTAGCTGTAACATTCATAACCGTCTGGTCTCCGGCAGGGCCGGTGAGGGCTGCTCCTTGCCCGGAAAGAATCTGGCGGATAAAAGTTTCACCGCCTGCTTTATTCAACGCATCAAGGGTTTTTCTGCCAAAATTGGTGTCTGCCGCAGCTTCACCGGTAACAAGATTACCCTTCCTGTCCCTATAGTCCAGGTTATGACCTTCTGCCTGAAGTGCGAGTTGGACTGCTTTGCGTTGGTCAGGAGTTAGTGAATCATAATAAGTAGCCATTTTTTCCTCTTTCCGTTTTTAATTTGTTATTTAATTCGTTGTTAAATCTAAATTTTTACCTGTCTGGTTCCCGTTCACTGAAGCCCCGGGGGAGTCGGGGGCCTTGTTTCCGGGTCTGGTTGTTGCCCCGGAATTTTCACTGCGCTCTGTTTTGTTTTTTCGCCGTTGTCCACATCCGCGCTTGTGCCTACATTATCCACGGATTTTGTTTCTATTTTATTACCGTTAACAATTTTTTCCGGCACATTGGTATTTTTACCACTAACGTTTCCGCTTGCCGTTTCCAGATCCTCCAGCCGGTAGGTCGGCGTGGTGGCGATTATGCTGGTCTGGCCTTTGTTGTCCCTTAAAGCTTCAATTCTGGCATTGGCGCGGTCACGTGCTGTTTCTGCCTCAAAACGCTTCTGGGCGATATAATTATCGGTCACCGGCCCGGCTTCTGCGGGAGCAGAAATCGGGGTGATCAGAACCAATGATACAGTAGCCCAGACTTTAATCATAGTGTTATTGTTAACATAGTGTTAATATTTATTGCAAGTAAAATTATATTAAAGTTTTATTAAAGTAGTGTTAACATCACGGAACGGCAGAAAACCGCCATTCCTCAAGGGTGTGCATAGGATTAAACCAGCCGGACCGTGATCAGGCTGCTGATGATTTCCTTGAATATGCCGTCCATGACTTCCTGTAACTTGTCAGGGGTGACATTAGGATAATACCCGTCGGTGGAAGAGCAATCCTCATAGCGCCTTATGGAACCTGTAGGGTAGAAATCATAAAGGATGGTATAGATTTTAACATCATCCTGTTTTATGCGCCCGCATAGCTGCACATACTGGTCATCCGTAACTGCCGGGTTCGGGGCATAGCCATCGCACTGTATGCGGTAACTGCCGGTAAGTTTACCGTCATTATCCATACCGTCAGTGATAAGTATCAGGTATTTCCGGTTTTTATCCGATGGCAGTTCCCTGCGGCTGGCGGCAGAGTTTCCGCCGAGCAGTCCGCCAACATACTTTTCCGTGACGGAAGGCGCGGACCACCTGCTGCCCTTGGTATGGTTTTCAATAGTAAGCCATGCCCATAACAGCCCATTTATGCTGGAAGTGCCGTGCGCATGGGTAAAATGCGCGGATTTGTTTATGCGCGAAGTCTGGTGGTTGATCACCCTCAGCGACTCCTCATAATTATCACCGAAAAGGCTTGCTCCCGCGCCCATTGCGGTAAACCGTGAAACTGCCGCACTTAATATATCTTTTTCATTGGTAAGCGGCTGCACCGGGAATGATTCATGCAGTTCGATATATGTCTGGCCGTCAGCATTAAGCTCTTTAAGTGAAGAAGTTTCCATCCCGCCACTTTCTCCTCTATATCGTATATGCCTCTCATCCTGCCGCGGCGGGCTGACTGCGCCGGTAGTGAGTATGCTACCCCCCGCATTTTGTCTGCTTTCCTCCCAAAGTTGTCTTTCAATACGCTGGTCAAGTGCGGCGAGTACCGCACCGTTATAGCAGAGATTGTATTTGTATATCTCAGTTGAGGCGGTGCTCATATGACTCTGGTTTATGCTGTCGTAGGTCGCGCGGAAAGAGTCGAGTGGCATTAGCGACATGGGGTTTGAGTTGGGTGCTGAGAGGGCGCTCAGCTGCGCGGCGCTTGTGATTGAAGGGATGCGGTCAAGCACATGCCGGAAGTTAGGGCCGTAATTGACGTAATACGGGCGCACCGGCGAGATTTTCCCGGTCGAGGTAAGGTCGGTCGAGGTGCCGAAATCACGGAAATTAAGGGTTTCATACCGATACTCATCAACCCCGAGCGCGCCGCTACCGGCCCTGATAAAACTGCTGTTATAAGGGAAAAGGTTCACAAGCCCGGAAAAAGGGACAATGCTGGCATAGATGTTTTTGTTGGTGGCGCTGGTATCGGCAAAATAAGTGTTGAAGATGAAATTCATTGTATCGACCAGGTTCTTGGCCTTTGTGATATCGTAAGCGCGGGCGAGGGATGGTTCGGTTATGCATTCAAACCCTGCGCCGCAATACATTGAGGAGGTGTAGTCAAGTGCGAAGGCAACTTCCACCTTTGTATCAGTGGAAAGGCTGAAAGCCGCATTTGAACTGGTGCATGTCCGCGTGTTTTGGGCATGGTTCGCCGCATCCGCCATCTCCGTTTTAAGGTCCGCGCAGGCCTTTACGTATACGATATAGTCACTGCCCGTGCCATTGGCGGAAGGCCGGGTTTCATATCTGACAACTAGGCTCGAAGGGTCATAAATCGCGCTTGTCTGCACATTGGCAAAATTCTGGGTAATCAGGCGGTCGGCATATTCTTCAAGCTTATCCTGTCCCGGGCTCCAGCTGAACGGATCCGGGTCTTTCCCTATCTGGTCAAGGATGCCGCGCAGGATGAATTCCGAAGTGCCAAGCGCTGCCGCGTCGGTCGTCCCCTGATTTTTGGAATAGGAGGTCTGTGTGCGGTTCATGTCAATGGCGAGGGAAAGTACGCCTAGCATAACCAGAACCAGGGTAATGACGACGATAAGCGCCACCGCGCCTTTTGTATCGTCAGAAAATCTTTTGAGGAATGTTTTCATGTGCAGGGTCTTCCGTGTTCAATATGCGTTTCTGGCAGGTTACGGCCAAAACTTCGAGTCATGGACATAAAATACCCTTACTGCCGTGGTTAGTAAACAGGAAAGGCGGGCTGTAACAAAAAATTCACAGCGCTACGCAGGTCCCTTGCGCTCACGGCAGGGAATTTCGCTTTAAAATTTAGGAGGTTACGCTGCCGGGGTTTCAGGGGCTGCTGCTGCCGCCGGAGCTTCTGCCGGGGCATTTGCCGCCGCTTCGGCTGCTGCCGCTGCATCCGCTTCCGCTTTTGCCTTTGCTTCTTCTGCGGCTTTTGCGTCTGCGCGGCGTTTGATCGCCTTGTCACGCAGGGCGGAAATTTTTTTGCTTTCTTTCAGCACGCCTGCTTTCACGAGCTGGCGGGCAACAAGGTCGGTCGGCTGCGCGCCGGTTGAAAGCCAGTAATTCAGGCGCTCAGGATTGAATTTAAAACGGTTTTCAGAAGTCTTGGCTTCGAGCGGGTTGTAAGTGCCGAGTTTCTCAAGGAAACGGCCATCGCGCCTTGATGTCGCGTTAGTGGCCACGATGTGGTAAAACGGGCGGTTTGTAGTTCCTGCCCTTGCCAGTCTGATTTTTACTGCCATATGTAAATTCCTGATTCTTTTAATTTGGGGAGGGACTTCTAGGCCATAGTTCGGCCCCTGTCAAGAATTATTTCCGCCGGGAATGGGTAAGTCCCGTTGCTGGCGTTCGTGTTACCCCTAAGGACGGGATAAATAAAACCGGAAATTCCCGCAATAATCCGTGCAAAGCCTTATCCAGCAAGGGTTTTGCCGGGTAAAAATAATGCTTGCATTTTATGACAAATCATAATATAATATCCACTGGTTCAACTACCAGTGTATGGCAGAACTGAGTTTACAGGAGGTAATAAAAAGCTGTGAGGAAAAAATTTCATAAAAAGCTGGTGCTTTAACGGTGTGTTAACTTGTTATGATGTACAGGATACATCTTATCAAGAAATGTCATGATTCAATTGTGAGTTGTGGCATGAAGTAACAAACCGGGAGTGCAATGGCTATGTTGTTGGAACTGACAGAAGGTAATTTTAGCAATGTTTGGGATAAAAACGAATATGACCATAAACCACATAAAACCGCCGCCACCCTGCGCAGGAAGTGCCGCGCGGCGAAAAGATCCGGCATGGACGACGAGGAGGGAACCTTCCCGCCCCGCCGCCCTTCGCCAATCCGTGAGGATGAATCGGCGCAGTGCGAATTGCTGTGGAAAGCGGTTATCATCCAGGCGTTTTGTGATTTATCGGATAATGGCGGCGGGCATGAAAAACGCCTCGCCAGAAGTTACAGCTTCGCCTGGTTCGCGGAAGCCAGCCCCGATGGCAACCCGACCGAGTTTGAGACTGTCTGCGAGCTTGCCGGGCTTGAAAAGGCGATGGTGCTGCAGATAGTCAAAAGGATACGCAACCGCGAGCTTGAAATCACCGAAGGGATGAATTTCCGCATCTTTGAAAAAGAACTGCCGGAGATTTTTTATAAAATCAGCCCGGAAGAGATTTTCGGCCAGATGGGCGGCGGCGGTATTCCGGGCATAAACCAAAACATGAATCCAGCTATAAAGGAGGAAAAATAATGAAATTCACTTCACGCAGGGGAAGAAGGCCGGCAATGCATACCGTGGCAAACACGGCGGCACATGAATTGACCGGGAAAGAAATAACCGGGAAAAAAGACAGCGGGACAAAGGAACTCCGCGCGAAGATCCGGCTCAACATGACCAAGGAACCGGTGGATATCTGCCATGAGCGGAAAATCATCGGCGATGATGAGCATAACGCGGCGCTGCATTTCCGCTGGCTTTATATGGTGCGTTTCGGCCCGCCGGATGTTTCCGCGCTGGACTGGAACAATTATTATGGCCGGGAACTTAAGGAAGATAACCACCGCTGGCGCGAGATCAGGGAAAAGGAATATGCGGAGGCGCTGGAAAAGCTGCGCGGCTCCGGGGCGCTGAAAATCGTGATGAATATCGTGGTTTTCAACCATTTCCCAAGGTTCCTTACCGGGGTGAATTTCCTCAGCCGCGCGCAGATAATCCAGAACCAGAAGGAAATTTCCCGCCTGAAAGAGGGGCTTTCCGCACTCTCCCGCCACTGGGGAATGGCAGGCGATTATGATAATAATTATGATATTTCAAGGGGGTATGGCGTAATGAAGTAAGTTTAATCAAATTTTAAGCATAGTCTGTTATCCTGCAACCTAGATGGAAGACTCAATGAAACAGCAAATGGCTTATCATCAGCAAGTGGCCTCGTATCAGGTGGCAAACAGCACGCTTCAAAAAACAAAGCAGCTGGTGCTGCTTTATGATGCGGTAATCAGGTTCCTGCGGCAGGCACGTGTGGCAATGGAAGAACAGCGCTTTGAGGACAGGATGAACCTTATCCAGAAAGCGAGCAATATTGTTACCGGGCTGCACAGCGCCCTTGATTATGAAAAAGGCGGCGAAATTTCGCAGATGCTGAATAATTTCTATTCGGCGATCGACCTGCGTATGATTGCGCTGAACCGCACCAACAGCGCGGAGGATTGCGATAAGATAATCCGTGATGTGAAGATGATGCGTGACGCATGGGCGCAGATCGACGAGCAATATGGCGCGCAGCCGGTTCCTGCCGTGGAACCTTCCGCTGAAGACAAACCTTCCGGCTTCGAGGCGTAGATTATTTTTTGCCCCCTTCGCGGCTCCTGCCGCTCAGATGGGCTGCTTGCATTCGCTCGCGCTCAGGGCTGTCCCGTTCTCCTAAACGGCCTCCTCAATTCTCCCCCCTATCAGGGGGGACGGAAGGGGGGTGGATGCTGTAGTGTCAGTTTCTTACTCCCACTGACACTGTCACTCCCACTCTCTTGGCACCTCACCCCAGCCCTCTCCTCATAGGAGAGGGGGTTATATTTCTGCCCCTTCGTTGCTCCTGCCGCTCAGATGGGCTGTTCGCTCCGCTCACGCTCAGGGCTGGCTCGGTTTGCTAACCTCGCTCTTTACTATTCGTTTAGGGTTTCGGCAAAAAGTCAGGAGACTTTTTGCATAATAAAATATCTGCTGACAAAAATCACGGGGATGACGTGGGACGAAATTCTTCTCGCCATACTATCCCAAATGGAATAAACATCCCTCTCATGGCGAAGAAGAAAAGCGGAATCAGTGATGTTATCGGCAGGATTGTTCCGGGGGAAAGTAATTCTCCATCCCGCAAAAAACCCGCGAAAAAGAAAGGTTCCGGTGGTGGCAAAAGGGGCGGTGGCGGCGGAAAGAAATCCGGCGGCAGGAAAAAACGCAAAAAAACCTCCTCGCGCAAATGGCGTATTTTTGTCTGGCTGGTGAAGATTGCGGCGGTTCTTGTGGCGACAGCCTTCATTGCCGGATTTTTGATTATAGCGCTTTACGCACATGATTTGCCCGACATCAATGATTTGTATAATGACGATTTGAAAAAAAGCGTGACCGTGCTTGATAAAAACGGGCAGGTGATCGCTACCTATGGCGATCTGTTCAGCGAGTTCGTGCAATATAAGGACATCCCGAAAACGCTGATCGACGCGGTGATCGCCACCGAGGACAGGAGGTTTTTCAGCCATTCCGGCATTGACCCGCGCGGCCTTCTCCGGGCGGCGGTCATCAATACGGTAAGCGGCAGGGTGAGCCAGGGCGGCAGCACAATCACGCAGCAGCTTGCCAAAATCGTTTTCCTCAAACCCGAACGCCGCATGAAGCGCAAAATCCAGGAGGCTATACTTGCCGTCTGGCTTGAGCATAAATTCAGCAAAGAACAGATTATGGCGATGTACCTCAACCGCGTTTACCTCGGCAGCGGGGTTTATGGAATCGACTCCGCCGCGCACAGGTATTTCGGTAAACCGGCTAAGAATCTGAGCCTTTACGAATCCGCGCTGATTGCAGGGCTGCTCAAGGCTCCAACGACCTATTCGCCGTATAACAGCCCCAAAGCTTCCGTCAACCGCACAAGGCAGGTCCTCGCCAATATGGTCGATGCAAGGAAAATCACGGAATATGAAAGGAACCGCGCAATCATGGCGGCCACCAAAATCAAAATCCATGAGCGCCGCGAAAGCGGGAAATATTTCGCCGATTATGTGGTGGACCTTGTCCAGCAATATTCAGGTGAAGTTCAGGAAAATATCATTGTGAAAACCACGCTGGATTATGAGCTGCAAAAACTCGCCGATGACTCGATTACCCAGAATATGATGGCAAGGGGCGCGGAACTCAGCGCTTCACAGGCGGCAATGGTTGTCATGCGGCCGGACGGTGCGGTATTGGCAATGATTGGCGGTGTGGATTATTCGGAAAGCCAGTTCAACCGTGCGACGCAGGCGAAGCGCCAGCCCGGCTCGCTGTTCAAGCTGTTTGTATATCTGGCCGCGCTTGAAAACGGTTTCAATCCCGAAACCATAATCGACGATGTGCCTGTTTCAATCGGCAAATGGCGGCCAACCAATTATGATGAGCAGTACCACGGGCCGGTCATGCTGCGCGAAGCCTTCTCCAAATCGCTCAATGCGGCAACCGTGAAGCTCTCGCTCGATGTAGGGCGTGGCAAGATAATCAACCTTGCGCGGCAGATGGGGATCAAGTCGAAACTAGCGGATATGCCAAGCATCGCACTCGGTTCAAGCGAGGTGAACCTGCTTGAAATAACTGCGGCTTATGCGCATCTGGCCAATAAGGGCGCGGCGGTTTCCCCTTATGCGATTAATGAGATCAGGACCACGCACGGAAATGTGCTTTATAAGCGCAAGGGCGATTATGATTTGCAGGTGATAAGCCTGAAAGAAGTGAAGAAGATGAACAACCTGCTGCTCAGCGTTATCCGCTCCGGCACCGGGCGTGCTGCCCAGATTGGCCGTGATGCAGCCGGGAAAACCGGAACCAGCCAGGATTTCCGCGATGCGTGGTTTGTGGGTTATACGCCGCAGCTCGTCGCCGGGGTGTGGATCGGCAATGATGACAACAAGCCGATGAAAAAAGTTACCGGCGGGAACCTTCCGGCGAAAATCTGGGCGGATTTCATGAAACCGGCGCTGGCCGGCAAACCGGCATTGGCTATTGACGAAAACTATGATACGGGTTTTGGTGGGGAGATAAAAGGGTTCTGGGAGAGCCTGATCGGAGATTAGCATGAAAAATATAGGCAGATCCACCACTGACAAGGCTGATTTTGATTTCGCCGAAAAGCTGCTTGCCAAATGCAAATCCTTCGGGGCGACCGCTGCCGAAATAGTTATTGGCGAAACCGCCGATATTTCCGTGAATTGCCGCAACGGCAAGCTGGAAAACATAGAGCGATCGGAAAACCGCGCCCTTGGACTCCGGGTTTTTGTTGGGGAAAAAACCGCGAGCATATCAAGCGCAAAATTCGACCAGCCCGAAGTTCTTGCTGAACGTGTCGTGAACATGGCGAAGGAAACGCCGGAAGATGAATTCACCACACTTGCCCCGCAGGAGTTACTGGCGGATAAAATCCCGGAGCTTGACCTTTATGATGAAAAAGAACCATCGCCGGAGCAACTCATCGGGTTCGCAAAAGAAGCGGAAGAAATTGCGCTCGCGCAACCGGGAATCACCAACAGCGAAGGCGGCGATGCGAGCTTCTCAAGGTTCAGCGGGTTGCTGATGACCAGCCACGGTTTCGCCAAAACAACACGCTCGACTTATAGCGGGATCTCGGCCTGTGTGCTTGCGGGAAGCGGAACCGAAATGCAGCACGATTATGATTATACCTCGGCAAGGCATATTGGTGATTTGGACACGCCGGAAAAAATCGGCAGAAGCGCGGCGGAGCGGGCACTTGCCAAAATGCACCCGAAAAAAGCGGATAGCGGAAAATACCCGGTTGTGTTTGACCCGCGTGTTTCAAAGAGCTTTCTTTCCGACCTGACCGCAGGGATTAACGGCGCAAGCATAGCGCGGGGAACAAGTTTCCTCAAAAACAAGCTCGGTGAAAAAATATTCGCTGATAACATCACGATTGAGGATGACCCGCATATCAAACGCGGACAAGGTTCCCGCCCGTTTGATGGCGAAGGGGTGAGGAATGAGAAGCTGGTTATCGTGGAAAACGGGATACTCAAAACATGGCTGCTCGATACGCGCTCAGCAAACAAACTGAAGCTTGTTACTAACGGCAGGGCATACAGGGGAGTGGGTTCCTCGCCTTCTCCTTCATCGACGAATCTTTATATGAAGAACGGTGTCCTTGCCCCCGATGAAATTATTTCCGGTATTATGCACGGGATTTACATCACTGAAACATTCGGTATGGGGATAAACTATATAACCGGCGATTATTCACAGGGTGCTTCCGGGTTCATGATTGAAAAGGGTAAAATCACTTACCCGGTAAATGAAATCACCCTTGCGGGCAATTTGCTTGATATATTCCTGAATATAACTCCTGCTAATGACCTTGAGTTCAAATATTCCACCAACGCGCCGACAATTCTGGTGAAGGAAATGACGGTGGCCGGGAAATAAGCAGCCGACTTTGCAGTGTAACGGTTTTTTTGGTGGTCTTGGCTTATCTTCTTTCCATTGCCGCAGTTTGCGCATCAAGCAGCGCAAGAAGCTGGTTCGCTGAGGCAATTGCTGCTTCAAGCGCCGAAAACCTGTCCAGCATTTTATCGCGATAATCTTCTATCTGGGTATCAATACGCTCGATTGATTTCTCAAGCTCGGCATTTGCATCCTGAAGGCTCTTTATCTCAATATCAATCATACCTTCAGTATCGGCAACCATTGCTTCCAGGTCATTGAACATTTTGTCGGCAATGCCCTGGCTCATGGCAACGTTTATCTCATCCATACCGTTGCCGGTATAAAGCATTTCAAGGCCGGATAACGCGCCGGTTCCCTTGATAGTGGCATAACTACCGCTTGCGTTATATGCCATGCTCATCGGCGTGGCAAGGTCATAGCCGAACATTTTTGTTACCTGCGCGCGCAGGGTTTTCGGCAGGCTACTATTAACTGTAAGGCTGAATTTCTTTTCAAATTCGTCGTTTACGATATCGAAAGTGCTGTTGCCGTTACCGGAGTATGAAAGGCTGAGTCCCTGAAGGCCGGTGCCTGCCTTTCCGGTGATTTTCTGGGTCGCGCTGTCATAGTCAAGATATGCCGGTGAGGCCAGGGCCATGCCGTCGATATGGGTAATCCATGCCTGGCTGCCTTCCGGCTGGTTTTTGTTAACTACAATTGTGAAGCGTGATGAAGTAATGGTATTATCACGTTCTAGTATATTGAGCCTGCTGCTGTTGCTGGAAAACTGGAATTCAAAAATCTTCCTTATTTCTTCAAAATACTGGTCAAGCTTGCCGGTAAGTTTTGCCACATCAACGTCGAGGACGCTTTTCACCTCCGGATAAGGTTCCTCCGCATCCAGTACTGCCGGTATATTGGTCAGGTATATGCCAAGCCCGCCCATATTCGTTGGCGCGCTGGTGGATGCGACAAAGGGGTTGTTGGTGCCTGCGGCATTGCCGCTTATATGTGATGCCATCCTGTCAATAATGGTCTTCATCGTGGTGTTGCCGTTCAGGACGGCGGTATCAAGGTAGTTGCCGTTACCATCTGTTGCGGTCTGGTTGGCATAGAAATCGCGCAGTGTATTATATGCTATAAGCATATCGGCAATGCCGGTTGCAACTGTCTGGCTGTTCTTGTCTATATCCAGTGTTATCTTCTCAGCGGTAAGCTGGTCGCTGCCGGTTGTCTGGTAAAGCGTGAGAGTTACATTATCCAGTATATCGGTAATGGTGTTTGAGGAACGGGTTATTACCTGCTCGTTAAAAACAATCACAGCATCACTGCTGTTCTGTATTTCCGTAAAGCCGCCATCGACAGGCATTACGTTATCCGGGTCGGTTATTGTGATGTCATTCCCTGAACCGGTTATTTTATGGTTAAGCGTGAGTTTGTAGCTATCATCGGAGATTTTGACGATAGTCGCGCTGATGCTGGTAATTGATGAAACTGCATTTATCTCGGCAGCGATGTCGGTAAGTGACGCGCCTTCCCTGATCTGGATAATGGCATCCTTATCCGCGCCGCCGCTAAGGGTAAAACTACCAGCGGTGAACATCCCGTCATCCTCGCCGTCTATTGCCTGTACTACGCTTTCCGTGCGGCTGCTGAATGAAATTGACTGGAATGCATCTGATTTGGCGAGGTTTAATATCTGGATGTCGTATTTACCTATTGGCGCGCTATTGTTTGTTGTAACGCCAAGGTAGTTTGATGCTGTCGCGCCGTTGGAAATACTCGTGAATGAACTGCGCGCATCAAATACATTCTGGCCGGCAGAACTAAATCCGGTTGGGTTCCTTAAAGCGTTAAGTTTCTCCTTCAGCGCGTTCAGGCTGGATTTCATCTGGCTCAGCGCTGCAATCTTGCTGTTATTGGTTGAAACCGATTTCTCAAGCTTTACGGCAGGAAGTCTTTTTGCGGTAGTCAGTGAGGTTATCAGCCCCTCAATATTAAGGCCGGATTGCGACCCAAGAAACACGTTCTTGTTGCCGACTGTACTGATATTACCAAAATTTATCTGTGTCATACCTGACCTCTTTGCAAGAATCATGCCTACTTGGCACTCCGAAGGCCTGATACGGCAAAATGCCGCATAAGCCATCCCTTAACCAGTTGATTATGACCTAATTAGTTTAAGATTTTCTTAAGAAAGCCTTGGATTGCAGTAATAAAATAACGAAGCCTTGTAAACTAGCGCCCTTTCTGGAGGTTTTCCAGATTCTCCCAAGCCTTGTCATAATACACGGAAGTTCCCATCAGCGCCTTGTTCAGATAGGTCTTTGCCAGGTCATTATCTTTTGCAAGCTGGGCATAAACCCCCATGTTGTTATATAGCTGCGGTTCGGTAAGGACTGGTTTTGCCGTCCTTTCGGCCATTTCAATCTTGCCCGCGATTGCGTAAACCAGCGCAAGGTTAAGCTTTACTGCGCGGTTCTGGCCGGAATCGGACATTGAGCGGATTGAAGCGTCTTTCAATATGCCTATAGCGTCATTCGTGTTGCCGATAAGCGCTTTGAGCAGGGCCTGGTTATTTAAAACGGCAGGATTGCGGTTACTTACCTTTGCTGCAAGGTCAAAATACTGGTTGGCCTCCTGGTATTTGTTATTAGCGGCAAAAATCAGCCCCGCGCCGTTGATTGATTTCCAGCGGTTGGCGTCGGTCTGGATGATCCTGGTGAAAATATCGCCGGCTTCCTGGAACTTGGCTTCCGCCAGCAGGCACAGCGCCTTGGACTCCTGATAGTCGATATTATCCGGGTTGGATTTCAGCAGGTTGTCATACATGTTGCGGGCGGTTTTGCAATTGCCCATTTTCCGCAATACCTCGGCGTATTTATATGTATAAATGGGGTTCTCGGGGTAACGTGAGTAAAGCTGTTCATAATAATAGCCGCTCTTGGTGAGTTCGCCGTTATTTTCGGCCTCCTGCGCGGATTTATACAGGGTTTGCTCAACAGAAGATGTGTCCACGCTTTCGATGATCTTGGCAATTTCCCGCTCTTCCGACTTTTCCGAGTCCCCCAGAAGGCTGATCTTACCCTTGGGAAGAACGCTGCATCCCCCCACCGAAAGGCTTAAAATTGCTGCAAAAAGGGCTAAGCTAAAGAAATTCCGGTGAAACATAATCAATTTGTTGAAAAAACTGGCGGAGTTGATTATAACCTCCACGAGCTAACTGGCAACCTCTAATCGGCCAAATAATGCGTCATCTATTAAGCATCAATGACCTTAGCGTTAAAGAGGTCAACTCAATCCTTGAAAAAGCGAACAGGCACGCTGAAGTAAACCGCCATTCCAACAAGCGTCAGGCAACGCTCGCCGGAAGGACGATGATCAACCTGTTCTTTGAACACTCCACCCGAACAGTCACCAGTTTTGAGCTTGCAGGTAAACGACTTGGTGCGGATGTTATAAATATCGCAACTGAAAGCTCTTCGCTCAATAAGGGCGAAACACTGATGGATACCGCGCTCACGCTGAACGCGATGCACCCTGATTTTATCGTTATACGCCATAACCAGAGCGGTGCGGTGAAGCTGATTGCCGATAAGGTGAAATGCGCGGTCATCAATGCCGGTGACGGCAGCCACGAACACCCGACTCAGGCATTGCTCGACGCGCTCGCCATCAAAAACGCGAAAGGAAAGATCGCCGGTTTGAAAGTGGCGATTTGCGGTGACCTGCTCCATTCCCGTGTGGCCCGCTCAAACATTCTGCTGCTCACAAAAATGGGTGCTGAGGTCAATGTCATCGCTGCGCCGACCCTGATGCCGAGCCGCGAATTCCTGAAGAAAATGGGCGTTAAGGCCTTCACCGACATGCGCAAGGGAATCAAGGATGCCGACATTGTTATGGTTCTGCGCCTGCAGAAAGAACGCATGAGCGGAAGCTTCATCCCAAGCCCGCGCGAATATTACAAGTTTTATGGGCTGGATGCGGAAAAAATGGAATATGCAAAGACGGATGCGAAGGTGATGGACCCCGGCCCAGTTATCCGCGGTGTGCAGATTTCGTCAGAAATTGCCGATGACATCAGCCGCAGCATTATTCTGGAGCAGGTTGAAATGGGCGTTGCCATAAGGCAGGCAGTATTGGAGTTTGTCGCATAATGAGCGAATTTGGAAAAGCACCACTCAGGAAACACAAGGGCAGGACGCTGCTCACCAACGCGCGTATCCTTGACCCGGAATCGGGTTACGACAAAAACGGTGAGTTGCTTATTGAAGACGGAAAAATCGCCGATTTCGGCAAGCTGGGTAAGGTTGCCGGAGCGGAAATAATTGATTGTGGCGGCAAGTTGCTTACACCGGGGCTGGTGGATATTCAGGTGCACGCGCGTGAGCCGGGCGGTGAAAAGAAGGAAACATTCACTACCGCCAGCCGTTCTGCGGTGGCGGGTGGCGTTACTTCGATCGCGGTTATGCCTAACACCGATCCGGTGATTGATAATGTTTCGACTTTTGAACTGGTGCAGCGCAAAGCAAAAGAACGCGCAATCTGCAATGTGAGTATCTTCGGCAGCATTACCCGCGGCATGAACGGAACCGAGCTTGCTGAAATAGGTTCACTCAAGGAAGCAGGGGCTGTCGGCATCACCGATGACGGCACTGCGGTGATGAGTTCTGTGGCGATGAAGAACGCAATGGTTCTTGCGGCTGATAACGGGCTGCTGGTTGCCCAGCACGCGGAAGATCTATCCCTCACCCAAGGTGCGGTAATGAATGAAGGAGAGGTTTCGGCAAGGCTCGGCCTGCGTGGCATGCCAAACGCCGCCGAAGCAATTATCGTTGAGCGCGATTTGCGCCTGCTTGAGCTGGTGCAGAGAGATTTCCCTAAGGCGCGTTACCATGTGCTGCATGTTTCTACTGCGGAGGCTTTGGAGGCAATTGAACGCGCGAAAGATAAGGGTTTGAATGTAACCTGCGAAACTGCGCCGCATTATTTCACGCTGACCGATGAAGCAGTAGGCGATTACCGGACTTTCGCCAAGATGAACCCGCCGCTACGCTCTGAAAAAGACCGTAAGGCGATATATAAGGCAGTAACCAGCGGGCTGATTGACGCAATCGCCACCGACCACGCCCCGCATGACCAGGAAAGCAAGCGCGTTCCGTTCGCTGAAGCGGCTTTTGGGATTGTCGGGCTGGAAACACTGCTGCCGCTCAGCCTTGCGTTATATCATAAGGGGGATGTGAAGCTGAAAGACCTGCTGGCGCAGATGACCTATAAACCGGCGGATATTATCGGCGTTAACCGTGGCCGCATTAAGAAAGGTGCAGCGGCTGACCTTACGCTGATTGACCTTGATGTGAAATGGAAAATCAAACCGGAAGAATTCCACTCAAAATCCAAGAACTCACCGTTTGAGGACTTTAAGGCGCAGGGGCGGGCGGTGAAGACGTTTGTTGGTGGTAATCTCGTATACCAATTATAAGAAGGTAAGAGGTGAATAAAACGGCTGAATTATTCCCGGAAAAAGAGGAAACCCCGCATTATCACGGGCACAGGGCAAGGCTGCGTGAAAGATTCCTTAAAGAACCGAAAGCCATGCCGGATTATGAAATTCTTGAATTGCTTTTGTTCCCTTCCAGCCCACGCAAAGATGTGAAACCGCTGGCGAAAGAGCTGATATTGAAATTCGGCTCGCTGGCAAAAGTTCTTACAGCTTCTGCCGAGGAGCTTGCCGCAAATGAGCTTAATGATTCCGCGATTGCCTCGATCAAAACCGTGCAAGAGGCGGCAAGCAGGTTGCTGCTGGCGGAAGCTAAAAAGCAGCCTGTACTGAGTTCATGGATAAAGTTGCTGGAATATTGCCGCGCTGAAATGGGCTACCTGAAAAATGAGCAGTTCCGCCTGTTATTCCTGAATTCAAAGAATATGTTGATAGCCGATGAGGTGCAGCAGGAAGGAACAATTAATCATACGGTTGCCTATCCGCGTGAAATCGTGAAACGAGCGCTGGAACTTTCCGCTGCCAGCGTGATTCTGGTCCATAACCACCCAAGCGGTGATCCAACGCCCTCACGCGCGGATATTGAGTTAACGCACCAGATTGTGGCTGCGGCAAAGCCTTTGGGTGTAAAGATCCATGACCACCTTATAATTTCACAAGGTGAGCATTATAGTTTTAAAAGTAACGGGCTGATTGATTAGAGCAAAAACGCTCTAGGCGCGGTATGGCGCGTTTTTATGTGCAGTTGCCGTTTCTACTCTTTGAGCTGCAAGCAGTACATGGGCGACATCGGTTAATCTTTCCAGCTGTCCAGATAGTTCTCCGAGTTGTGCTACTTGATTATGCTGCGGCTTGGACATCTTCACGCTCCAGTTTTTCTTGTAATTGCTTTATGCGGTTTGCGGCATCAAGGAAAATCTCCTGAACCTGTCCCAAATCAGTTATCGGGTGTTCTTCGTCGAAAAGCAAACCTTCGTATTTATTCCTTACATTGGCAGTATGACCGAGCATTTTACGATTAAGGTCACGCTCAAGGTTGTTGCCGAATTTTGTCATTGCGTGGATGCCGCGCTTTGCCGGGGCGGTGATATCCAATAATTGAATCGCCTTGCGGATGGAAACATGGAATTCCGGGTCTTCTTCTTCGCTTACCATTTCAAGCGCAAAGAGGAAAGTATCGGCAAAGTCGAGCTTTGTTTGGTAAAAATCGTTCTCAATATTCCTATATGTTTCTTCGAAACTCATATTGTCCTGTGTTTTGAGGTCATCACAATATATTAACTTAGCTTAAGGAAGTCAAGGGCAAAGTTAAGCTATATGTCGATTATATTACAAAATATGCGCGCAATCTACATTAAATTGAGAATGATTTGCAAGTGAAAAAGGAATAATTCCGCGCTGCGCCGCAGCAAGTGCGGTTAAGCTTCTGATTCAACTAACTTTTGTAGGGCAGGATAATCGGTTTTGCCGCTGCCAAGCAGTGGAATTTCCGCATTTACCACCTTGCGCGGTATGGCAATTCCCGGCAGGCCGGATTTAGCTGCAAATTCTTTGAACTCATCAAGGCTGAGTTTTTTGTTAGGAGCAACCATAACCAGATTTTCTCCTTTTGCTTCATCCTTAACCGCAATAACGGCCAATGGCTCACCCGGCCAGAGTTTGCCTGCGGTTTCTTCTACCATGGGCAGGCTGACCATCTCTCCGGCGATTTTGGCAAAGCGCTTGGCTCTGCCAACAATGCTGATGAAATGCTCGGAATCCTCACTGACGATGTCGCCCGTGCCGTACCAGCCGTTTTCCGGTGGCTGAAGCGTACATGGTTTATCAAGCTTATAATAGCCCTGCATAACGTTAGGGCCTTTTACCCATAGCTCACCGCCTTCGTTGATGCCTTCAACCTGACGCAGTTCATATTCCATACCGGGAACAATGCGGCCAACAGTACCTGTCTTGTTCAGGATTGGCGTATTGACCGACATGAACGGCGAAGTTTCCGTCACGCCGTAACCTTCAAGGATACGGATGCCGAATTTCTCCGACCATAGCTGGCGGGTGGCGGGTTTTAGTTTTTCAGCACCGGCGATTACGTAGCGCACGCTGAAGAAATCATAAGTATGCGCGGCTTTGCCGTAGCGACCAAGGAATGTGTCGGTTCCCATTAAAATGGTTGCTTGAATCGCATATGAAATTTCCGGGATAATGTTGAAATGCAGCGGGGTAGGGTAAAGGAATGCTTTAAATCCGGTGATCAGCGGCAATATGGTGCCGACAGTAAGCCCGAAGGAATGGAACATCGGCAGGGCGTTAAGCGCCACGTCACGCGGGTTCAGTTCAATAACGGAACGTGCCTGTTCAACATTGGCCACGATGTTGGAATGTGAGAGCACCACGCCTTTCGGCACGCCTTCCGAGCCTGAAGTGAACAGGATGAAGGCGGTATCAGACGGCTTTGCTTTAAGCGCGTTCTTAAGCCCAATACGTGGAAAACGGCAAAGTGCCAGCGCTTTTAACTTGGCTGATAGCGGGACTTTGTCTTTCATATCCTCAAGGAAAATGACTTTCTTGCCCGATGAAATTGCTGCAAGTAAATCTTCCAACCCGCCTTTTTCGATGAAAGCTTTTGAGGTCAATATGGTTTCAATGTCAGCCGTAACGCAGGCGTTGTTAATGTTCTGCCCACCTGCGGTGAAGTTGAGCATTGCCGGGGTTTTGCCAAGGTTGTGGAGTGAGAAAACAGTAACCACATTGGCAATGGTGTTTGGTAGCAAAACACCGATATTCTGCTCTTTAAGCTCCGGCGCGAGAGCGGCTGAAAGGCCAATAGTTTTCAGGAAAAGCTGGCGGTAACTAAGCTGGACGCGGTTGATATCTTCGACGATTTTGCGTTTGCTGCCGTGGGTTTCGGCGGCTTCTATCACCGCGCTTAAGATTGGGCGGTTGTAATTAGCTGCTGCGAACTGGGATTCGGAAAGCAGCCATTGCAGCCTGTTGGCAATCTCGGTGCGGCGGTCTTTCCCTTTGGCCACAGGCGCGATTTCGACCGGCGGCAGGATAGTCATGCGGATTTTTGGGAAGAGGCGGCGGCGAACCTTGCCGCCCAAGCGTGACATTGTGGAATATTGCGCGCCTTCAATCTGTATAGGAAGAATCTTCGCGCCGGTTTTTTCAGCGACCAGCCCCGGCCCCTCATAGACTTTCATGATGCTGCCCGTAACTGTAATGCGGCCTTCGGGGAAGAGGACGATTTTTTTGTTCTGTTCCATATATTCAATCAGCGATTTGGTGGACATCGGGTTGGTTGGGTCAATGCGGAAAACGCGCGCGAACCTTAGCCATGGTTTTATCCACCACAAATTAGCTATAACCGGGTTTATCGCAAAAGCGGGTTTATCAGGAAGAAGGCAGTAAAGCATCAGCGGGTCAAGGAAAGACTGGTGGTTGGCAAGGATAAGGACACGGTTGCCAGCTTTTTGGTAATTCTCCAGGCCTTTGATTTCCACACGGAAACCGACCCGGAACATAAAACGGAAAATTGCCAGAAAGAATATTTCAAAGAGTTTTTGCACTTATTCTCCCGTATTATCTCGCCTAGGAATAATTCCTCCAGATGCGCTTGCTGATTATAGCAACAAATATATTAATAATCCCTATAAATGCGAAGATTTCGAGTATGGTAATGCCAAATTTTATGGCAAAACCCACAGCGATGTTGCCCAGTACCATGAATAGCGAATTAGAGATATTCTCCCCCGCTATTACGCGGGAGCGGTTCTCATCGGAAGCTTTTGATTGAATGATTGCTTTAAGCGGCACGCTATATAAACCCCAGCAGGCGGCCATAAGCACCATGGTGAAGAAAATCGGCCAGGCCTGGATGTGGGAAAAGAATTCGGAAACGGTAAGTAATTTGCCGTTGCCTTTAAGCTCAAGCGTGCTGAGCCAGACCATGAGTAGGGTGAAGAAGGTAACGCCCGCCAGCGACAAATGGGTTATGCGCGGGGTGATTTCGTCATTAAGGATTTTCCCGCAGGATGCCGCGCCGATTGCGATTCCGATGGAGAAAGTGGTGAGGAAAACGGTGTATAGATGCGTGTCTGCGCCGATGACTTCCTTTACATAGGCCGGGAAGAGGGAAAGGAAAATTGAGCCGCACAGCCAGAACCATGAAGTGCTGAGAACCGCTTTGCGCAGGTTGGAATCGTGCAGGATGATGCTAAGGATGTGCCAGCTACCGCGCCAGATGTTTTTGTTGATGCGGTGGGTTGAAAATGATTTGGCTTCCGGGATGTTATAAACTGCAACCAGCCCGATTATCGAAACTAATATAATTGATGCAATCAGCGGGTATGAGGTTAACGGGTCGGTAATGTCCAGCTTGTCGCCTAGCGCGGTGCCGAGGATACTGCCGGTAAGAATGGCGAGGAATGTGCCGCCTTCAATCAGCCCGTTGCCGCGGATAAGTTCCTCGCGCGGCAGGTGGGTTGGGAGCACGCTGTATTTCATGGGGCTGAAAAACGTGGCGGTGGTCCCAGCCGCAAATAACAGGCCAAGCAGAAGGTAAATATTGCTAATGTAGAACGCATAGCAGGCAATGAGCATAACCATGAGCTCAAAAATCTTCACAAGCCGCATCAGGCGGGAGCGCTCATAACGGTCAGCCAGTTCCCCGGCGATCGAGGAGAAGAAGATGTAGGGCGCGACCAGAAGCGCGGCGGCAATGCTGGCGAGTATTTTCGGGTCAGCAGGTAAGTCACCTACTGCGATTTTGAACGTGACTAGGATTATGAGCGCATTGCGGAAAAGGTTATCGTTGAACGCAATGGTGAACTGCGAAAGGAATAGCGGAAGGAAACGGCGTTTAGCTAATAAAATAACCTATCTCCCCTTGTTAAATCAGCAGGATTAATGGTGGTTGGCCTGCGGTTTCAGTTCAGGAATGCCATCCTCAAATGTGTGGTATGGAGGAGGGCTTGAAACTGTCCATTCCAGTGTATCCGCGCTATCGCCCCAGTAGTTGTTGCCGACTTTTTTGCCTTTGGTCACAGTCCAGATTGCAACGAACACGAAGAATACCGTGGAGAATGCGGTGAGGTATGAACCGTAGGAAGCAACTGCATTCCAGCCAGCGAAGGCATCCGGGTAGTCGACATAACGGCGTGGCATGCCTTGCAGGCCAAGGAAGTGCATCGGGAAGAAGGTGATGTTTACGCCGATCGTGGTGAGCCAGAAATGGGTTTTACCGGCCCATTCAGGGTATTGGCGGCCGGAGATCTTACCGATCCAATAATAGAACGCTGCGAACACCGCAAACAGCGAGCCGAGCGACATAACGTAGTGGAAGTGGGCAACTACGTAATATGTATCATGCAGGATGAAGTCAAAACCGGCATTGGCGAGTACTACGCCGGTAACACCGCCGAAGGTAAACAGGAACAGGAAGCCGAAGGCGAACAGCATCGGGGTTTTGAATTCAAGCGAACCGCCCCACATTGTGGCAAGCCATGAGAAGATTTTGATGCCCGTCGGAACCGCAACGATAAGCGTCGCGATTGTGAAGTAAGCGCGGGTGTTAACGTCAAGGCCGACAGTGAACATATGGTGCGCCCACACCACAAAGCCTACAACGCCGATGCCGACCATTGCATACACCATGCCCAGGTAGCCGAATACTGGTTTACGAGAGAAGGTCGCAACAATCTGGCTGATGATGCCGAAGGCAGGAAGGATAAGGATATAAACTTCCGGGTGGCCAAAGAACCAGAACAAATGCTGATAAAGAATCGGGTCGCCGCCGCGGGTTGGGTCGAAGAAAGCAGTGCCGAAATTACGGTCAGTAAGGAGCATGGTGATTGCACCTGCAAGAACCGGGAGGGAAAGAAGAAGCAGGAACGCGGTAACAAGCACGGACCATACGAAAAGCGGCATACGGTGCAGGGTCATACCTTTACAACGCATGTTGAAGATGGTTACGATAAAATTGATAGCGCCGAGGATGGATGAAATACCGGCGAGGTGGAGCGAGAAGATCGCCATATCAACTGCTGCTGAAGGGTGTGAAATCTTTGAAAGCGGAGGGTAAACCGTCCAGCCCGTGCCTGCGCCTTCGCCGATGAAGGCTGAGGCAAGAAGCAGGATAAAGGCGGGAGGAAGGAGCCAGAAGCTGATATTGTTCATGCGTGGAAAGGCCATGTCCGGAGCGCCGACCATGATAGGCACGAACCAGTTGCCGAAACCGCCGATGAGAGCAGGCATGAGCATGAAGAACACCATCACGAAAGCGTGTGCGGTAACTAATACATTGTACCATTGGTGAGGGTTATCGCCGGTCATGAGTTGTACGCCCGGATGGTGAAGTTCAGCGCGTATCCAGAACGAGAAAAATCCGCCAACCAGCCCCGCGAAAATCGCGAAGATAATATACATCGTGCCGATATCTTTATGGCTTGTTGAAAAAAGCCATCTTTTTAATCCTTTCGGTGCTTCACCATGTGACATAGTTATTCTCTCTCTTATTCTCTAATTATTCGGCTGCTTTTTCGGCAGGTTGTTTAGGGGCTTTCTGAGCTTCTTCTTCTGCTTTTTTCTCAGCTTCAGCTTTTTCAGCCTCCTGTGTTGCTAGGCTTTTGCCACCTTTTGATTCAACCCATTCATCGAATTCTTCCTGGCTAACGGCAATAACCTTGATTGGCATGAATGCGTGGTCAACCCCACAAAGCTCATAGCACTGGCCATAATAAACGCCCGGTTTATCGATTTTGAGCCAGCCTTCATTCACACGCCCCGGAGTTGCGTCGCGCTTAAATGCCAGCGCCTGAACACCCCAAGCGTGGATAACTCCGAGAGGGTCAGCGGTGACAAGAACTTTAATAGTTTTGCCAACCGGGATATAGATTGGTTCATCAACCTCAAGAAGCCTTAAATCACCTTCCTTGAGGTCTTTATCGGCAATCATCCGGCTTTCAAATTCTTCAATGCCCAGTTCCGGGTATTCGTAGCCCCAATACCATTGGTAGCCGGTAACTTTAAGCGTGTAATCCGATTTTTCGGCCCTATCTACGTGGTAAAGAAGTTTCAGGGAAGGAACCATAATAACGATTACAAGGATTATAGGGACAATGGTCCAGACAATTTCCAGCAATACGTGGTGGGTGACTTTGCTGGGATTTGGGTTGCGCTTACGGTTATAGCGGATGGCGATATAGGCCATAAGGCCCAGCACAACAACGGTTATGCCGGTAATAATCACGAAAACGTAATTATGGAATGAAATGAATTCATCGTTCAGTGCGTTATGGCCTTCCTGGAAAAACCAGCCCCATTCATGCGGTGCGCCAAGCGCAGAACCGTTGAAATTGGTTGTTGAATCCTGTGCCAATGCAGGAAACGCCGAAATTGCGGTTAAAAGTAGTAATGATAATAGCAGCCTCATATCTCTCATTGCTCAATTGAATTTTGCGCAGAATCTATAGCTAACTTGCCGATTATGCAATGAAGAATTTTAGTTTTTATGCCGGCATCGGCGATAAGCGCGGAAATGTGATATTTGCACAATCAGAATTATGTACTCAACCGGTGCGTACATGCTGGGAATTCAGGTGTGCGGTTACTATGCCGGAAAATTTGTTTATACCTTCTTCGGAAAACTGGAATTCGCCCCGGTTCATGCGGGTTATACCATTCTCCTGGCGTAATGAGAGGCTGTTGAGTTGGCTTACAAAATAATCAAGTGGTACAGCATAGGAAGATTCAAACCAGATTCCGGTAATTTTTCCATTGCTGATTCCTAATTTTATATTTTTTGCATGATGTTCCCTGCCAATGAGAGAGTTAAGCAGTTCCTCAACAAGAGTGATTGATGGTTGGTGATTAAGGTAATTTCTGGGGTTGTGGGAAAGGCTCAGTAAATCACGAGTTTCATTTTGCCCTATGTCAACGAACATCCCCATATATAATGATGTATTAACCTGAGGTTAAAACGTCAAGAAAAAATAACGCGCCGCAAGAGCGACGCGTTACCGGTGATGAAGTCAATAACTAAACGCTGTAATACATCTGGAATTCAATTGGGTGAGGGGCAGTTTCGAAAGCCTCAACCTCTTCCATTTTTAATGCGATATAAGCATCAATCTGGTCATCGGTCATTACGTCACCTTTCTTGAGGAAGGCGCGGTCTTTGTCCAGCGCTTCAAGAGCTTCACGCAGGCTGCCGCAAACGGTTGGAACTTCTTTCAGCTCTTCCGGCGGAAGGTCGTAAAGGTTTTTGTCCATTGCATCGCCTGGATGGATTTTGTTCTCAATTCCGTCAAGTCCGGCCATTAACAACGCCGTGAAAGCATAGTAAGGATTTGCTGTCGGGTCCGGGAAGCGCACTTCAATGCGCTTGCCTTTCGGTGACGCAACATAAGGAATGCGGATAGATGCTGAACGATTGCGTGCGGAGTATGCAAGCAATACCGGTGCTTCATAACCCGGAACCAGACGTTTATAGCTGTTGGTAGAAGGGTTGGTGAAGGCATTCAGCGCTTTTGCGTGTTTGATAATGCCGCCGATATAATAGAGCGACAGGTCGGAAAGGTCTGCATATCCGTTGCCAGCAAAGAGAGGTTTGCCCGCTTTCCAGATTGATTGGTGAACGTGCATGCCGGAGCCGTTATCGCCAAAAATCGGCTTGGGCATAAAGGTTGCGGTTTTGCCGTATGAATGCGCTACGTTATGTACGACATATTTATAGATTTGCAGGTTATCGGCAGTGCGGGTGAGGGTACTGAAATCAAAACCCAGCTCGCATTGAGAAGGCGCAACTTCGTGATGGTGCAGAACCGGCCTAATACCCATTTCTTCCATCATAAGGATCATTTCCGCGCGGATATCATTGCTTGAGTCAACTGGCTGAACCGGGAAATAACCACCTTTGGCGCGCGGGCGGTGGCCGTGGTTGCCGCCTTCAAAATCAAGCTCGGTGGATTTCGGGTCTTCTTCGGAATTTACTTCGTAGAAGGAAACGGTTTTGTCGCATTTGAAGCGTACATCATCAAACATGAAAAATTCAGCTTCCGGGCCGAAATATGCAGTATCGCCAATACCGGAGAATTTGACATAAGCTTCCGCGCGTTTAGCGATTGTGCGCGGGTCGCGGCTATAGCCCTGCCCGGTTGCCGGCTCGATAATATCGCAGACAATAATAAGTGTTTTTTGTACTGTGAACGGGTCAAGAACGGCAGTTGAAGGGTCTGGCATCAATATCATATCTGATTCATTGATTCCTTTCCACCCGGAGATCGAGGAGCCGTCAAACATTACGCCATCAGAGAATGTACCCTCATCAACGCGGTTTGCGAGATATGAGGTATGGTGCCATTTGCCGCGCACATCAGAGAAGCGGAAATCTACGAATGCGATTTCTTCTTCCTTAATCAGGTTAAGTATGCCTTTTGCATCCAGCGGTTTTTGGTCAGCCATATATTTACCTTTTGTTATTTGGAATTCATCCCATTTCAGGAATGGTGCGAAATATACAGGCTTTTTTTAGCGCTTGTCAAATAATGTTTATATAAGTATATTACAAGTATAATTATACTTATGTTGAGCCTCGTAAAAATATCCAAGCCGAATATAGGCAAATACAATCTTTCTGCCCTTGCGGCAAAGTTTGAGTATGATGACATCGCAAATGCAATATTAAAATCATCGGGGCAGGAATACCTCTATTTTGACAGGATTAAAAAAGTCCCGGCTGGAGTAAACAAGGAAGAGTTCTGGGCAATGATAAAACTCCAGAGAAGATTTTCCGCGAAGCCGATTCCACCATTAAATTTCAATGACCGGAATTTTGTTATGGAAAACCTGCTTCCGCATCATGAAGCAATGTTCCGGCTTATGAATAACCGGATTAAGTCATCTGAGCTGCACAGTGAGATATCTTATTCTGCCGCAATAGATAACCAGAAGATAAAGCCGTTATCGGCTAAAAAATTCTTGTTGGAAGCTGTTCCGCCACGGGATGAAGGCGAAAGGCTGCTTAAACAGGCAGAATTTATTTATAGCGAAGTACTGAAACAGGAAAGACTTGTAATCCTGCCGGGTTTTGATGATGCTCAGGAAAGAACTGAAGAAATGCGTTATGTATATGCGCCGCATGGCGGCAATAAAATCTGTTATATTGCTCCGCGGAATGAAATATTCAGGCGGGAATTGGCAAAATGTTTATCTTTTGCCAATGATGAGTTTGCAGCGGAATTTTTTCATCCTGTTGCCAAGGCGGTAATATTACATTTCTGGCTCTTATTACTTAAGCCGCTGGCAAAGAATAATGGAGTGCTTGCCCGCGCCGTGCAATATTGGTATCTTAAGAAACATAGTGTGGAATTGCCGGTATCACGCGATATTTACGATGATTTGAAAGGATATTCTTCATCGATTACCTATGCTGTCCAGGACGATAATAATTTTACCTATTTCCTTGATTATATCCTGAAAAAACTGATTTCCGCTCAGGAGGAATGCATTGAAAGTAAACGCCGGAGCATCGATTTTGACAGGAGCATATTGCCCGGAATCCAGTCACGCCACGATTTGAATGCGAGGCAGGCAAGGCTGGTATATGAATTAATCAGGGTGCGTAACGGCAGAACCAATTTTTCGGCGTATATGAAAGAAAATAACATTACACGCAAAACTGCCGCGGATGACCTGAAAGGACTTGAGAAAAGCGGTTATTTAAAGTCTGTGAGGACAGGAAAAAATATATTCTATTATGCGGGCGAGAAGGCATTTGGAATTTTATCCGTATTATAATTATTGGATTTTGCTGCAAAAATTATACATTAAAGTTATGAGCAACACCGAATACCATCTGGCTGCCGATAAAATCCTTCATGAAATATTGGAATTTCTTGAGGAGCTTGAGCAGTCATATGATATTTCCCCTGAATTGGAGTCGGGGGTTTTGTCGCTTGAAATGCCTGATGGACGACAATATGTAATAAACAAGCATGCGCCAAGCGGCCAAATCTGGGTTTCTTCGCCATATAGCGGTGCTTCATATTTCGAGCCTGTGAATGGGAGCTGGTTGCCAAAACGGGCTGAAGCAGCCAATGGCCGCGACTTATTTCAATTTATAGGAGATGAAATAAAGGCACAATTAGGCATATCAGGCTAAAAAATAGTTTTAGATTGCACCCTATTCTTGCAATCAGGCTCAGTTCTGTTAGAATATTCGCCTAATTTATGAGACACGGAGATTATCTGATGAAAGCAGCAAAATACCTCTTTGGTGTATTATTCCTGATTGTAATGCTAACATTTATCCCTGAGGCATCAAAAGCCGAAGGCAAATATATTACCATCGGAACCGGAGGTGTTACCGGTGTTTATTACCCGGCTGGCGGTGCGATTTGCCGCTTGGTGAACAGGGGGCGCAAAACCCATGGAATCCGCTGCTCGGTTGAATCTACCGGAGGTTCAATTGATAATCTTCTCGCACTCCGCAAGAAAGAAATCGATATCGCTGTTGTGCAGTCTGACTGGCAGTATCACGCTTATAACGGCACCGATTATTTCAGTGACCAGGAGCCTTTGAAGAACCTGCGTTCGTTGTTCTCACTACACTCAGAACCGCTTACGGTAATTGTCCGCAAGGATTCAGGAATCACTAATTTTGACCAGATTAAGGGCAAAAAAGTGAATTTCAGCAATGTAGGGTCCGGCATCCGCGCGACAATGGAATTCATTATTGCGCAAAAAGGCTGGAAATTAAGCGATTTCGAAAAAGTCTTTGAACTTCGTCCGACAGACCAGACGGCTGCGCTTTGCAATAAGGAAATTGATGTAATGGTCTATGCTGCCGGCCATCCGAATGGCGCTGTTCAGGAGGCAACAACAACTTGTGAAACCACCATCATCTCGGTTTCCGGTCCGGATATTGATAAGCTGATCCAGAAATATCCTTTCTATGCTTATACCACAATAACCGGCGGGATGTATAACGGTACGCCGAATGATGTAAAAACCATAGGCGTCAAGGCAACTTTTGTCACTACAGAGGCAACGGATGAAGAAACTGTGTATCAGGTTGTTAAAGCGGTTTTTGATAATTTTGATAATTTCAAAACCCTCCATCCTGTGTTCAGCACGCTTGATCCGCAACGTTTGGTCCACGAAGGAAATACTGCGCCACTGCACAAAGGGGCAGCACGCTATTTCAAAGAAAAAGGCATGCTGTAATTTCCTAATCCTGAAAACTTGCTAATTGATGCGGTTGCTGTAAACTTCCGTTTACCATAAAAGCAATCCGGTTTTTTAATGATAGGCAAGCTCAAAGGCATTATCGATTCAACTGCGGATGACCATCTGGTGCTTGATGTAGGCGGAGTTGGTTATCTGGTTTTCTGCTCATCCAGGACGCAGTCAGCGCTGGGTGGTGAAGGAAGCGCCGCAGTGCTTTACATTGAAACCCATGTGCGTGAAGACCATATCAAATTATATGGTTTTGCCTCCGAAGAAGAAAAAAAATGGTTTGAGCTTCTCACCAGTGTGCAAGGGGTAGGGGCAAAGGTCGCAATGGCAATTCTTTCGGCATGTTCCGCATCGGAGCTTAATCAGGCAATTGCCGCGCAGGATAAAACTTATATCTCCCGCGCGAACGGGGTTGGGCCAAAACTTGCCCTGAGAATTGTTACGGAATTAAAAGACAAAGTAGGCGCGTTGCTGGCGGTTCCGCAGGCGGTTAGCCTTCCCGGTAAAAAGGGAAAAGCCGCAGCTTCAAAAGAACGCTCTATAGCGGAAGCGAACCTCAATGATGCTGTGAGCGCACTTACGAATCTCGGAATTGCGAGGATTGATGCATTTGTTGCAGTCAATAAAGTTGCGAATGACGACAAGCCGCTTGAGCAGATAATTACGGAAGCCCTGAAAGAGGTCGGTAGATGAGCCTTACAACTGCCGCAAAATTGGAAGAAGACCATGGCGAGATGTCAGTCCGCCCGCTTTCGCTTGATGATTTCACCGGGCAGAACCAGCTTCGCGAGAATTTGCGTATTTTCATTGAAGCCGCAAAAAAACGCGGTGAGGCGCTCGATCATGTTTTGCTTTATGGCCCCCCCGGACTGGGCAAAACGACAATTTCGCATATACTTTCAAATGAACTAGGTGTCGGCTTCCGGGCTAGCGCCGGGCCGATCCTCACCAAAGCAGCAGACCTTGCGGCGATCCTTACCAACCTGCAACCACGTGATGTATTATTCATTGACGAGATTCACCGCTTGAACCCGGCGGTTGAGGAAATTCTTTATTCGGCAATGGAAGATTTCAAGCTGGACATAATAATTGGCGAAGGCCCCGCGGCACGAACTGTCCGGATTAATTTGCCGCCGTTCACTCTGGTGGGCGCAACAACCAGAATCGGGTTGATATCTAACCCGCTGCGCGACCGTTTCGGAATTCCCCTGAAGCTGGATTTTTATTCACATGATGAATTAAAAAAGCTGATCAACCGTGCGGCCTTGGCGCTTAAGGTAAAAATTTCTGACGACGGAGCTGTGGAAATTTCCCGCCGGGCACGAGGTACGCCACGGATAGCGCTGCGTCTTTTGCGCCGCCTGAGGGATTTTGCTGATATTAAAAAATCCGGAATTAATAAAGACATCGCCGATGAAGGGCTGCAAAGACTTGAAGTTGATGGGCTGGGGCTGGACAGTTCCGACAGGAAGTACCTCCGGTTTATTGCCGAAAATTATGCGGGCGGTCCGGTTGGCGTGGAAACAATCGCGGCAGGGCTTGCTGAACAATCAGATACGCTGGAAGAAACGATCGAGCCATTCCTGATCCAATGCGGGTTCATCCAGCGCACGCCACGGGGGCGATGCCTTACACCGGCAGCATTCAGCCATATCGGACTTCCTGTCCCAAAGCTTTAAATCAGCCATCTTCAAGATGTAAGAGCAGCCATATCCCTAATGTCAGGAAAATTGCGGTTGGTGTCCATGCCGCGACCAGTAATGGCATATCGCCTGAAACTCCGAAACTGTTGGTAAGCCGGCTAATGAAATAAAACAGGAAACCGGTGAATACAGCTCCGGTTATTAGCAGGCCGGTTCTGTTACGCCGGGAAAATCTTAATGAGAAAACAGCTGCGATTATGACCATTGCAGAAAGAATGAACGGAACGGCAATGATGCTATGGAAATATATTTTATGGCGTAACGCCGAAAAACCTGATTGCTCAAGGACATTTATGAATTCAGGAAGTTGCCAGAAGGAAATTTTATCAGGGGAACTGAAGCTTTCCTGAATCTGGGCAAGGGAAAGTTTTGTATCAAGTGAATATTCGCTGAATTTTTGTGGAACAAGGTTAGGGGTATTAAGGATTGCATCACGGAAAAGCCACTCGTTTTGCAGGAGCTTTCCTTCTTTTGCATCTACCCGGTGTATGAATTTGCCGTCGCGGTCAAAGTCAAAAACGGTTATATCCTTAAAATGCCTGCTGTCGGGAGAGATGCTTGCCGCGGTTATCAAGGTCTCGCCCTTTGTTTCCGCATTACGTTGTTTAAGCCATAAGCCGGATTTGGAAACAATGATTTCACTGACATTTTCATCGAAATATTTGTTTTCAAGCTGTGAAGCGCGGTGGTTCATGGCTGCGCCGACCGGGTTGATTACGCCAACGAATAACGCGCCGATCAGGAAACTTAAAAATATTGCCGGAAACAGGAATTGCCATACTGAAATACCGGAAGCCCTTGCGATAACAAGCTCACGCGTGCGGGTAAGTTTGGTAAAACACAAGATTGCGCCGAATAAAAACGCAAAAGGCAAAACCTGTTGCACCAGATTTGGGAGTCGCAGGAAGGTAATCTCCAGAACTACATGAAAAGCGACGTCATGTTTTGAGCTCTGGCGGAAAATTTCAACCATATCAATCAGGAATATGAGCCCGGCGCAGACTAGCATCCCTATCCCCAGCCAGACCAGGAATTGTTTGCCGAAATAAACTGATATGGTTGCAGGTATCCTCATTCTCCTACCTTCCGAACCTTATACGTTTTGATGAAAGCAGCCTTTGTGCCGAGAACAATATTATGGCGGCGCTGGGCATGAACATAAGTGGGATGCCGAAACTATTTCCGGCGCGTACCATGTTTTTAGCCATAATTCCCGTTGATATAAGGGCAACCGCAATCACTACGCAGGCAATAATCCGCTTTGTCTGGCCGCGGCGGTTATAATCGCCGGTGAGCATAATGGCACAGACCAACAGGGGCATGAGGAAATTATATAGCGGCCAGAGCAGGCGGTCATATCCGCTGGCGAGCATATAGTATTTATCTTTTTCCTTTAGTAGCGGGTCGGGGGTGAGAAGTTCATTTATGAACATTTCATCCGGTTTTTTCCCACGGATCTGGTTTGCTTCAGTATAGTAGCTGATGTCAAGCGGGTAAGAGTCAAAATAAAGTATATTAACCTCGCCACTTTTGCGGTTGATCTGCTGGCGGCTGGCTTTTTCAAGTTTGAATACCATTCCGTTCTGTCCTTTCTCAAGTGTTCCTTCCTCAGCCATATATGTAACCGGGCGTTGTGCATCACGGCTGTCATGCATCAGGATTCCGCGCAATGTACCGTCAGAAGCGCGTTCCTTCACATAGACGGCGAATCCCGGAATGGGGGTGTTAAAAATCCCCTCCTCAATCATCAGCGAGGCGTAGTTGTCACGGAAATAATGCTGCAAATCACGGAACCTGCTATATGAAAGCGGCAGGAAATAAAGTGAAATAAGATAGGCAAAACACATGGCCAGCATACCAAAAAATAATGCAGGCCGGGCAATTCCAAAACGGCTGATCCCGGCGGCCTTCAGGACGAGAAGTTCACTTTCATAGCTGAGCCGGTTTAGCATGTATATTGTTGAGCACAATATGGCGATAGGCAGGACCATACCCAGCAAGGAGGGGAGAAGCAGGGATATCAGGTAAAGGAAATCCTTAACGGGTAATCCCTGATTTATTATGTATTCAACATAGCGCAGAGCCTGCGTTAGCCACACTACGCAGGTTAGCGAAACGGTGATGAAGAATACCGGCCCGGCAAGATTTGCAATAATATATTTTGCGTAAATCTTCATAGCGGGAATATATAGCAGCTATGCAATAAAAGTAATATAACTTCTTGAACTGCTGCTGAAAAAGTTATATGCGGTAAATATATCAAGAATGCTCTTTCAGCAGGTTATACAAGGGATAAAAATGTATAAATTCATCATTGCTGCAATCCTGATTGCTTTTACTCACAATCTTCCGGCTTCCGCGGAAACGCCTGGAAATACTCAGGACAGCGATACGCAAATTCAATACAGCTACCCCAAAGACCCTGCGCAGTTGCGAAGGGAAAGGCGGTCAGGCGCGTATAATAAAACAATCAACCAGTTTGCAGAAAAACCTGACACCAGCCTTAACGGAGTTGATTGCTATTACCGCATGAGCGGATGCAGTGAGGAGCAGCTTGAAAAAGAGGGGGGTGTTCCGGGAGGAGAATATAAGGAATCGTTATATCCGAAGGAAGGATATATGCTGACAACGAAAGGTACATACCAATTCAGGCCGGGGGCGCAAAGCAGGAACTGATGAAAAAAACATTTTTACTGGTAGCTTTGATTATTGTTGTTCCGCTGGTTTCCAAGGCATGGCAGATTCCTGTCAATGCCGAAACTGCGGTTGCCGGAGCAAATAACGAGCTGGCAGTAAAGCTGTTTGAAGGGCTTACAGCGGAAAACCCTGAGGAAAATATTTTCTTTTCCCCTTACAGCATTTTTTCGGCGTTGAACCTTGCCTATCTTGGGGCAGGGGGCGAAACAGCAGCCGGATTCGGCAAATTGTATGAAATCAGGCCGCTGGATAATTTTCATGGAACCTTCGGAAATAATGCTGAGCTTCTGGAAGAATCAAGGGGCGAGAACCAATTACTTAACGCAAATGCCTTATGGGTGGATTCCCGTATAAAAATCACTCCGGAATATTCAACGCGGGCAAAAGAATTTTACAAAACTGCTGAAAAACAGACAGGGTTTGCAAAACCTGAAGAAGCTGCGAAAGAGATAAATTCGTGGGTTGCAGAGAATACACAGGAAAAAATCAGTAATCTGGTTTCCGCGCAGGATTTTGATGAGGATACAAGGCTGGTTATAACGAACGCGGTGTATTTCAAGGGATTGTGGGATAAAGCATTTGAACCTCGCGCAACCCGCAATGCGAAATTCAGGTTGCTTTCCGGTGAGGAGAAAAATATCCGCATGATGTCTGATGAAAGAAAGATAAAATATGCCGAAATTGATGGTGTTAAGATTGCCGAGCTTCCTTACAAAGATAGCGGGTTGTCGATTATTTTTGTGCTTCCGGCGGTTGAAGGGGCGGAAGAACTTGCCACGGCAAGAAAAAAAATATTTGGTGAAGCGCTTGCGAAGTTCACCGCAGAGGGGATCAATCAGGAAGCCACCTTAAGCATCCCAAAATTTAAATTTGAAACTGAAATAATGGATATAAGTGAACTGCTCCAGCAGGGTGGCCTGAAGAAAGCCTTCAGCGATAAGGCGGAGTTTCCGTTAATCACGAAAGATGAAGACCTGAAAATAGACAAGGTTTTGCATAAGGCTGTGGTAGAGGTGAATGAAGAAGGAACCGAAGCCGCTGCCGCAACTGCGGTTATTGCGGCGCGGGTGGTTTCAATCCGGGTGGATAACCTGAAATATGTTCTGGACAGGCCGTTTGTTTTTCTGATACGCGACCAGAAAACCGGCTATATACTTTTTGCCGGGCAGATAACTAACCCTGCGGAATAAACTATTCCAGAAACTCCTCAATGTCGGGGATGCGCGTGAATGCAATTTTTGTTCCGGAGAAACCTTTTCCTTGTTCCGGGGTGATTCCGACAAGGATACTGTCACGGCCAAAGCGATGGTTGATTTTATCCATCGCGGAGGAAAGCTGGTTTAGTCTGCGTTGTTTTTCAAGCCCTGTATTTTCAAATAAATCGGGTTGTATCTCATCCTCGCGTTTTAAGCCGGTAAGGGTTATGGAAACTTTCTTGAGCCGTGACTTCTTGCTGGCATTTGTTACTTCAGCCCACATGATTTCCAGCGCTTTCAGCAGGGTAAAATTATCGGAAGAATGGTTGAAGCTGATTTCAGCAACTACGCGCGGGCCATTTTCAATCCGGGCGGAGAGCTGCATGCGGTTAGCAAAAAACTCCAGCCTGCGCAGTCGGCTTGCTGCCTTGATGGTAAGCCGCCTTGCCACATGCACTGCCTGCGCCGGGTCACGCAGTTCCGGGGCCATGACATGGCTGTGGCCAACGGACTTGCGCACGGTCTCCACATCCGGGATTTCATATCCGCGTAAGTAATACCACATTTTTTCGCCCCACAGGCTATGCCAGATTTGACGCATCTGTTTTGGGGAAAGTTCATAAAGCTGTCTTACCTGACTGATACCCGTATTATGCAGGCGCTTTTCCATATTTCTACCGATACCGGGCAGGTTATTCAGGGAAAGGCCACATATCCGGTCAGGAAGGTCGGAAGATTGCAGAACTACCAACCCATCAGGCTTTTCAAGCTCTGTTCCAAGCTTGGCAAGATATTTGTTAGGCGCAATTCCAATTGAGGAGCGCAGGCATTCCCCAATGTTCTGCGTGATTCCTTTTTTTATTTTTCTTGCAATTTCCAGTGTTTTTTCAATGCTGTTTTCATTGTCCATCAGCCTGCATGCAACTTCGTCAATTGAGGCAATATCATCAATCGGTATATGGTTTTCAACTTCAGCCAAAATACGGTGGTGATAATCGGTATAGATTTCATGGTTGCCGAGCACACAGATAATTTCCGGGCAGAGTTTTTTTGCCTCATAAATTGGCGTGCCTGTCCTGATACCGAATTTTTTTGCTTCATAGCTTGCGGCGATGGCGCAGGTTGAATCCGTCATGACCGGGACAACAGCGACCGGTCGCCCTCTTAAGTGCGGATTTATTTGCTGCTCAACGCTTGCGAAATAACTATTGAGGTCAAGATATAGCCAGCGCAGCGGAAAATCAGGTATGTCACTGTGCATAGGAACATTATAACATATTTTTATATTGCCGTAAGGAAATCAGCTTCCGGAAAAAGAATGGTAAAATGTTGAAAATGCACAAAAAACTTTAAAAAGAATAATTATTATATATTCTCCTTCCCATGAGAAATTCCATGCAGCAGGAAGTTGTAAGGCTCAGGATCGAGAATATCCTTCTCCGGATGCAGATTATGGGTATCCGCAAGGAAATTGAAAAATTTGTTTCCGGTTATCTCGCTTATTTCCGTGATTTGTGCCGTGAGCTTGCCTCAATCGAAAGGCAGATGGCACAATATGATAACAATGCGGTTATATATTCCTTTTCCACTGGCCTGTCCGTATTTGCTACCCGTAATGAAATAGAAGTGGAAATAAAACGTATTTACCGCAAGCTGGTCAAGCTTCTCCATCCGGATATTTCCGGTAATGCCCATAATAGGGAAATGCTGGGGGAGGTGCAACTGGCATACCGGGCGGGCAATATAACCCGGCTGATACATCTGGAAGAAGGGTTGGAACAGCGCAGCCCATATCAGTTGGAAACCCTGTATAATGAGCTTGTTTCTGAAAACGGACGGTTGAAGCACTCAGTTGCGGCGGCAAGAAATAACCCGGCTTGCCAGATTAAAGATAGTATTGAAAATATAAGCGGTTATGAGGAAAAAATGGCGATGATAAAATTAAAGCTCACCCGCCATATTGCTTTTGAAAGCCGCCGGCTCCTCGCCAAAAAACTTGAGAGAATGGACAGGCAGCAGGCATTTGCCTAGTCTGCGTCATTATCTTCATCGAGTGCGGCAATTGCGGCCAGCCTGCCGATAATGCCAATAGCACTGAAATCGCATGGATTTGCTATTTTCGCGCATTCGATCGGCTCAAATGTCATACCGGCGGAGTTGAGGTTATCGAATTTATCGCGATTGCTGTTAATACGCAGGATAGCTCCCACAGGTTTTGCATTTATCAGGTAAACGAATGGTTCGGCCGGTTTCCCATTAACCAGCTCAATCGTAGGCACGCCCTCCTGTATAATAACCTCGGTGCTTTGGATGCCTTCCTTGATGCGGTCCATTTTATTGCGGTCTTTCTTATTCATTTCAAACACTTCCGCGCCGGACTTGAATGTCATGATACCCATGCCGAAAGTTCCGCTGTCAGATTTCATGAATACATAGGGTTCCTGATTAATGCCATATTCATTATATTTCGTTCGTATGGCCGAAAGGGTTTTTTCAACCGCCAGCGCGACACAGTCAACGCCTTCGCGTTTCTTGAAATCAACTTCACCGCACTGGTTGTGCAATGTCGTGATAAGCCACGGGTCAAACCCGAATTCCTTGGCGAAGGCTCCGGCAAGCCTGTCATAGGCTGTGAAATGGTTGGATTTCCTTCTCCTGTGCCAGCCCATTGAGACCGGAGGGATTATAGGCTGTTTCGCGTTGGCAAGAATTTCCGGGATACCGCTTGTAAAATCGCGGTTGGCAATAAGCAGGTCAGG
>CAZJFC010000001.1:38366-69322 GCA_964545245.1 uncultured Rickettsiales bacterium
CAGGGGTTTTGCCACCTGCGGAAACTATCCCTTCCTTTAATGTGATTTGGTGAATAGTGATTTCACTGCCATTGTTTGAGGTTATTCCGGAAGGTACTTCAGGGCTATCGGTGAGTATTACGACATCGTATCCGGCGTTGTGGATAATGCTGCTGATCGCGGCGATATTATCCCAGTAAAACAGGTTGCGGCTGAAATTCTCTGGCAGCAGGCCGATCAACCTGGTTCCGGGATAATGCGATTCAATGTATATCCTGACCTGTTCCGATGCGGATATGAAGGAGTCACTGCTCAGATTATTAAAACCGGCCGGGAATATATTCGTATCAACTGGCGCGATTTTTGTGCCGGAATTGCGGATATCCACTGAATTATAGAAATACGGCATCTTTCCTTCCAGCTTACGGGCGAACCATTCCCTGACATGCTCCCGGTCAAGGCTTTCCAAAAGGGTTCCGATATCAAAACTTGCGCTCGATGATGTCCCAGAGGTTTGCTTCAGGTTTTGTTCCATATAAATCATGTGCCCAGGTAAATCCTGCCACGGAGGTGATATTTATTTCGGTAAGATATTCACCGATAAAATCCAGCCCGCAGATATAGATTCCATTTTCTATCAATAAAGGTTTTATGGTTTCACAGAAATGTTTTTCTTTTTCGGTAAGTGTGGTTTTTTTTAATGTGCCGCCCTGCGCGATATTGGCAAGATGGCTGTTATTGGCAGGAACGCGCAGGAAGGCGTGCTCGACTTCGCCGTTGATCAGCAGGATGCGTTTATCTCCGGTGTTTACTTCCGGTATGAATTTCTGCGCGATTACCTTGATTTTCTGGCTGGCGAGGAATTCCTTTATTTCTTCTTCGCGGCTGGCAAGTTCATCGCGGCTGATTTTCAGTATGTGGTTGCCGCTGAATTCATAAACCGGTTTTATAATAATTTCGTTATATTCCTGAATAAAACTTTTTATCTCCTCAATATCGGAAGTGAACAGGGTAGGCGGGAGATATTCAGGATAATCCAGCGGCAGGATTTTTTCCGGGAATTTTATCAGGGCAGCGGGGGAATTTATAATAAGTACCTTGTCGCTGATAGTATTAAGCAGGTAAAGATTGGTCAGATATGCCATATCAACCGGCGGGTTCTGCCGGTAGTGGATGACATCAAGCTCGTCAAGCCCGATTACGGATTTGCTGCCGGATTCTTCATTTCCGTCATAAGCCATGGCGATTGCGGTTATACGGCTGTTCAGGCTGCCGATATTTTCCGGCCTGATGGCATAAACCTGATGTTTGCGTTCTACTGCTTCCTGAGCGATGAGTGTGGTTGTGGCGGCGTCATATGTTCCGAGCTTTTCGCTGATAACGCCGACTTTTAGGGGCATTTATTCACTCCTGATGCTTTTTACAATATAACCATACACAATAGTTCCGCCAATCTCAAATTTATGTTCCTTCGAGGCTTTTCCGGAAATAAATCCTTTCAGGTTCTCCGCGAGGACGGCCGGTATTTTTTTTGCGGATGACTCGGCAAATATCAATTCTGAATTCTCAGGGTAGGAACCATAATTTCCCCCTTCAACAATTAATGCAAAAAAGTTTCGGTCCTGGTCTTTTTTGGAAGGGCGGAACGAGATTTGATATTGTTCATCATCAGTGAATTTGCGTACCATGTTGGAGAATTTTGTTTCAATTGCCCCAATTACAGTGGCTGTTGCGGTTGCAACTTTGCCGGGTTTTGTTTCCGGTGTGCTGAAATTGATAATATCGGTAGGGCGGCATGAGAGCGCCTTGGACAGCCTTTCCATCCATTCGGCGGTTATGCGCCTGGTTCCCTTTTCCAGCCTGTCAATTTGCTGTTGGGAAGTCCCGGCCAGATCAGCAAGGTCTTTCATTGTAAGGCCTTTCTGCTTACGTAGTTTTTGAATATTATTTTCCATGCAGAACCAACTTTATACGGAAAGTAGAAAAAATCCACTACGCAGTTGTATCAACTTTAGGCTGGTCTGGTTGCGCTTTTACAATTCCTTTACTGACAGTAACCATAGCGGGCTGTAGGAGCCTGTCGTGGATAATATATCCGGTACGCGCGAGTTGGATGATTGCTCCTTGTTCAAATTTAGGGTCTTCAACCTGGGCGATTGCTTGATGCAGGCTATGGTCAAATTTCTCGCCCGGTTTTGGTTCAACCGGCCTGATTCCGCGGCGCTCAAAGACTGAAAGCAGTTCTTTTCTTGTTAAATCTACCCCTGTAACCAGATTTTTTAACAATTCGCTGTTTTGCGCAGCATCTGCGGGAACGGCATCAATGGTGCGTTGCAGGTTCTCAAGCACGGAAAGAAGGTCTTTAGCGAAGGAAGCAATGCCGTATTTATTTGCTTCCTCAATATCCCTTTGGGCGCGTTTCCGGGTATTTTCCGCATCGGCAAGCGCGCGCAGGGCGGTTTCCTTGGCATCTTCAAGTTTTGCTTTTAATTCTTCGGTATTTTCACCCGCAACAGCTTTGGTGGCCTGTTTTATGATTTCTTCGGGAATTGCCGCGTTGATGGTTTCAGGTGCGGGCTGTTCTGCTTCAGGTTTTGTTTCTGGTTTGCTCATAGGATAAGTAATCTAGACGATTATATACGAATTTCAAGGGGCAGGGGCTAAAATTATGACCAGTCCGGTATGTTTTCCCGCTCAAACATTTCGTCATATGTCTGGCGGCGGGCGGTAACCGCGTATTTATTCCCTTTTACCATTACTTCCGCGACAATTTTCCGGCTGTTATAGCCGGAGGCCATTACCGCCCCATAAGCTCCGGCGGTGCGGAAGGCAATCAGGTCACCGGCTGTAAGTTCAGGCATCTCGCGCAGTTGGGCGAAAGTATCCCCCGTTTCGCATACCGGGCCAACTATATCATAATGCCGGAACTCGCTGGGCTTACCGGGTTTATTATGCGGGTAAAGCTTTACCGGGACAATATCATGGTGCGCGGAATAATATGAGGGGCGTATCAGGTCGTTCATCGCCGCGTCGATAATCAGGAAATTGCGTTCTTCAGTGGGTTTGACATATATCACCTCACTTACCAGAACTCCTGCATTGCCGGTTATTACACGTCCCGGCTCAAAAATCAGCTTGCCTTTAAAATCGGAGAAAATAACCCTCACCATCTTTGCGTAATCACGCGGATGTGGTGGATTCTTGCCCATTTCATAAGGGACGCCAAGCCCGCCGCCAAGGTCGAGTGTCTTTATTTTAAGGCCCTTAAGGGTCAGCTCGGCAAGAAACTGTTTAACGCGCCTGAAAGCGTTCTCGAATGGTTTCAGGTCGGTTATCTGGGAGCCGATATGGACTGAAATCCCTTGCGGGTTGATGTTTTCAAGCGCCACCGCTTTTTCATAAACTTTCGGCGCATAATCAATATCAATGCCGAATTTGCTGGTTTTAAGCCCGGTAGTAATTTTACCGTGGGTTGCTGCGTCAACATCCGGGTTGACGCGTATCGCGATATTGGCGGTTTTCCCCAGCTTGCCTGCTACCATGTTCAGCAAGTCAAGCTCCGCTTCGGACTCCACATTGAACTGGAAAATCCCTGTTTCAAGCGCAAATTGCATTTCCGCCGAGGTTTTGCCGATACCGGAGAAAATAATTTTTTCAGGCGGCACGCCGCATTTCAGCGCCCGGCGGATTTCCCCTTCGGAAACCACGTCAGCGCCTGCGCCAAGGCCGGAAAGTGTTTTGATTACGGCAAAATTCGAATTTGACTTTACTGCAAAGCAAACCAGCGTATCCACGCCGTCAAAACCTTCAGTGAAGGCCTTGTAATGATGGCTTAAAGTCGCGTGCGAATAGCAATAAAATGGCGTGCCTACTTCCTTCGCTATTGTTGAGAGCGCAACATCATCGCAGTGAAGTTCGCTGTTTTTATAATTAAAATGGTCCATAAAAATAAAGCCTTTTACAGTTTTGCTTCTTCCTCTGCCTGTATCAGGCGGGGAGAGGGTTCTAGCAAAATATGGGAATTAGTCATAATAAATTGTGAAATCATATTTCAGGATTTTTGCGTCTGATTCAAAATTCTGCGGTGCGGGCGGCAGAGGGCTTTGCATAGCCCTTCTTGCGAAGTTAATCGCGGCATTATCAAGCGCTTTATATCCGGAGCTTTTCTTAAGCTCATATTCAGTAACATAGCCTTCCCGGTTTATATGGAGATTCAGCACCGCTTTGCCTTTTAGCGAAGTCGGGGTGTGGACGATAGCGCCCTCCTGGACAAAATATCCAAGGAGTTGAAGGTAATTTTCCGCTTTCACAAGCCCATTATTGGCATTGCCATAAGCCGAGCCGGGGCGCTGCCCGCGTGCTGGTGGCTCTACCCTGACGGTCTTTTCCGGCTGTTTTCCGGCAGCAGGTTCAGAGTTTGTGAGGTTCTTTGCCGTTTTATTGTTTTTCCCCTGCGGCTTTTCTGCCGTTGCGGTTTGCGGTGAGGAGGCGTCATCCGCAAGCTCATATTGCAGGTCTTCATCATCCATATTCATCGAAATAAAGCTTTTCTCGGGAATTGAAGTGCTGTCTCCCAGGCGGATTTTCAGCTTGCTTACTATAACCCCGTTGTCAAACCCTCCGAAGCCGAAACCATAAAAAGCGAGCAGGCCAAAATGGAGCAATAGGGCCAGTGTGAATGCCTTCATCCCCAGCCGTTTAGGGATTGGTTTATAATTGGTTTTATAATTAATCTCAATTTGCTGCATATCAATTTATCTATCAGAATGAGGAAACAGTTACCAGATAAAGGTTTTTTGCGCCGGTTTCCTTAATAATGTCCAGAATATCGATAAAACGGTCGGCGGCGAGTGAGGCATCGGATTTTACGGTTATTTCGGTTTCCGGGTCCTGCTCAAGGATTTTTACCAACCCGTCGCGCAGGCTGTTTTCGTCCACAAGTTCTAGGTTCAGGATAATCTCGGTTTCGCTCACCATTACTTCCACATGTTCGCCAAAAATGGCGCTGCCGCTGCTGGAAACTGGCGCGTTAATGGGGATTACGTCAAATTTCTTTATGCTTCCCTCAACCATGAAGAAGATAATAAGCAGGAAAATTACATTGATAATGGGTATAAGCCCAATCTCACTTTTCCTTCTTTTTGATTTTCCGCCAAAGTTAAATGCTCTCATGGCGGCAATTTAGAACATTTTTGCCGATTTTACAAACCATTCGGCATATTCGGCGGCAATAACCGATTCCGCCTCTTTTGCGGCGGCTTCGGTGGTGAACAGCCCGAAACAGCTTGCCCCGCTGCCGCTCATGCGGGAGATAATGCAATTTTCCTGCGCCTGGATTACGGAGATCACATGCGCGATTTCGGGGATTAGTGAAATGGCGGTATTCTCAAGCCGGTTATGGCGTTTTTTTAACAAATTAAAGAATTCCTCCGGTGAACTCCATTTAAAATCATACCGGGAGGCGTTGGCCTGAAGGTTCAGTTTCGTGAACACTTCTTTAGTGGATTGGTGCCTGTTCGGGTTGACAATCACCAGATACAGTTCCGGCAGGTTTATGGCTGGGGTGATAATCTCCCCGGTTCCGGCAAAAAACGCGGCATTTTCCCGGTTCAGGATTGAATAAAGGCAAACCGGAACATCTGCGCCCAGCCCAACTGCAACCCGGTAAAGCTCCGCATGGGACAGGTTCAGTTGCCATAACCTATCAAGTCCGGCAATGGTGGCTGCCGCGTCTGCTGAGCCGCCGCCCAGCCCGCCGCCGACCGGGATGTTTTTTTTGATTTTAATCCGGCAGCCAAATGGCTCCGGCAATTTTTTGCTTAATTCCAGTGCCGCTTTCAACGCTATATTATCTTCCCCGATATTATAACCAGGCATCATCTCGCAGCTTATGTTATCTGCCTCCTCAAGCTCAATCTCATCGGCAAGGTCAAGGAAGACGCACAGGCTGTATAATTCATGGTAACCGTCATCGCGTTTCCCGGTTACGTCAAGGAACAGGTTGAGTTTGGCGGGGGCGGTTATCAGCATTTTACTCAGCGTTATCGGCAACTTTCACAAGGCCGTTTTCCAGTTTTTCCTGAAGGACTACCGCCAGCTTGTCATCCGGGTCATTATCCAGCGCGCGCTGCCATTGATACTGTGCCTCGCTTCTCCTGCCGATTGTCCAGTAAATATCACCCAGATGGTCGTTTACCGTTGGGTCATATGGCATTTGGGTGGCAGCTTTTTCAATAAAATCAACTGCCTGCTCATGTTCGCCGAGCTTATACAGTGCCCAGCCGACACTATCGGTAATATGCGGGTCATCCGGGCGTTGCCGGTGCGCTTTCAGGACAAGCTGTTTTGCTTCTTCAAGGTTCTTGCCGAGGTCGATCCATGTATAGCCAAGGTAGTTAAGGGCGTCCGGCTGGTCGGGATATAGCTTAAGGGCGATTTTCAGGTCTTTTTCAAACTTGTCATATTCCTTCAGCCTTTCATAGCATACGCCGCGGGCGAAGAAGACGGCCCAGTATTTCTTGTTGATTTTGTCTTTTTTTCCATCTTCGGTGATGAAATCAATTGCCTGCGTATAATACTCGGCGGCTTTTGCATAATCTTCCGATTTGCGCACAATATCGCCAAGGCTTACCAGCGCGTCAAGCCGGGTTTCGTCATTATCAACCAGGGTTTCAAAATACTGGCGGGCCTTGCTGTCCTGGTTCATTTCCTCGAAATTGCGGGCAATGGCGAGTTTTGCGTAATCGGTCAGGTAGGAATCATGCCCGATCTGGCGTAATATGTTATTGGCGGCCTTGAAATCGCCTTCATTCATCAGGATTGAGCCAAGGAGAAGCTTTGCTTCGTCAAGCTCGGGGTTAAGGTAAGTGGCAAGGCGGAAAAGTGCGGCGGCCTGGTCAGGGCCATATTCGGTCATGATAACGCCGCCGACGCCCATAAGCGCCTCAGCGACTGCGTCTTTTATATCATCGATTTTACGGTGTTTCTTGATTTGTTTTTCGCTGCCGAAGCGGGAGACTATGAACTGCTGTTTCTTTTCATTCCCGGCATAGAAATTATAGGCCGATGCCGCCATGCCGATAGGCAGTTTCTTTGTTTTCAGCATATTATCATAAACCTTTGCGGCTTCGTTTTTATCGCCGGAAAGCTGAAGGAAAAGCGCAAGGTTATAATCGGAAAGGGTAGGCAATACGCCGTCTTTCTTAAGCTTGGTAAAAATCCCTTTAGCTTCCTCCGTTTTGCCCATACCGAAAGTTGTCCAGCCCAGCAATAACTGGTTTATGATAGTATTATTTGCCGAATCCGCAGCGACTTCGGAGCCGATTTCCTGGGCTTTTTTGAAGTTGCTCTTTTCCACTGCGTCAATGATAAGGGCAAGTTTTGCAAGGCCGTTATCGCTGTTACTGCTGAGTGATTTCGCGAGTTCAAACGCTTCGCTGAATTTGCCGGAGACAAGCAACAGCGTCATGGCCTGGGATTCAAGGGTTGGGCTGCTTTTCCTTAAGGTGAGGCTTTTTGCGAAATAGGTTGAGGCGGTTTCATAATCCTTGTTTTGCGCGGAATGGTAGCCTGAAAGATAGCCGCCGACCCATGACTGGCGGGTTTTTACTATGGCAGCGGGGATTTCCTTAGGGGTTTTGAGCGCGTAGCGGTTAGAAACGCTAAGGCCGGCAACGACTCCAAGGGCAAGCACAGCCACTAAAATTAGCAAATTCCGGAGATTTTTCATAAATAATTACTTGAAAACTGGGGTACTATCTAGTAATAGCATAGCAAAATTAAAAATATAATAAATTCTAAATAAAAGTTTTAAGAGGTATTTTTATGGGAAGTAAGAACAATCCGGCAGCACGCGGTCAGGCGGGCGGCATTAAGAAAGTGAAAGGCAAAATCGTAAAACCGGTTAAATACCTTGGTAAATATGCAGGCCATGGCAACTATATTGCCGCACAATATGAATCTGGCGAATTGCTGGTAGCGAACGGCAAGCCGCTTGCTTTTTCCGATGTGATACCTGATGCGTTTGACCCGGCCACTGCGGAAACCGAAAAGAAAAAGAAAAAATAGGGAAGTATGAAAACCCTGCCTGCTCTGGAATGGTATGTTGAGGCAGGTGTAACCAGCCTGCTTGCCGAGGAGCCGCGCAACTTTTTTGCTGAAAAGCATCCGGCTGCCCAGCAACCAGCCGTGCGGGCAACCAATACGAGTGTGGAAATGCCGAAAACCCCTTCCGTAAAACCTGCCGCTCCTGCTTCAGTATCAGCCTCGCTTTCCGAGGCGATTGTCCGCGCAAGGGATGAGGCGGATAAAGCAAAAACCCTTGAAGAGCTGCGCGAGGCAGTACAAAAATTCGATGGTTGCGCGCTTAAGAAAACCGCGAACAAGACTGTTTTCAGTGATGGCAACCCCGAAACCCGCGTTATGCTGATTGGCGAAGCCCCCGGCGCGGATGAGGACAGGGAGGGGATTCCTTTCTGCGGCATGAGCGGGCAGTTGTTGGATAAAGTATTGTTATCAATTGGCCGCGACCGCAAAACCGGATTTTATATCACCAACACGATTTTCTGGCGTCCGCCGGGCAACCGCAAGCCCACCCCGGAAGAGCTTGCCATGTGTGAGCCATTCCTTGAAAAGCATATAGCGCTGGTTAACCCGAAAATTCTTCTTCTGGTGGGCGCGACGGCGGTTCAGGCAGTGCTGAAAAACAATGATTCCATGGGCAGGCTGCGCGGCAAGGGCTTTACCTACCGCAACCGTTATATGGAACAGGATACCCAGGTTATGGTGACTTACCACCCTTCATTCCTGCTGCGCTCGCCGCTTAATAAACGTCAGGCATGGGAAGATATGCTGTTGTTCAATGAGCGCATAAATCAGTTAAGTTAATAAACTTACGGAAAACTTATCCGTAATTGGATATGATGGATAATTATGAGTGAACTGATTACCGCTTCTTTCCAATCCCTCCGTTCGTTATTTGTGCCGGGGATGCTTGGCATCTTTATCTATAGCCTGCTGATAACGATTCTGGTGCTGGCGGGCTTTATCGCTGTAGTGACTTACCTAACTGTGGCCGTTCCTGCTTGGTTTGGCTATGAGATAGCTTCCTATTTTTCGGTTTTCGGGTTCTTCGGCTCCTCGATTATCGCCTTCATCCTGTTTCCCGGCATCATGCCGATAATCGTGAATTTCTTTGATGAAAAAATCGCCGGGGCGATTGAGCGCAAGTTTTATCCGCATGCGAAACCGGTTGAGAACCCGCTGATGAAAGAGCTTGTCCATGACGCAAAATTCAGTTTGAAGGCGGTGCTTATTAACATTGTGCTGCTGCCGGTTTATTTCTTTGTGCCGGTGGTGAACATATTCATTTTCTATCTGGTGAACGGTTCATTGCTTGGCCGGGAATTCTTCGTGATGGTCGCGAGGCGTTATATGACAATAGAAAAAGCGGAGGAGATGCGCCGCAAATACCGCACCACTATCCTCTGTGGCGGTGTCGGCCTTACCATCATGGCAACTATCCCGTTACTCAATTTACTCGCCCCCTTCTGGGGCATCGCCTTCATGACGCATCTTTTTCACTTCTACCGCAAGATGAAAGTGAGCGATAAAATGATTGATGTGACGCCCTAGCTTATTCGCATTCCAAAGTCGGGAAATTGCTGGTTTTGCACAGATCAATGATTGCCTTATCAATCCCTTCAGCCTGAATATTATCGGTTATTTCCTTGCGGTATCTTTTTACAAGGCTTTCGCTGTTCACCAATATATCACCCACCAGCCAGTTATAGCCATCCTGCCTTGCCAGTACATAAGTCAGTTTAGCTTCGGTGGTGTCAAAGGCGAGCGGCATTGAAATTTCCACGAATGAAAAATTATCCTGCTTCTTTATCTCCCCGTCAATTGTGGCCTGGCAATTGCCCTGGAATTTATACCCGCCATATTTGAACCCAAGCTGTTCAGAAAGCTTCAGGCTCATAATGGCATTGAACTTTACCCGCGGGGCGCGTTCGGTCACTACCCAGTATTGCGGGATGATGAACCCGAAATCGGGCAGGGTTGCGCCGAGATGTATTTTCAGCGGGCTATTGTAATTATCCACCAGAAGGTAATGCTCGGTAAGGGAATCCTCCAGTTTCAGGCAATGCTGGATCGCAGGCAGGGTCGGGATTTCCTCAATCTGTTCCTTGACTAATTCCTCTTTTGTTTTTTCCTTTTTTTCCGGTTCTTTCTTTTCCTGAATAATATCAATGAGTTGTGATTCCGGCTTTTCCGGCTCTGCCCCACGGATGATTTTTACCCCGGAAGCGGCAGAAAATGGCGCGGAAACTCCCCAAGTAATGATTGAAAAACTCGCGATAATGAAGAATAATGCGCTTCTCATGGCTTATACCATTCTGGATAGGGTTAATGACCCGAAGGATATCAGAGGTTTATCAGTTGCGGAACTGAAAACTCTCTCCGATGAGCTGCGTGGCTTTTTAATCGAGGTTGTTTCAAAAACCGGCGGGCATCTGGGAGCCGGGCTTGGCGTGGTCGAGCTTACCGTGGCGCTCCACCATGTGTTCAACACGCCGGAAGATAAAATAATCTGGGATGTCGGCCACCAGTCATATCCGCATAAGATTCTCACTGGCCGTAAGGACAGGTTGCATACAATCCGTCAGGCACACGGGCTTTCCGGCTTCACCAAGCGCAGCGAAAGCGAGTATGACCCATTCGGCGCGGCGCACAGCTCCACCTCGATTTCCGCCGGGCTGGGCATGGCGATCGCCCGTGACCTGAAAGGCGGCAACAACGAAGTTATCGCCGTAATCGGCGACGGCGCAATGTCGGCAGGCATGGCGTACGAGGCAATGAACAACGCCGGGGCGCATAAATCGAAGCTGATTGTCATCCTCAACGACAATGAAATGTCGATTGCCCCGCCGGTTGGCGCAATGAGCAAATATCTTTCCCGCCTCATTTCTTCCAAGCCGTTCCTCTCCGCGCGCAACTTCGTTAAATCCATGTTGCCGCAACCGCTGGAAGGAATCGCCAAACGTGCCGAGCATCTTGCACGGGAAATCACTCAGGGCAGCAACATATTTGAAAAACTCGGTTTTTATTATATCGGCCCGGTCGATGGGCATGACCTTGCCCAGCTTGTCCCTATCCTGCAATCCATCCGCGATAACGGCGAGGACAGGCCATACCTCATTCACGTGCTCACCAAAAAGGGCAAGGGCTACGCCCCGGCGGAAAAATCGGACGATAAATATCACGGCGTGGTGAAGTTCGATGTCGAAACCGGCGAGCAGAAAAAATCCGCGCCTAAAGCGCCGAGCTATACCAAAGTTTTTGCCGAAGCTTTGATTAAGGAAGCTGCGGCTGATGACAAGATCGTGGCAATAACCGCCGCAATGCCGGACGGCACCGGGCTTGATCTGTTCGGTAAACAATTTCCTGACAGAACATTCGATGTCGGTATCGCAGAGCAGCACGCCGTAACTTTCGCGGCGGGCATGGCGACGGAAGGATACAAGCCTTTCGCGGCGATTTATTCAACCTTCCTCCAGCGCGCCTATGACCAGGTGGTGCATGATGTCGCCATCCAGAGCCTGCCAGTCCGTTTCGCGATTGACCGCGCCGGGCTGGTGGGTGCAGACGGTTCAACCCATGCCGGAAGCTTTGATGTTACCTATCTTGCCACTTTACCGAATTTCATCGTGATGGCGGCAAGTGACGAAGCCGAGCTTATGCACATGGTGGCAACCGCCGCGCAAATCAATTACCAGCCCAGCGCCTTCCGTTACCCGCGCGGTGAGGGTATCGGCGTGAAACTGCCGGAAAAAGGTATTCCTCTCGAAATCGGCAAAGGCCGCATTATGCGCGAAGGCAAGGGGGATGTTGCGATACTTTCTTTCGGCACGCGCCTGCAGGAAGCGCTCAAAGCCGCCGAGCAGCTTGACGCAACCGTGGCCGATGCCCGTTTCTGCAAACCTCTGGACAAGGATCTGATACGCCAACTCGCCACCCGCCACTCGCTACTGGCTACAATTGAAGAAGGCTCTATCGGCGGTTTTTCCGCGCATGTTATGGAATTCCTCGCCGAAGAAAACCTGCTTCAGGGACTTAAATTTGTGCCGCTTCACCTGCCGGACAACTTCCAGGATCAGGATGCGCCATATAATATGTATTCCGAAGCCGGGCTTAATGCCGAGCAGATAATCACCCGGCTGAAAAGAAAAACTGCGTTGAAAAATAAATCCAAAGTGGCTATATAATACACCTATATGGTGTAACATATGATATTACGCTTGACATAATACCTTTGCCATGATAACATGATTAAGACCTTTAGATGTAAGGATACTCAAAAACTCTATAATGGTGAAAGGGTCAGGGTTTTTAAGTCAATTGAAAGGGTGGCGCAGCGTAAATTGGCAATGCTGGCGGCGGTTACTTCCCTTGAAGATTTAAAATCTCCTCCCGGTAATCGTTCGGAGGCTTTGAAGGGAGATCGTAAAGGACAGTATAGTATAAGGGTTAACGACCAATACAGGTTATGCTTTATCTGGAATAGTGATGGGGCATATCAGGTGGAGATAACGGATTATCATGACTAAACTAAAACCAGTTCCGCCCGGTGAAATCCTTCTTGAGGAATTCATGAAGCCTCATGGCATTAGCCAGAACAAACTGGCGCGTGATATTGATGTGCCTCCGGGAAGAATTAACCAGATTATAAAATCCACACGCAGCATAACAGTTGAAACTGCGCTTAAGCTGGGTAAATATTTTGGGACATCACCTGAATTCTGGCTTAATTTACAGAATCATTATGATTTGCGGATAGCCGAGAAAACTTATTGGCCGCGGATGATAAAGTTAATCAGGCCAATAAAACCGGAAGTAGCATAATAATGCCAAATGAGGTAACCAGCGCCATCCAGCTTATCCGTTCCGAAGGGGTGGGGCCGCGTACTTATTATTCATTGCTGCGTAAATTTGGTTCAACTGAAGCCGCCCTTGCCCAGCTTCCCCCGGAAAAACTATACCCCAAAGAAAAGGCGGAAGGGGAGATTGCCGTTGCGGAAAAACACAACATAGGCATAATCCTCCATACCGATTCACAATACCCGCTGCCGCTGGCAAACACCTATGACCCGCCGCCAGTGTTGTTTTACAAAGGCAATATCAACCTCCTCCCGCGTGATTCGATTAGCTTCGTCGGCACCCGCAACGCTTCTGCCAATGGTTGCGCGGTGGCACGCAAACTTGCTGCGGAAGTGGGGCAGGCGGGGTTTGTTGTGGTTTCCGGCCTTGCCCGCGGGATTGACGCAGAAGCCCATAAAGCCTCTCTCGAAACCGGCACAGTTGCCGTTGTCGCCGGCGGGCTGGATGAATGCTACCCGCCTGAAAACGCAAAACTATTCGATAAAATCGCAGAAGGCGGGCTGATAATTTCTGAACACCAGATTGGTGTCAGGCCGCTCCAGCGCCATTTCCCGCAGCGTAACCGCATAATTGCAGGTCTGGCGAAAGCTGTGGTGGTGGTTGAGGCCGCTCGCCGTTCCGGTTCACTGATAACCGCCGAACTTGCCGTGCGCGAGGGGCGTGAGGTGTTCGCGGTTCCCGGCAGCCCGCTCGACCCGCGCTATTCCGGCACGAATTACCTTATCAAATCCGGCGCGCAGCTCGTGGAGGATGCGCAGGATATAATCCAGAACCTTGGCCATGTCGGGCAACTTCGCCTGCTTGAAAACCTTGCGCCATATGAACCCGAAGAAGAGGATGAAACTCTGGCAATTATTACGCCGGATAATTACCGCGAAAAGATTACCTCAATGCTCTCCTCATCCCCGGTCACGGTGGATGAAATTGCGTCTGCCGCATCTGCGCCTGTTTCGGTGGTCAATGAAGTCCTGCTTGAGCTGGAACTGGAAGGAAAGCTCAGCCGCCAATATGGCAATAAGGTGAGTCTGGCGGCATGAGCGGAGAGCATAAACAATGCGGCCATTCCCACGCGCCATCAAGCTTTGGCAGGGCATTTCTGATTGGTATAATTCTGAATACGGGCTTTATCATCGCCGAAGTAATTTACGGCATATACTCAAACTCCCTCGCCCTGCTTGCCGATGCGGGACATAATGCGAGTGATGTGCTGGCGTTGTTGCTGGCATGGGGCGCGGTTTACCTTTCCGGCAGGAAGCCGACGGCAAGATATACTTACGGGTTAAAATCAAGCACCATACTCGCCGCGCTGGTCAATGCGGTAACACTCCTGGCGGCGATTGGCTACATCACCTATGAAGCTGTCGGGCGGCTCTTAACCCCTGCTATAGTTGAAAGTAAAACGGTTATCTATGTCGCATTGCTGGGGTTCCTTATCAACGGTTTTACTGCCTATATGTTCATGCGTGGCCGCAAGCATGACCTGAACATCCGCGGCGCTTACCTGCATATGTTCGCCGATGCGGCGATTTCCCTTGGGGTTGCGGTTGCCGGCGTGTTTATCCTGTTCACCGGGTGGAACTGGCTTGACCCGGCAATAAGCCTGCTGATCGTGGTGGTTATATTCATTGGCACATGGGCGTTGCTGCGTGATTCCGTGAATTTGGCTTTAATGGCGGTTCCGGCGGGTATGGATGCAGGGAAGGTGAATGGCTACCTGCTTGCCCAACCGGGTGTAAAAGCCGTGCTCAAACTTCATATCTGGGCGGTCAGCACCAATGAGAACGCGCTGGTCGCCCATCTCTTAGTGCCTAGTGGCGCGGATGACCAATTCCTTGCTGAACTTGCCCACGGCCTTGAGCGTGATTTCAATATCGCCAATGCCACAATTCAGGTAATGCGCAAAGCAGGCTAGGCCGCTTCTTCCGTTCCGCTTGCGCCGATTCCCCTGCCGCCCTTACCGCCGATTTTTGCCTGTGGTTCAATTTTCCCGGCTTTCCGCAGCGCTTCGCAAAGCTGGATATAAATATCTTTTACGGTTGTTGTATTCTCCCCGATATCAATACTTTCTCCTTCCAGCCCGAAAATATTTTCAAGGGAACCTGAAATTGCGGTTTGTAAAGCGGTGATCTGGTCAGTAGGGGAAACACCGTTTTCGGCGTAATGGGTTTCAGGGCGGATGACGACAAAGCCGTCATGGAGTAAATTCTGGTCAGTGCCGGTTATTTCAGCAATAGTTCCACGCAGGATTTGGTTTATCCCATTTTCTTCCAGCTTTAATTCACCTCTTTTCAGCAAGGCTAATACGGTCTGGCGGATAACATCATCAAAGCTGAGGTTATCCCCTTCAATCCTGACGTCATAAGCATTATTTATTCCATTAATCAGCGCCGCCGCTCCTTTTGATGAGTCAGTTCCTTCTATTGGCTCATTGATAGGGCGGCTTAAAGCTATACAATCCGGGTCAAGCGGGAAGTACGAGCCTTCCGGTTTATATGCGGCGCTGTTGATAGCGAGTTTTACAAAATCTTCAATTGATCCCCAGGTTGATTTACTCATGATGATTACCCTCTGTTATTGTTTATCCCGAAGTAAATAGACCACAAAACCATGTTCATAGTCAAGAAAGATTAATAACAATTATCAGTTTGGGACAGCCATGTGGGGAGCATAAGCCAACAAAAAAAGGGACTTATATATACCAGCCATAACATGTCATTGCGAGCGAACAATGTGAGCGCGGCAATCCAGTCTGGATTGCTTCCTCCTTCGCCACCCGCTGCGCCTGCGCGGCGAGAGGCTTCGGCGGACGCGGTCGTCAGGCGTTGCCTCCTCGCAATGACATGGCCTAATCAAGTATATAAATCCCCAAAAAAAACCCGCCGGGAAGGCGGGTTAAATAGTTTAAGATATCCTGACTATGCCGCGAATGGGAAGTTGAAGCTTGCGAGAAGTTCTTTTGCTTCCTCATTTGTTTTTGCGGTGGTGCAGATGGTGATATCAAGGCCCTTGATCTTGTCAATTTTATCATAGTTGATTTCAGGGAAGACGATCTGCTCTTTCAGGCCGAAATTGTAATTGCCGTTGCTGTCGAATTTCTTGTCGGAAAGGCCGCGGAAGTCACGCACGCGCGGAAGCGCGATGTTAACGAGGCGGTCAAGGAATTCATACATATTGTCCTTGCGCAGGGTGACTTTCACGCCAATCGGCTGGCCTTCACGGAGCTTGAAGGTCGCGATCGATTTTTTCGCGCGGGTGACAAGCGGTTTCTGGCCGGCGATTGCGGTAAGCTCATTAACGGCAGCGTCGATGGCTTTGCTGTCGGCAACTGCGAGTTTGCCCACGCCCATGTTCAGCACGATTTTAGTGATCTGCGGAACCTGCATCGGGTTTTTGTAGTTGAATTTTTCCTGTAACGACTTGCGTACGTTGTTTTTATAAAAATCGTATAATCTGGCAGCCATTTTCTTTCTCCTTCAGGTTACACGCCAGCCAACCTAGGCGAGCGCTTCACCCGATTTCTTTGCAATTCTTGTTTTTTTGCCGTTTTCCACCTTGTAGCCAACGCGGGTTGCCTTGCCTTCTTTCGGGTCGACGATCGCGAGGTTGGAAATGTGGATGGGCAGTTCTTTTTTCACTATACCACCTGCGCCGGCAGCGGAAGGCTTCTGGTGCTTGGTGGCAACATTGATGCCGGAAACAACGGCACGGGCTTCCTCGCGGAGGATCTTCACGACTTTGCCTTTTTTGCCTTTGTCTTTGCCGGTGGTGACGATAACTTCGTCGCCGGTCTTGATTTTGAGTTTCTGTCTAGACATTTTCTTTTCCTTTTTTAGGGACTAGTGAAGTTGGAATTTAAAGAATTCCCATATTCACATTCTCCCATTTTCCCGGTTTCCCATTTTCCCGTTTTCCTACAAAACCTCCGGGGCGAGGGAAACGATTTTCATGAATTTTTTGGCGCGCAGCTCGCGGACGACCGGGCCGAAGATACGTGTGCCGATCGGCTCAAGTTCCTTGGTGATGAGCACGGCGGCGTTGCGGTCGAAGCGGATGGCGCTGCCGTCAGCGCGGTGTACGTCCTTTTTGGTGCGGACGACAACGGCGCGGTAGACCGTGCCTTTTTTCACCTTGCCGCGCGGGATGGCTTCCTTCACGGAAACCACGATCAGGTCGCCGACGCTGGCGGTTCTTTTCTTGGCGCCGCCAAGGACCTTGATGCACTCAACTTTCCTTGCGCCGGAATTGTCGGCCACGTCGAGTTTTGTTTTAATCTGAATCATAAATCACTCCGTATAACTCTAAAGCTGGTTACGCCTTTTTCTTTTTGGTTGTTTTTGATGTCTTCACCGGGGCTGCGGCGAGGAGGTCATCAACGTTTTTGCTGCCGATTTTCTCAACCACTACCCATGATTTGGTTTTTGAAAGCGGGCGCGATTCCTGGATATTGACGATATCACCGGCTTTATATTCGTTTTTCTCGTCATGCGCTGCGTATTTTTTGGACGAGCGGATGGTTTTTTTGTAAACAGGGTGCAGGTATTTACGTTCAACAAGAACGCTTACGGTTTTGTTACCTTTGTCACTGACCACAGTTCCTTGCAATACACGTTTAGGCATTTTTAGTCTCCGGTTTTTTCTCGTTCAAAGCGGTCAGCACTTTCGCAATGTTTTTGCGGAGTGTGCGCTTGCGGTTAGGGTTGGCGGCTTCACCCACGGCGCGCTGGAAGCGCAGGTTGAAAGTTTCCTTCTTGAACTGGAGGAGGAGTTCCTTCAACTGGTCAGGGGTTTTTGCTCTTGCGTCGTCGATCACGATAACGCCTTCCTTGGTTTTTGTTTTGGCAGGTTTAGCTGCTTTTTTCTGTTTTGCTGCGGCCATGGTTTACTCTTCCCTTTTCAGAAATTTGGTTTTGATCGGCAGCTTGGCTGCGCCGAGTTCAAAAGCGTTGCGCGCGGTCGCTTCATCAACGCCGTCAAGCTCGAACAATACGCGGCCCGGTTTCACGCGGCAGATCCAGTATTCAGGGTTACCCTTACCGGAACCCATCCTTACCTCAGCCGGTTTTTGCGAAACAGGCACATCAGGATAGATCCTGATCCAGAGTTTTCCTGCGCGTTTCATGGCGCGGGAGATTGCGCGGCGCGCGGCCTCGATCTGGCGCGCGGTGACGCGTTCCGCCTGCAGGGCTTTCATGCCATACTGGCCGAAGCTGACGGTGGTCCCACCTTTGGCCTGGCCGTGGATGCGGCCTTTATGGGCTTTCCTGTATTTTGTTTTTTTCGGTTGTAACATAATCTTCCTTTTAGAAATTGTGAAATTGGGAAATCGTGAAACCGGGATGATTTTCCCTTATTTCCTATCCTCTTATTCGCATTTTCTCATTCTCCCATTTTCCCGTTTTCTCATTTTCTAGTTAGCATTAGCTTTCTTTTCGGCGGCCAGCGGGTCGTGTTCCATAATGTCGCCTTTATAGATCCACACTTTCACGCCGATGATGCCGTAAGTGGTATAAGCTTCCGCTGTTGCGTAGTTCACATCCGCGCGGAGCGTATGCAAAGGCACGCGGCCTTCGCGGTACCATTCCATGCGGGCGATCTCGGCTCCGCCGAGGCGGCCTGAGACGTTAACGCGGATGCCTTTCGCGCCGAGCCTCATGGCGGATGACATTGCGCGTTTCATGGCGCGGCGGAAGGCGACGCGGCGTTCGAGTTGCTGCGCGATTCCTTCAGCGACAAGTTTCGCGTCGAGTTCCGGTTTGCGGATTTCGATGATATTAAGGATGACTTCGGTATCCTTACCGACGAATTTTTTGAGTTCGTTTTTGATCTTATCGATATCAGCACCTTTTTTGCCGATGATTATGCCCGGTTTCGCGGAGTGCAGGGCAATCACCGCTTTTTTCGCGGGGCGCTCGATAACCACTTTGGAAATACCGGCGTCCTTGAGCTTGGATTTCACATATTTGCGGATGGCGATATCTGCATGCAGCTTATCGGCAAATTCTTTTTTGCTTGAGAACCAGCGGCTATCCCAGGTGCGGTTGATGCCAAGCCTTAAACCAATTGGATTTACTTTCTGACCCATTATTCAGCCCTTTCTTTTAAAACGATTGTTATTCTGCTAAACGGCTTCAGGATGCGTGCGCCGCGGCCTTTTGCGCGGGGGCGCATGCGCTTCATCACGAGGCTCTTGCCTGTATAGGCTTCCGCAACATAAAGGTTGTCCACGTTCATGTTGAGGTTGTTCTCAGCGTTTGCGATTGCCGATTGGAGGCATTTTTTAACATCATTCGCAACGCGGCGGTGTGAGAAAGTGAGCTGGGCCACTGCCTCGCCTACCTTCATTCCGCGGATCATCTGCGCGACGACGTTGAGTTTGATAGGGCTTGACCTTACCATGTTTGCTTTCGCTATTGCTTGTAATTCCTGTGCCATAATTCTCTGGTTCTCCTAAGGCCTATTTTTTGTCTTCTTTGCGGTGTCCGGAGTGGCCTGGGAAGTGGCGGGTCGGGGCGAATTCGCCGAATTTGTGACCAACCATTTCTTCCGATACCAGGACCGGGATGAATTTTTTGCCGTTATAAACGCCGAAAGTCAAGCCCACGAAATCAGGGATGATTGTCGAGCGGCGTGACCAGATCTGGATGATCTGGTTTTTTCCTGAGCTGCGCGCTTTCGCCACCTTCTTTATCAGGTAGCCGTCAACGAACGGGCCTTTCCAAACACTTCTAGACATAAGCTCTATTTACCTCTTCTTCTAATGATCATTTTATTGCTCTTCTTGGTCGAGCGGGTTTTCTTGCCCTTGGTTTTCTTGCCCCACGGGGTCACCGGGTGACGGCCACCGGAGGTCTTGCCTTCGCCGCCGCCATGCGGGTGGTCAACCGGGTTCATCGCAACGCCGCGTACAGTAGGGCGGATGCCGAGCCAGCGTGAGCGGCCCGCTTTCGCGATAACGCGGTTCTGGTGGTCAGGGTTTGAAACGGCTCCGATTGTCGCAAGGCATTCAGCGTTTACGAGGCGAAGTTCGCCGGAGCGGAGTTTGAGCTGCGCGTAACCGCCGTCCTTACCGGCAAGCTGGGCGTAGGAACCGGCGGCGCGGGCGAGTTGTCCGCCTTTGCCCGGTTTCAGTTCAACGTTGTGGACGATAGTGCCGACCGGAATGTTTTTGAGCGGCATTGCATTGCCCGGCTTTACGTCAACGCGGTCACCGGCAACGATCTTATCGTTCTGCTGGAGGCGTTGCGGGGCAAGGATATAAGCCAGTTCGCCGTCAGTGTATTTCACGAGGGCGATATAAGCGCTGCGGTTCGGGTCATATTCGATGCGCTCGACAGTCGCTTCGACGTCGAATTTACGGCGTTTGAAGTCGATCAGGCGGTAGCTTTGCTTATGCCCGCCACCTTTATGGCGCGTGGTGATACGTCCACGGTTATTGTGCCCACTGGACTTCGCGCGGCCTGTGGTAAGCGCCTTTACCGGGCCGCCTTTCCATAGTTCGCGTCTGTCCACCAGAACCAGATGGCGCTGGGTTGGGGTGATCGGATTAAAAGTTTTTAGTGCCATTGCAGCTACTCCCTATGCCATTATTCCTTATGCTTTTATTCCACCTGCGAGGTCAATTGACTGGCCTGCCTTAAGTGTAACAATCGCTTTTTTGTAATTATTCCTTCTGCCGTACCTACCGCGGAAAGCCTTGATTTTTCCGTCATAGTTCACGACATTCACTTTGGTTACCTCAACGCCGAAGATAGCTTCGACAGCGTTTTTAACCTGGGTTTTTGTTCCGTCCACGGCGACTTTGAAAACATATTTGCCTAAAGAGTTGGCAATGGTTGATTTTTCGGTAATGACCGGTGACAGGATGACATCATAAGAAGCGGCGGTCGCGGTTTTTTTCGCGGCTTTTACCGGCTTCTTGTCAGCCTTCGGGGCTTTTTTCCTAGGTTCGGTCTTTGCGGTTTCAGTAGCCATTATGCTAACCTCTCTTCAAGCTTTTTCACGGCAGCCTCGGTTATCACGAGTTTTTCGTGGCGGAGGATGTCATAAACGTTTGCGCCGATTGTCGGCAGCACGTCGATCCCGTGGATGTTGGATGATGCTTTTTTCAGGTTGCCGTCAACTGTTTCAGCGTCAATGATGAGCACCGATTTCCAGCCGAATTTTTTGGCAATGCCTGCAAAATCCTTGGTTTTGGCAGATTTCAGCGCAGCTTCCTTCAGTATGATGAGGCTGTCATTTGCCGCTTTCGATGAAAGCGCCATTTTGAGGCCGAGCGCGCGGACTTTTTTCGGGAGGTCGGTTGCGTGGGAGCGGACAACCGGGCCGAAAATAGTAGCGCCGCCGCGGAAATGCGCGGAGCGGAGGGAACCGGCGCGTGCGCGGCCAGTGCCTTTCTGGTTCCACGGTTTTTTGGTCGTGCCGGAAATTTCGCTGATGGTCCTTGTCTTGTGCGTACCGGCGCGGCGTTTCGCGAGCTGCCAGTTCACGACGCGGTGAAGAATATCCGCGCGCGGCTCAACGCCGAAAATCGCATCATTCAGTGTCACTTCGCCTGACTCTTTGGAGTCGATTGTGTAAAGTTTTACTTTCATAATTATTTTCCCAAATCCTCGGCTTCGCTTTGCGAAGGCCGGGGATATCTTAGTTTTGGTTCTCCTGTTTAGTTTCCTCACTCACGGGTTCCCCAGCACTTGCTTCGCTCGGCTGAGGATTAGCGGTTTTAATCTTTGCCGGGTATGTCGCATCCTGCGGCGCCATGATCTTCACGGCATCCTTGATGATGACCCTGCTGCCTTCCGCGCCGGGGACTGAGCCCCTGACGACGATAAGGCCGAGTTCGTCATCAACCTGTACAACCTCGATATTCTGGGTGGTTACGTTGACGGAACCCATATGTCCGGCCATTTTCTTGCCTTTGAAGACCTTGCCCGGATCCTGGCGCTGGCCGGTCGAACCGTGCGAGCGGTGGGAGACGGAAACGCCGTGCGAAGCTTCAAGGCCGCGGAAATTGTGGCGCTTCATAACGCCCGCGAAGCCGCGGCCGATGGTTACGCCCTGAATGTCCACGAACTGGCCGGTGACAAAGTGGCTGGGCAGGATTTCACTGCCTACAGGCACGAGGTTTTCTTTCGCCACGCGGAATTCGACCAGCTTGCGTTTCGCTTCAACTTTCGCTTTTGCGAAAATGCCTTTTTGCGGCTTGTTCACGTGTTTTGGTTTTGCTGTTTCAACACCGATGACAACGGCGTTATAGCCGTCGCGTTCTTCGGTTTTCTGGCCGATGACCACAGGGTCTTTCACCTGCAGGAGCGTTACGGGAATGCTCCTGTCATTTGAAAGAACGCTGGTCATGCCCAGTTTTGTTGCTACTAATCCTGTTCTCATGTTAGTTACCTGATTTAATTTCCACGTTAACGCCGGCAGGGAGTTCAAGTTTGCCGAGCGCCTCAACGGTTTGAGGGGTGACGTTCTTGATATCTATCAGCCTTGCGTGAGTCCTGATCTCAAACTGCTCGCGCGATTTTTTATCAACATGGGGTGAGCGGTTGACGGTGAAAACCTTGCGGTTCTGCGGTAGCGGTATCGGGCCGCTGACATCGGAACCGGTACGCTTGGCGGTCGCCACGATCTCACGCGCTGATTTATCCACCATGATGTGCTCGAAGCCTTTGAGTTTTATCCTGATTTTCTGTGTTGCCATAGTTTTTCCTTTTGAACCTCTGATTCCCTTATGCGACTTTCTTTTTGATTTCCTCAGCGACGTTTGCCGGAACCGGCTCATAGTGGCTGAATATCATGGTCGGGGTACCGCGTCCCTGCGTCATTGAACGGAGGGTCGAGATATAGCCGAACATGCTTGAAAGCGGCACGTTTGCATTGATAACTTTTGCGTTTCCGCGCTCATCCATGCCGAGGATCTGGCCGCGGCGGGAGTTGAGGTCGCCGATAACATCGCCCATATATTCCTCAGGGGTGATGACTTCGACTTTCATGATCGGCTCAAGCAGCACCGGGCCTGCTTTGGCGATGCCTTCACGGAAGGCCGCGCGCGCTGCGATCTCGAATGCGAGGGCGCTGGAGTCGACATCGTGGTAAGCGCCGTCAACGAGGGTGGCTTTGAAGTCAATGGTCGGGAACCCGGCAACGACGCCGGTTTCTTTTTGCGCTTTAAGGCCTTTTTCAACACCTGGGATGTATTCCTTGGGAACCGAACCGCCGACGATTTTCTGGTCGAAAGCAAAGCCCGAACCGCGCTCGCCCGGTTCAAAATCAATGATGACACGTGCGAACTGGCCTGAACCGCCGGATTGTTTCTTGTGGGTATAGTCAACCTGGAATGGTTTGGTGATGGTTTCGCGGTAAGCTACTTGCGGAGCGCCGATATTGGTTTCGACCTTGAACTCGCGTTTCATGCGGTCAACGATGATCTCAAGGTGAAGCTCGCCCATGCCTTTAAGGATGGTCTGGCCGGTTTCCTCGTTTGATTCAACGCGCAGCGATGGGTCTTCCGCGATGAGGCGGCCAATGGCAAGGCCCATTTTTTCCTGGTCGGCTTTGGTTTTCGGCTCAACCGCGATCTCAATGACCGGGTCAGGGAATTCCATACGCTCAAGGATGACCGGCTTGTCCGGGTTGGAAAGCGTGTCACCGGTAGTGGTGTCTTTAAGGCCCGCGATGGCGACGATGTCACCGGCGTAAGCTTCCTTGATGTCCTCGCGGTTGTTTGCGTGCATGAGGAGCATGCGGCCAACGCGTTCTTTTTTGTCTTTTACGGTATTTTGCACGTATGAACCGGCATCAAGCTTGCCGGAATAAACGCGGACGAAAGTAAGCGAGCCGACGAATGGGTCGTTCATGATCTTGAACGCAAGGCCGGCAAACGGCGCGGTATCGCTGCAAGGAACGGAAACTTCTTTTTCGTGGTCATCAGCGTCAACGCCTTTGATTTCGGCGACGTCGATCGGGGCAGGGAGGTATTCGACAACGGCGTCAAGCATGGTCTGCACGCCTTTGTTCTTGAATGAAGAACCGTTCACGACCGGGAAGAAGATGCGCTCGATAGTGCCCTTGCGGATGCATTTCCTAAGGGTTTCAACGGGAATCTCTTTACCGTTGAGGTAGTCGTCCATTGCGGCATCATCGGCCTCAACTGCGGTTTCGATGAGTTTCTCACGGTAAGCTTCGGCTTCTGCCTTAAGCTCCGCGCGGATATCCTGTTCGCGGAAAGTAGCGCCGAGCTGTTCGCCGTCCCACACGATTTCTTTCATTTTAACGACGTCGACCACGCCTTCATATTTGTCTTCGGAGCCGATCGGGAAATTGATGACGAGCGGGCGGGCGCCGAGGCGGTCAACCATCATGTCCACGCAGCGCTTGAAATTCGCGCCGATACGGTCCATTTTGTTCACATAGCAGATACGCGGGACTTCGTATTTATCGGCCTGGCGCCATACGGTTTCGGATTGCGGCTCAACACCGGCAACCGAGTCGAATACGGCAACCGCGCCGTCGAGGACGCGCATAGAGCGCTCAACCTCGATGGTGAAGTCAACGTGGCCGGGGGTGTCGATGATGTTAATGCGGTATTGCTGGTCGTCTTTCGTCCAGAAGCAGGTAGTTGCTGCGGAAGTGATGGTGATGCCGCGCTCCTGTTCCTGAACCATCCAGTCCATGGTGGCTGCGCCTTCATGCACTTCGCCAATCTTGTGCGATTTACCGGTATAGTAGAGGATACGCTCGGTGGTAGTGGTCTTGCCCGCGTCGATGTGGGCGCAGATACCGATGTTTCTGTAGTGTTGAAGTTGGGTGGTGCGTGCCATAAATTTTTCTGGAAATCGGGAAATTGTGAAATTGGGATATTGAGAATATTATTCTCGTTTTTCCTGTTTTTAATTTCCTGCTTCCATCTCCTTCTTATTTTTCTCGTTTTCTCAAATTCTCATTTTTACAATTTCTTCAAATTACCATTTGAAGTGGCTGAATGCGCGGTTCGCTTCGGCCATCTTGTGGGTTTCTTCGCGTTTTTTCACTGCGTTCCCGCGGTCTTGCAGAGCGTCGAGAAGCTCACCGGAAAGGCGCAGGGGCATGGTTTTTTCGGAACGCTTGCGGGCGGAATCGATGATCCAGCGCAGCGCGAGGGCGACAGAGCGGCTTTCGCGCACTTCCATCGGAACCTGATAGGTTGCGCCGCCGACGCGGCGGGAGCGGACTTCCACCGAAGGGCGGACTTTTTTCAGGGCTTCCTGGAAAACTTCGAGCGCGTCACGTTTGGTTTTATCGGCGATGATGTCGAGCGCGTCATAAACGATTTTTTCTGCCGCGGATTTTTTGCCGTCATACATGATGTTGTTGACGAGCTTGGCGAGCACCAGATTGTGGTATTTCGCATCCGGGTGGATTTTTCTGACTGCGGCTTTTCTTCTTCTCATTGTTTTATCTCCAAATCCTCAACTTGGCGTAGCCGATGTTGGGGATCTCGTTGTTTAGCTTTTGTTTCCTTTTTTAGTCCGACTCGGCTGCTGCTTTATCGGGGTAGTCGATTCTCCTCTTGAGATCCCCGTGATTCACTTCGTGAACACGAGGATTAGAAGGTTATTTCGGTCTTTTCGCCCCATATAATGAACGGCGCTGTTTGCGGTCTTTCACACCTTGCGTATCAAGCGTGCCACGCAGGATGTGGTAACGGACGCCCGGAAGGTCTTTCACGCGGCCGCCGCGGATAAGGACAACGGAGTGTTCCTGTAAATTATGGCCTTCGCCGGGAATGTATGATGAAACTTCGAAACCGTTGGTAAGGCGCACACGCGCGACTTTACGAAGGGCTGAGTTAGGTTTTTTCGGGGTGGTTGTGTAAACCCGTGTGCAAACGCCGCGTTTTTGCGGGCAGGCCTTCAATGCGGGAACCTTGTTACGGTGCGAAAGAGGCTTTCTCGGTTTTCTAACCAATTGGTTAATTGTAGGCATTTTTAATATCCGTTTTGTTTATCGACCAAAACTAGTCATAGCCCCTGACCCCATGTCAGGGAGCGCGGAATATAGTTAGGCCGTTGTGATGAGTCAAGCACAAAAATAAATATTTTTTCCGCGTGACTGTTTTTATTTTTACGCCGGTGCTATAACCAAGGCCGGCTGCGGGTTTTACCCATGATATGAGGTTCCGGTTCTCTCCGCGTTTTTTTCCGGCTGGAAACAAACCCGAATAATTTTTTGAACTGCTTTTTGACGCCCGGTTTTTTTAGTACCCCATCCGGATTAGTTATCCCGCTTCGTATCTGCCCCGTTTTGATTATGCAATTTCAACAATAAAAATAAAAAGCGGCAGGGAATTTCCCAGCCCACCAACCTGCCATAATACCTCAACCTTAGGGCGAAGTCAAGAAATTTATGCAACTTTATGGTTAATGTGGTTTAACCAAGGTTAATGGATAGGTATGGGTAAAGGGGGAAGGATAACGGGGGATGGGGGAGGAAAGGCAGGGTGCGGAAGAAAGTCTGTAGTCGGTGGTCGGTAGTTTATTTGCTATTATCCAATTGAAATTCCTGTCTTTTTCCTGTCATTCCCGGCTTGACCGGAGATCCGGGGAGGTTGCCCCCTCACCAGACCCCCGCTCTACGGCGGGGGTGACGGGGAATAGCGGCTGGGTGACGGGGAATAGCGTGTCGGGAGTGACGACAAATGGCATCGGGAGTGATGGGCAAAACTAACGCTTAAGTTCCGTTATCGGCTTTAAGGGGTGCTTTTACACTTGTCGCGGCTGTCTTCCGGCAGTGAGCCGTAATAGCAATGCGGGTAGTTGGAGTGGTACATCCCGGTCAGGTTGCCGTCTTTCTTCCGCACCGGCGGTTCCCCGGCCTGCTGGCGGCCATCGGCATATTTCGAGCAACCGCTTAAGGTGAAGTCCTGCTCCTGCCTGTCCCAGACGACGATGCCGCTGAGGGAGTTTTTGTGGGAATCCTGGTTGAACCCTATCCAATATTCATAGCGGCCGTTATCCTCGGTTTTCCAGAGGGTGGAACCGCTTCCCTGCTGGTCATTATATGGCGTATTGAAACCAACCTTGATTTCCCCGCCCCATAGGTTACATACGGAAACCTCGTCAGGCATATCGCATTTCGCTTGCCTGTAATCCGTTTCACAGTTTACTTCAGGGGGAGCTGCTATACCTTTCCTGCATGCCATACCTTTTAGGCTATGTGTCTGGCAGTTTCCATTTTTATCGCAACCGCTGCCGTAGTTTTTGAGTTCCATGCTAAGATAATTGCCATCAATTTCCGTACTGCATTTGGCCGAGCTTTTTCCGGTCGAGCAACCACTTACCCACATCCAGGCACTCTTACTTAATGAACTTGCAGTACCGTTCTGCTTTATTTTTGGATTGCATTGTTCAGATGAATCCGTGCCTTTTTTATAAGTGGCGTCACATTCAACTTTGCGGCATGAAGCTGAGCACTTGTCTGTTCCCGGCTTTTTTTTCGCTTTAGCGGTTAATGTATATTCGTTGCAGTTACCGTTTTTATCACATCCATTGCTATAATTGTGAAGCCTCAGGCGGAGCTTGCCATCCTTCTTGATGGTTTTGCACTTTGCATTGCCGGAATTGGTCTTGCACGAGCCATCCCATTGCCATTTATCTGTTCTTAGGTCACCCTCGGTACCTCTGGGCGTGCACTCTTCACCGCTATCGCTGCCAGAGCTATATTTTGCGGTGCAACTTACCGATATTTTATCACTAGTGAACCCACAGCCTATAGGTTCATTGCAGTCTATCAGCCCCTCATTTTTTTGTGCTTTACCGGATAGGGTATAGGTTATACTGTTATTACTACACTTATCACCTGATTTAGTTAACTGCAAACGCAGGTCGCCACCATCCCTACCTTGATAGCACTTGTGGTCAGGGCTTACACTACATTTAGTTCCCGGTTTCCATCGCCAGTTCCTGTCTAGTTTTCTGTTACCTACTTCAGGGTTGCATGATTCGTCTTTGTCCGAACCCGACACGCAGTTTGCGGTGCATGAGACATCGTAATCAACCCAGTTGATCTTGAGGCATGGTTGCTGGCATCCTTTGAGCGCCGAATTAGCGGTGGCGGAAGTAAAAGACGGGGAAGGGTTACCATCGAAGCATTTACAGCTATTTTCAATAACTTCCTCATACCACTCTTCGCCGCAATTCTTGGCGACGCGGACCTTTATATTTCCTTCCTGCCTTATGCCGTTTTCTCCTATTGGGCAAGGGCGGTCTTCCGTATATTCCTGCGGCACGCAACAGGTGTTGTCAACCGTTTCCCAGCTGCTCCATTCGCTGTCCCAGTTATGCGTTGTGTTGTTTCTACATAAATATGTGCGGCGTTTTTCTATGCTGCCGTCGCTGTTGGCGTCCGGGCAGGCTTCCTCCTTGTTCTGGACGAATGCCACGCATTTGACCGGGGCTTTCGCTTCCGAGCATACGAGCTGGAAACCGGGGTCATTGGCGGTTTTCTCCTTAACGCTATAAGGAACTTTCACGCAGCCTTTAACGGTTATCAAGTCGCCTTGAAGGCGGGCGGAGAATTTTTCAAGGTCAGGTTCGCCAAGCTTGCTGTCCCGTGCGACATTGGACAGCCATGCCTCAAGCGCGTATTTGTGGATCTCGTCAGGGGTTAAGGCTTCCCCTGCCGGTCTTTCAAGTTTCAGCATTGCTTTTTGTAAGTGTTCCGCTGTACTGAGCGCGGAAGAATCAGTGGCGTTGTTGTTATTGGAAAACTCCGTCTGCGCCGAGTTGAGGTCAAGCGTGAGGACGAGGACGATTAGCAACAGCGGCAGCATAAGCGCCGCGATTATCAGTATATTGCCCGAATCATTGCCCGTAAATTTTTTTATCATGACTCTGAACCCTAAGTTGAGCTAACCCTTGATATGCCAGAAATAGCATATATTTTTAATTTTAATAAAAATTGGTAAAAATTTAATTAATATACAAAAAATAACAGGGTAATCAGGTTTTTTTAGGGGCGGTTATGGTATTATTATCTCACGACTAAACAAATAGGCGCAGGTTAAGGTCGGGATGGCAGTTATATTTGTCTCTGGTTAACCGCGCCCAATTGTCCCGCCTGGCGTGAAAGCGCATTCAGCCTTTGCTTGGCAATATCGATTTCTTCCAGAACTTCTTGCGCGTCCCTGGTAATATCAACAGGCCTGTTGCCACTGACGACCTTTGTTTCGAGGTGTCGCGGAAGCCTGTCATCCAGTGCCGCGATACCGGATTTGTTTGTTGTGTAAGTTGTTGTTTCTATAGTGAAAATATTGTGGACGGCATCGCCGCATTCCAGATTTTCCCGAATAGGCCCCCAAAGTTCTGTCTCCATGCAATCAATGTATAGCCTTGTCTGTTTCTCAAAATATTCCCAGATTTTGTGAACGCTTTCTGAGAAGGAAGCAAGTAATTGGCGGTAATACCTCCTTGCAAATTCAAGGTCTGCTACTGTTAGGTCTTTGCCATCTGCCGGCACTATGTTGGCAGATTGTGGTTTTTGTAAATTAATGAGTTTTTCGCGTAATGTTCCCATTTGCGTGGCCATGACATCCAGTCCTTTCGCGGAATAAGAGAGAAAAGTTAGCAGGTCTGTGCCCAGAACTGCATATTCGGTGCTTGAGGGAAGAAGCGCCGTGCTGAGCTTTATAGTGAAATCCAGCTTATGGCGGTCCTCAAAATGCATCGCCAGCGACGCAGGCGTTAAAAACGATTCGCCATAATGCAGGCGTGATATTTCAGTGAACACAAATACAAAGGGGACTGATTCAATGGCAGCGTTAATCCCGCCTATATTAAGTTGATTAAGAGTCTTGCGCGAATTGGATGATGTAAGGGCATGGTTTGAGATCAATTCGGAAAAAATAGATTCATGGTTGAGGCGTATTTGTGATAATGCTTTAAGTGTTTCGGATGTCATTGTTCGTTACCCGGTTGAATTACATTAAACTTTCTTAATTTATTGCTTTGCCTGTGTCAATAATTTTTTAAAAATTTAAATAGCGGTCAATTTTCGTAATGGGGAGAATACCCTTGAATTATGGATGTCGATACGTTAAACCCTTCAAAATTTTGTTTTTTTGTGAGCAGGGAGAATTATGCCAAAACGTACGGACATCAAATCCATCATGATTATCGGCGCGGGGCCAATCGTAATTGGCCAGGCCTGCGAGTTCGACTATTCCGGCACCCAGGCCTGCCAGGCGCTGAAAGCTGATGGATACCGCATTATCCTGCTTAACTCCAACCCGGCCACCATCATGACCGACCCGGAAATGGCCGACGCGACCTATATCGAGCCGATCACCCCGGAAGTCGTTGAAAAGATCATAGAAAAAGAACGCCCGGACGCGCTGCTCCCGACAATGGGCGGGCAGACCGCGCTTAATACCGCGATTGCGGTTGCCAAAAACGGCGTACTGGAAAAATATGGCGTGAAGCTCATCGGCGCGGATATCCCGGCGATCGAAAAGGCCGAAGACCGCCAGCTTTTCAAGGACGCGATGGTGAAAATCGGGCTGGACGTGCCTAAATCCGGCGTGGCGCACACGATGGAGGAAGGCTGGGAAGTGCTCGAAAAAGTCGGCCTCCCGGTAATCATCCGCCCGTCCTTCACCCTCGGCGGGCAGGGCGGCGGCATCGCCTACAACCGCGAGGAATTCGAGGCTATCGTTAAATCCGGGCTGGACGCTTCCCCGGTTTCCGAGGTGCTTATCGAGGAATCGGTGCTGGGCTGGAAAGAATATGAGATGGAAGTGGTGCGCGACAAGAATGATAACTGCATCATCATCTGTTCGATTGAAAACATTGACCCGATGGGCGTGCATACCGGGGATTCCATCACCGTTGCGCCCGCGCTTACGCTTACCGACAAGGAATACCAGATCATGCGGAACGCGTCGATCGCGGTGCTGCGCGAAATCGGGGTGGAAACCGGCGGTTCCAACGTGCAGTTCGCGGTGAACCCGATAAACGGTCGTCTGATTGTCATCGAAATGAACCCGCGCGTTTCCCGCTCCTCGG
>CAZJFC010000002.1:0-65151 GCA_964545245.1 uncultured Rickettsiales bacterium
TTGAGCGTGCCGGAGGCACAGCCCATCGGAGGCGCAGGAGCGCCGCACGGGGGCAAAAATAATGTTGCAAAACTGCAACAAAATGAGAGTTATTTTCAAACTGCCTTATAACCGCTTGAAATTATTGGGATAAATCGTACCCCAAAAACTTGACAAAACCACAGGTTGTGTGTTATTATGGTAATTGTAAGATGAGAGAGGTGGGTCAGTGCCCTGCAGGTTTGCAGGGTTTTTTATTTCCGGTAATGCAAATGGCGAAAATACAATCATTTATCCGTTCACCAAGGTTTTTTCTATTGCTGCTGCTCGCCCCGCTGGGCGTGGCGTTCTATTCGCAATATGTCGATGGCTACCACCCTTGTGAGTTGTGCATCTGGCAGCGCTGGGCATATGGCGCGGCGATAGGTTTGCTGGTGCTTCATATCGGCAGCACGCGCAAAACCGACCTTGAGTTTGTGTTCCCCAAAAACACTTTCCTCAAGCTTTCGGTGCTGGCGGTGGCTGCGGGTGCGGTTATCGCGGTTTACCACACCGGGATCGAACAAAAATGGTGGGAAGGTTTCCAGGACTGCACCAGCGAAATTGACGGGAAAATGACGATCGAGGAACTGCGCAAACACCTTGAAGCTGCCCCGGCTGTGCGCTGTGACCAGGCGACATGGGTGCTGTTCGGGCTTTCAATGGCGGCGTGGAACGCGATATATGCAGCGTGCTTGGCGGTTGTCGGGCTGGGTATGGTTAGTCGTAGGTCGTAAGTCGTAAGGTAACCACCCCCCCCTGATAGGGGGGAGAATTGGCTCCCTCTCCTATGAGGAGAGGGATGGGGTGAGGTGCTGGGGAGAGTGGTAATCGGAAATGCGGGATGTAGAAAGGAAAATATGGGAACGAAAGTTTATCTGGTGGGTGCGGGGCCGGGCGACCCGGAACTGCTCACGCTGAAAGCGGCCAAGGTGCTAAAAGCGGCGGATGCCGTGGTTTATGATAACCTCATCTCCGATAAGGTGCTGGAGCATCTGCCGGAAAAAGCGATTCGCTATTTCGCGGGAAAAAGCAAAAGCAAACACATGATGAAACAGGAGGAAATCAATACCTTGCTGGTTGAACTGGCGCGGGATTCCGGGCTTGAAACGATCGTGCGGCTGAAAGGCGGCGACCCGTTTATTTTCGGGCGCGGCGGCGAGGAGATCGAGGCGCTTTCACAGGAAGGGATCACGTTTGAGGTCATCCCCGGAGTGACGGCAGCGGCGGCTTGCGGCGCGGCTTTGGGCATCCCGCTTACGCACCGCGATTATGTTTCGGGCGTGCATTTCTTCACCGGCCACGGCTGCCACGATATCGAGCCGGGGGTGGACTGGAAGATACTTGCGAGTGAGGACAAAACGCTGGCGATTTATATGGGGATAACCAATATCAGCCTCATCTGCCAAAGGCTGGTGGAACATGGGATGCAGCCCGATATGCCGGCGGTGGTGATCGAGAACGGCACGCAGGAGAACCAGCGCGAGTTCTTCGCGCCGCTTTCCGCCCTGCCGGAGGTTATTGAGAAGAACGCGGTGAAATCGCCGGCGCTGATACTCATCGGCAAGGTAGTCGGTTTTGCGCTGGGTTTGAGGGGAAGTCATTAGTCGTTAGTCATTGGTCATTAGGGCCACCTCACCCCAACCCTCTCCTCATAGGAGAGGGAGCTACAATTTACCCCTGAGGGGATGGGGGAGGTGGTACTCGACTCACGACTCAAGCTACTACTTGCGAAGCAATGATTTTAACGTGAGGATGATGAACAGGAAGAAGCCGATCGCCATCAACCCGCCGCCGCCGTGCATTACGTATTTGATGAGTTTTTCGGTGGAGTCGGAAAGCTGCATGTAATCAAGCCCGACGGTTTTGCGCTGTGCGCCGTGGCCGCCTAAAATGGCCATTCCGGCGATGTGCATGATCTGGCCGAGGCTGTAAAGCGCAATCTGAATTGATGCCCATTTGTTGCTGATTGCCCTGCCGCCAAGCGCAGGCAGGAGGTGGTAGACGAGGCCCATCAGCGCGACGGTCACGGCGATGACCGAGCCGTGGTAATGCGCGGGGATGACGGTGGTGATTTCGCCCTGTGCCACGGCGTGCGCGGCTTTGGTGCCAAGCGTGCCGCCAAGGGTGAACAGGATGAACGAGAAAAGGAGGGCAAGGTAATATGCGTTAGTGAGTTTTTTTAGGTTGCAGGCAAGCGCAGCCAGCACCGCGAGGCCAATGGGCAGCGCGGCGAGGGAATTGCCGAAGATCATCTGTTTGGTGAAGTAGTTGATGTGCTCGGCGGATTCGACCGGAACTGCGGTGTAGATGTAGAACGTGGTGACGAGAACGAACAGGACGGGGAGGGCGAAAATGATTTTCAGCCATTTTTCGCTGATGGCAACGCGCAAACCCGCCTGCGCGGCAATGAGCAGCCACGCGATAAGGAGGATTTGCACATAGGCGAATTGCAGGATATGCCCGCCGCCCCAGAACAGTGTTTCGTAAAACGCGTGGCTGGATGGCTGGTCGTGGATCGGGATGTATGACGCGCCGAAGGCGAGCAGCGAAAGGATGATTAGGAAGGCGACGCTGCGGGTTTTGAAGTCGATTCGCGCGCGTGCGGCGGCGATACTTTCATAACCTATCGCGGTGAGGAAAAGCGCGATTCCGGTTTTGAAGACGGGGTTGTCGAAAACCGGGATGTAGTTGTTGGAATATGCCGCGCCGTCACCGAACGGGCTGAGCGCGACCATTGCCGTGGCGATTGCCGCTGCGATTACGGGGAGTTTGCTGCCCTCAGTGACGGCAAGGCGGAAGTAACCGGCGGTGATGGAAAGCAGCCACATCAATATGCCGAAATTCACGTGCATGATGATGGAAAGCTGGAAATAGTCTTTCAGCATGGTGCCGTCGGCGTTGCCGATGGTGCGGCCAATGATGAGCAGCGGCGCGATGATGCCCGAAAGGGCCAGCGAGATGATGCCGAGCAGGAACCAGTTGCGGGCGAGGGTGTTGTTCATTTTGCTGGTTTACTAAAATTCGGGGGAAAGGTCAAAAAATGAGTCATTAGAGAGTCGTAAGTCGTATGTCGTAAGGGAAAATTCAGAATTTCTAATGTTCCGAAGTTCCATCTTTAGCACCTCACCCCAACCCTCTCCTGATAGGAGAGGGAGCTACGGTTCACCCCTCCTATCAGGAGGGAAATATCTCTTTCACCCCTCCTATCAGGAGGGGATGGGGGAGGTGGCCTAATGACTAAAAAGTTTCTTTGTGACAATGCCCTTCTTGTGCAGTGCCTTGATTTCCTTGTAGCCCGCGCCGGCTTTCAGCTTGCGGGTTTGTGGGGGTTTTCCGGCGGTGATTTTTTCGGAGAAGGAGTTGATGTAAATGGTGAAGCCGGTCGCGTTCAGCCCGCCGGTGGAATAGCGGCCACCGCGGCCAAGTTCGTCGCGGATGTTTTTGGCGAAAAGCGAGAAGCTGAATGTGTTGTGGTATTCAAAACCGCGGTTTTCGGCAAAATCGGCGGTGATGTTGACAGGGAGTTTGGTGGCGCGTATCTCGTCATAAACCGCGCGGAGATATTCGAGCTGTTTTTTGCATTTTGCGGGGAGTTTAACCGCGAAGCTTTTTTCGGCGTTGCCGGAGGCTTTTGCTAGTTCGGCTAAGGTTTTTGGCAGTTTTGCAAGGTCACGCTTGGCGAGCGCGTTGCTGATCTCCGGGGTTATACCGATGCCCAGCGAACCGACGAGGCCGGGGGCGTTGAGGTCGATCGTGATGTCCTTGAGGCCGACTTCGAGGAGGGATTCGATTGCGATGATGGCAATTTCAGCATCGGCGGAAGGGTTTGGTTTCTTGTCGAAAAGTTCCAGCCCGGCCTGGCGTAACTGGCGCTGGCCGCGGGTGTTGAGGGCGTAGGAACGCACGATGTCGCCAGCGTAGCAAAGGCGGAGCGGCAGTTCGGCTTCCTCCATGCGCGATTTGGCGAGGCGTGCAACCTGCGTGGTGATGTCGGCGCGGATGCCGACGATTTTTTGCGAGGCAGGGTCGGTGAGTTTTAACGTGCGCGGCTCAAGCGCGTTGCCAGCGCCGCTGAAAAGGGAGGTTGCGAATTCCAGCAGCGGGGTGGAAACAAGCTCATAGCCCCAGTTGCGGAAATTGCCGATGAATTTCTGCGTGCAGAAATATTCCTTCGCGGCGTCTGCGGGAAGCAGGTCGCGAAAGCCGGAGGGCAAAAGGAAATTACTCTTATCTGTCATAACTTTATGGCGTTTTTCATAAAGCAAAAATGCTGTAAATTAAAGGGGAAAGTTTTAGTCGGTGGTCTGTGGTCGGTAGTCTGTAGCTTTTCCACCTCCCCCATCCCCTCCTGATAGGAGGGGAGAATTATAACTCCCTCTCCTATCAGGAGAGGGTTGGGGTGAGTGGGGGTAAGAAACTGACACTCATGAGTTTCTAAATAATATTTTTAGCAGTAAGGAGTTTGAAAGCTAGGGCGGTGGGGTGCTCCTTATTTTGGTTTTTGAGGTAATGGCGGGCGATGACGGTGAGGGCGGAGCGGCCTTTTGCGAGCGGGGCGGCGGCTTCGGCGAGTTGGGTGGATAAGGCTTGCTGTTCAGGTTTTTTGGCTAGTTTGTGCGCGAATTTCGCATAGGCGTAGCCAAGTGCCAGTGGCTCGGAATATGGGCGGTTTATGGCGGTGGCGACTTGTTCAATAACTATGCAGTCGGTTTTTTTTATGAAGGAGGTAAGTTCATCCAGCGTGCGCGGCTGCCGGTTTTCGAGCAATTGCCAGTAAGCGTCCACCACTTCATGCAGCTTTGCCCAGTCCGGTGAGTGTTGGGAAAGTTCCTTCAGGATGGGGTGCGGGCGGGGTGGTTTGCCTTGGGTTATCTCGTCCAGCACATCGCGCCACCACTGCATTTTTATCATGCCGACCATCGGTTCGGAAACCTCAAGCGGTATCGCCGCGATTTCCTGATGGAAGCAGAACAACGCAGTCACCAGCGGTTTCTTGCCCACGGGCGCAAGCGCAGCGGCGAGGTATTGCGGGTAGTCCTTTTCCTTGAGGCTGGCTGAGTTGATATCAGATCGCATCTTTTACCAGCGGGATGGTTATGTTGCGCTTTTCGGCGAGGGAAAGCTTGTCGATGCGTTCAACTGCTTCTGCCGCTTTTTCAAAACTGCGCTCAACGCGGGAGGCGAGGAATGATAAAACTTCGTCGGAAACCTTGAGTTGGCGTGCGTTGAAATGGCGGGCGAATAGCATATAAAACAACTGGTTGTCAGGCTCCCTGAGGGCGACAGAATTAACTGCGGCAAGGCGTGAGGTGAGGTCGGGCAGTTTAAAACCCAGTGAGTTCAGCGGGGTGGCGGAGGTGAGCAGGATGTGTTTCCCCTCCTCTTTCACCTGGTTCAGCGTGTGGAGGAGGAGTTGTTCGTCCATTTCGGCGGAGACATCTTCTATGATGACTGCGCTATCACCCGCGAGGTTGTTGAGGATGTTGGCAAGGTAGGTTTTGCCGCTGCCCTTCGGCCCGTGGATGTTGAGTGCATAGCCTGCCCACGGAAAGGCGGTGGCGGATTCATAGGCAAGGCGGTTCGACTCCGAAACGAGGAAGTTTTCGGGCGTATAATCGTGATCCGGCTCAAACTGGAAAGTTGCTTGTCCCATTACGGGAATATTCTATATAGTAAACGCCATGCAAAAACCATTTGAAAAAATAACCCCGGATTCTGACCCCTTCGCAATCTTTACGGAATGGTACGGCGCGGCGCAGAAAACCGTGAAAGAGCCGACCGCCTTTAACCTTGCCACGGTGGGGCGTGACGGCAGGCCGTCATCGCGCATTGTGCTGCTAAAAAATTTCGATCCGCGGGGGTTTGTATTTTATACCAATTCGCAAAGCAAGAAAGGTGCTGCTATCGCCAAAAACCAGAATGTGGCGCTGAACTTCTTCTGGGCTGACCTGCAAAAGCAGATACGCATTGAAGGCGTGACTGAAAAAGTGGAAGGCGCGGAGGCTGACGGATATTATAACAGCCGCGAGCTGGGTAAAAGAATCGGCGCATGGGCGAGTTTGCAGTCGGAGATCCTGCCGAAGCGGGAGGATCTGTTCAGGCGGATCCAGGACTTTATGGAAAAATTCGGCGATAACCCGCCTCGCCCGCCGCACTGGCATGGCTACCGCGTGAAGCCGGATTATTTCGAGTTCTGGCAGGAGGGCGAGTTCCGCCTTCATGAACGTGATGTTTTCGAGCGCAGGAAGGATGGTTCGTGGGCGCATTATAAGTTGTATCCATAAAAGTTAGTCGCTGGTCTCTGGTCACTGGTCGCTAGCGAGTAGTCAGGTTGGAGCGAGCGAGGCAGGAGGCCGAGCCAGTCCTGAGCGTGCCGGAGGCACAGCCCATCGGAGGCGCAGGAGCGCCGCACGGGGGCAAAATAATAATTCAGTTGCCCGCAAGCGGGGGTTGCGATAAAACACCAGAATGGTGGCGCATATTACAACCGTTGCGTTTGAAGGGCTTTCGGTCACGCAGATTGATGTTCAGGTACAGATTTCACCGGGTTTGCCGGCTTTCATAATTGTCGGGCTTGCCGATAAGGCCGTCGCGGAAAGCAAGGAACGCGTGCGTGCCGCGCTTTCGGCGATTGGCCTTGCGCTTCCCGCTAAACGTGTGGTGGTGAACCTTGCGCCGGCGGATATCATCAAAATCGGCAGCCATTACGATTTGCCGATCGCGATCGGCCTGCTGGTCGCCATGAAAATTATCCCGCAGGACGCGGCGGAGGAATTCTTCTGCATGGGCGAGTTGGGGCTTGATGGTAAAATCCTCCCTGTAAGCGGTGTTCTGCCCGCGAGCATTGAGGCGAAGGCAACCGGGAAAGGCATCATCTGCCCGGAAGCCTGCGGCCCGGAGGCGGCATGGGCGGGGGAGCTGGACATCCTTGCGGCGCCGGGGCTGGTTTCGCTCATCAACCATTTCAAGGGCAATGAGGTGATGAAACGCCCACAGGTCAAGGTGAGGGAGTCGGCAAAAAAACATGCCTGTTTGCGTGACATCAAGGGGCAGGAAAACGCGAAACGCGCGCTCGAAATCGCGGCGGCGGGCGGGCATAATATCCTGATGCTTGGCCCGCCGGGCGCGGGGAAGTCAATGCTTTCATCGCGGCTTATCGGGCTGCTGCCGCCGCTTTCCGCCGAGGAAATACTGGAGGTGAGCATAATCAATTCCATCGCCGGGAAAATTTCCGATACCGGCCTCACGGCGGAGCGCCCATACCGTGACCCGCACCATTCAACCTCGATGGCGGCGCTGGTTGGTGGCGGCAAACGGGCTTATCCGGGCGAGATTTCCCTTGCCCATAAGGGAGTGCTGTTCCTCGACGAATTGCCGGAATTTAACCGTGATGTGCTGGAATCCCTCCGCCAGCCGATGGAGGCCGGGAACGTAACCATCGCCCGTGCGAACACTCATGTGACCTATCCAGCAAGGTTCCAGCTTGTTGCAGCGATGAACCCGTGCCGCTGCGGCTACCTTGACGATGCGGGCAGGGCTTGCGGCAAAGCGCCGAGATGCGGTAGTGATTACCAGTCGAAAATTTCCGGCCCGTTATATGACAGGATCGACTTGTTCATTGACGTACCCGCGCTCACCCCGCAGGATATGATGCGCGAAGGCAATGAAGGCGAGCCGACAAGCCTTATCGCAAAACGCGTGGCGAAAGCCCGTGAGGCGCAGAAACAAAGGTATCATAACGACAATATGAAATATTTCACCAATGCGGAAGTTGACGGGGAATATCTGGAAAAAGTCGCCACGCCGGACGGGGATGGCAAAAAACTCCTGATGCAGGCAGTGGAGAATTTCGGCATCTCCATGCGCGGATATAACCGTATCCTGCGGGTTGCACGCACCATCGCTGACCTTGAAGGAGCCGGGCAGATTGCAAAAAAACATGTCGCCGAGGCGATTTCATACCGGCAAAAAGCCTATGGGCAGGGCTAGTGGCAAAAATGTGGTGCAGCCATGTTACATAGAGAAAAAATTAACTATTTATGCTACATAATATAGGGCGCTAATAATTTGTTAACGATTGGGGTTATAATTCTTACGCATGAACCTAGCAAAGGACCAGAAAAAAGCCTTTTCCCGCAGATTGCGGCTGGTCAGCGCTTCGATTTTGTTTATTTTCTGCGTAATCATAGTCATCCAGGCGGTGTGGACGCATGAGGTGGCGCTGAAACGCGGGAATCTAATCGCCGAGCGCCTGACCAGGATCGAGGCCGACCATATTGAACTCACGTTTAATACAATCAGGCTCATCCTCAAGGGCGAGGCCGAGAAATATTATTATAGCTCGCTGTTCAGCAACGGCACGGAAGGCAGCACAAAGGTTAATGAGGATATTGAATCAGACCTTCAGAGGATCGTTTCCGACACGCCGCAGGTTGGCTGGCTGATGGTGGCGAACAGGGAAGGCGTGGTTGATATCTCCGCCGCCAAGAAGAAATATGCCGGGCTGGTGGCGGAAAAGAAAACCGTCGCCGGGGAGGAGTTTTTCAAGAGCCACCGCATAACCCGCGCGAATATGGGTGGCTTCAAGGGTGAAACCGTGACTGTGCATTCCGGCAATGACGAGCTTAGTAAACGCATGATTATCGTGAGCCACCCGCTTTATAAATTCGACGGGAATTTCGACGGGGTTATCGCAATCGCCATCGATGCGGATTATTTCTTCGGGTTCTTCAAATCAATCGAGATCGGCAACAGGATGGAAATGGCTATCGTGGTCAGTGACGGCCAGCTCATCCTTTCGGAAAACGCCGCAATGCAGAATATGAACATGCTTGAAATCATCAATTCCGATGAAAAACTGAAAAACTCCGATCTGCGTAAAGTCCAGATCAAGGATATGGAACTGAACGGGCAGGAATATCTGGTTTCCTTCCGTAAGCTGCGTAATAACCCGATTATCCTTTCGCTGATATTCGATAAGGAAGGGCTGCTTGCAAGCTGGCGCAACGACCGCATGACGGACCTTGTATTCCTTGTGCTGTTCACGGTGTTCGGCGCGGTGCTGTTCTCGCTCATCCTTGCCATGGCAAAACAGATCCAGCGTGCCGAGGAATCGGAAAAACGGGCATTGCTCGCAAATCAGGCGAAGTCGGAATTTTTCGCGAAAATGAGCCACGAGTTGCGCACACCGCTTAACGCGATTATCGGCTTCTCGGAAATGATTGATAACGGCTATTTCGGGGAGCTTAACAACAACCGCCAGAAAGAGCGTATTCATGACATCAACCTTTGCGGCAACCATCTCTTGCAGCTTATCAACGATATTCTCGACTATTCAAAAGGCGAGGCGGGCAAGCTTGAACTGCGCGAAGGCGAGGTGCTGGTGCCGAAAGTCATCGAGGACTCGCTGCGCATGATACGCGAACGCGCAAAACGCAAATCGCTCGATATCCAGACCATCATAACCCAAGACCTGCCGCGCCTGCTTGCCGATGAACGCAAGATTAAGCAGATACTCCTTAACCTTATTTCCAATGCGGTGAAATTCACCCCGGAAAATGGCAAAATCACTATTTCCGCCGCGATGAATAGCAATAATGAAATGGTTATAAGCGTGAGGGATACCGGTGTGGGCATCCCTGAAGATGAGATCCCGGTTGCGCTTTCAGTGTTCGGGCAGGTGAAGAACCGCAGCCCTGAAGATGAGGAAGGAACCGGGCTTGGCCTCCCGCTCTGTAAAATGCTGACCGAGCTTCACGGCGGGAAGTTCATTCTTGAAAGCAAGGTGGGCAAATGGACCAAGGCAACGGTCATCCTGCCGCCTTCCCGCGTGATCGATAAGAAGATAAAGAAAGCTGTTTAGCGGATTTTTCCTTTGTCATTAATGGGCCGTAAGTCATAAGTCGTATGTCGTAAGTGACCACCCCCCTTCCGTCCCCCCTGATAGGGGGGAGAATCGAGGTTCCCTCTCCTATGAGGAGAGGGTTGGGGTGAGGTGCCGGGAGAGTGGGAGTGACAGTGTCAGTGGGAGAAAAACTGACACTCACACTGCCACTACAGCGCCTCCCTTCCGTCCCCCCTGATAGGGGGAAGACAAAATGATGGTGGTTTAAATAACTTATTCCGGCAGTTCTATGCGCTGTATCCGTTTCTGGAAAATCGCCGCCTTGATACGGAACGAAACCGCGACAAGGAAAACGCAAGTCCATGCGAGGGACATCACCAGCAGCGGCCATAACATTGAGCTGTCAATGCTGGGGCCGTCAATGCGGAAAACGCTGGCGGGCTGGTGCAAGGTGTTCCACCATTCAACCGAATATTTGATTATCGGGATATTGATGATGCCGACAAGGGCAAGGACCGAAGCCGATTTCGCTTCGCGCTCCTCATTGTCGAACGCACCGTCAAGAGCCATATAACCAAGATAAATGAAGAACAGGATAAGGACGGAGGTAAGGCGCGCATCCCAAGCCCACCATGTTCCCCACATCGGGTATCCCCAGATCGAACCGGTGATGAGGCACATCAGCGTGAAACATGCACCGAGCGGTGCGGCGGATTTTGCTATCAGGTAGCTTAACGGGTTGCGCCAGACAAGGTATCCGAAGCTGAACGCGGCGATGAAAGCATAAACGAAAAGCCCCATCCACGCCGAAGGGACATGGACGTACATGATGCGCACGGCTTCGCCTTGCTGGTAGTCGGAAGGGGACATGAAAAGCGCCATGATAACGCCGACAACCATGCTGATGCAGCCGGTAAGCAGCGCAACTGGGAACCCGACTGCGATGATTTTTTCCACGTTCCTGACCTTGAAAGTTTTCATTATTTTCCTTCCGGTTTATTCCTCAACCGTTACGCGGTTGCGGCCATTGGTTTTGGCAAAATATAGCGCTTTATCCGCGCGTTCAATGATATTTTCAACGCTGTCGCGTATGGTATGCATGGCCGTTACGCCGACGGAGACGGTTATCTGGCCGAGGCTTTCGCCGGTATCCTTGCGTTTCAGCTCCCTGGTGGAGATGGCCTTGCGGATGGTTTCGGCTACAATCTCGCCACCTTTGAGCGGGGTTTCCGGCAGGATGATGGCAAACTCCTCGCCGCCGTAACGCGCAACCATATCGCGGCCTTTGATCACTTCCTTCATCGCCTGCGCGACGATTTTAAGCACCTGGTCGCCGAGCAAATGGCCGAATGAATCGTTGAATTTCTTGAAATGGTCGACGTCAACCATCAGCAGGCAGAATTGCTTGCCTTCCTTACGCGAGATTTTCAGCGTTTCTTCAAGGCGCTCGTCAAACGCCTTGCGGTTGGAAATTCCGGTTAGCGCGTCCATGCTGGCCTGTGCCGAGGCATGTTCTAGATTGACTTTCAGGCTCTCAACCTCAAGTTTGGATTCAGAAAGTTTCTTCTGGAGGTTCTCGCCTTTCTGCTGAAGCTCAACGGTTTTGCTGACCAGTTTTGAGATAACTTTAGAAACATCGCTATTTTCAGCGGATTCGAGGTCTTTGCTGAATTCGGCGAGGTCTTTGTTATAGCTTTGCGTATCACCGCTGGAGGATTCAATTGTTTTGAGCACATTGCTCATGATCTCCTTAATCTTCGAGCCGGTCTCAACCACTATGCGCGAATCGGTTTCCTTCAGGATGTGGTTGGAATAGATATCGCGGCTGAGGTCATGCGTAAATTCTTTTTTCTCGCTGATGGTTTTATCAATCGTGTCCTTGAGCTTTTTATTGCCGCCGCGGACATATTCAAACCAGATGTAATAATTCTCCGGCAGCATGGAGACGTTATTCTCCTGCATCAGCTTAATCGCCGCATTGCTCCATGACTGGATGATCTTCTTTTCCGCTTCCGGGCCCATGCGGCTTTTTTAACCTAAACCCCTTAAGTTTCAAGTGGGGGAATTGTTTTTTTGCCCCCGTGCGGCGCTACTGCGCCTCCGATGGGCTGTGCCTCCGGCACGCTCAAGGCTGGGCCGTTCTCCTGAACGGCTACTAGCCACAATCCACTAGTATGGGGTATTACTTGATGAGATGGCCGGACTTTGTTGCCTTCACGCTCAGGTAGCGCTGGTTGTGTTCGTGCTTTATTACCATTGGTACTAAACCAGTTACCTTGATGCCGTTCTTTTCCAGCGCTTTTGCTTTTTTCGGGTTGTTGGTGATGAGTTTGCCCTTTTTAATGCCGAGTTTTTTCAGCATTACCGCTGCCGGTTCAAACGCGCGTTCTTCATCGTCAAAGCCGAGGAATTCATTTGCTTCCACCGTGTCCAACCCTTCGGATTGGAGTTTGTAGGCGCGGAGCTTGTTTATAAGTCCGATGCCGCGTCCTTCCTGCATCAGGTAAAGGATGACGCCGCCGCCGTTTTTGTCCATCAATTTGATGGTTTCGCGTAGCTGGTCTCCGCAATCGCAGGAAAGGCTGCCCAGCAGATCACCCGTGTAGCATGATGAATGGATGCGGATCAGCGGTTCTTTGCCGATATCGCCGATGATGATGGCAAGGTGCTCGGTGCTGCCGGCTTTGGGGCGGAAGGCTTTGATGCCGGCTTTTTTCGCATCGCGCAGGTTAAGTGGCGCAGAGGTGATCTCCTCAAGGCTGCCGTTCAGTTTTTCCTGATAGGTGAGGAGGGCGTTCGCCGTAGCTTTCAGCGCGGATTTAGCCGGGTTGTCGAACAATATCGCGCAGGGGAGGATTTGCGCCACGCGGGAAATTTCAACCGCGGCTTCGGCGGCTTTGGATTTGTCTTCGCGGTAGGATATTTTTTTGCCGGGGTTGCGGCCTTCGATGAACAGATGGATAATCTCCGGCTTGTTGGCTTTAAGGCATATCGCAAGGTTGTGCTTCGGCAATTTGCCGGTCAGCGCATGGGCGCGGGAAGGGGTTATCACCAGCCGCGGGTTTTTGAGTTTTTTTATTAATTCAAGGTCGGTGAATTCCGGGTGCAGGAAACCGGTGCCGCCAATATTGATGGCGCGGCCGCAACGTAATTCGTGTATTGCCCTGTCAGTTTGAATGATGCTCACCTATCAGCCTTCCTAAATGTCCGTGGTCGTCGATGAAAAACACCTTGGCCGCGACTTCTTCGGGCAGGATGTTGTCGCCATAAAAAATCGGGGTGCAGTTGGCGTTGAGTGCGCATTCGACATCTGTCAGCGTGTCGCCGATGAACCATACTTCCGGGTTTGGGCTGATGCCGCTGCCTTCCAGCGCGAGCAAAAGCGGGGCTGGGTCCGGCTTATCTGCCGCGGCATCATTCGAGCCGACCAGCTTGCTGAAATATTTATCCCAGCCCATATGTTTTGCCTCAAGGCGCAAAGTCGGCCCCTGCTTGTTGCTGACCACCGCCGCGTAAATTGGTGATGCGGCAAGCAGTTCAAGCATTTCCAGCGCTTGTGGCAACGGATTGAGTGCGGTGAGGTGGTTTGATTTATAGGTAGTGGTATAAATCTCGCCCGCTTCTTCCCATCTGTCGCCGAACAGGGCAGGGAAGTGGTCGCGCATGGATTTCGCTACGCGGTTTTTGGTGGTGTCCAGATCCCACGGCTCAATGCCCATGCGGGTGAAGGTTTCGGTCAGCGCATGGTGGATTACCGGCCATGTATCAACCAGCGTATTGTCCCAGTCAAACACCAGCGCGGAGGGTTTAGGCAGCTTCTTTTGCGTATTGTTCATATAATTCGTGTAGTTTTTTGCTTATCTCGCCCACTTTGCCGGAGCCTAGTTTCTTCCCGTCAATCTCTACAACCGGGATTGCGCCCATTGAGGTTGAGGTCATGAAAGCCTCGTCGGCCTTCAGTGCTTCATCAAGCGTGAATTTGCGTTCCTCGATTTTTATCTGCGAATCCCTTGCGAGGCGAAGGACGGTGGCGCGGGTGATGCCGCCAAGGATGTTTTCGCCTTCCGGGTGGGTGATTATGGTTTTGTCTTTAACGATATAAACGTTGCTGGAGCTGGCTTCGGTAATGGTGCCGTCTTTCTCGACGAACCATGCTTCCTTCACGCCGGCTTCAACCGATTTTTGTTTTGCTATAACATTCGGCAGTAACGAGATTGATTTTACATGCCGCCATGCCCAGCGGATTTCGGGGAAGGTAATTACCGCGGTGCCGTTGGTATATTCTGCTTCCGGCTGTTTCTTCCACGGCTTCACCGTAATCACAATGGAAGCTTTCACATCTTTCGGGAAGGGGTGGTAACGCTCAGATACGCCGCGGGTGATGCGTAAATAAAGCAAACCGTCTTCGATATTGTTCTGCTCAATTAGTCCTTCAATTGCCCTGGAAATATTCTCCATCGTATCCGGCGGGGTTATCTGCAACAGGGCAAGCGAGCGCTCAAGGCGCGCCATGTGTGGCGCATAGTCAATGAATTTGCGTCCCTGATAGGCAATAACCTCATAAACACCGTCGGCAAAATCGGTTCCCCTGTCATCAATGTGGACAAAGGCCTTATCATGCGGAACGTAACTGCCATTTACATAAGAGATTCTCATGCGCTATATATGGCCCATGGCCCGGAATATTACAACAGTGTTTTTAGCTGTAGCTGTTATCGTCGCTGCTGTGGCCCTAAACCTTAATACTGATCTTTACTGTGATCCCTCATGGCTGATAAGTGCCACCGGGCGCTGGCTTTCCGGCCAGAAGTTATATGTCGAGGTTATAGAAACCAACCCCCCGTTGATAATATATCTTACTGTTCCGCCCGTGTTGATAGCCCGATTCCTGGAAGTTGCCCCGGAGGCTGTATTTGTTATCTATGTCACCTTGCTGGGTATAGCTTCACTTATCGCTGTAAGCCGGATTTACCCGGAAAAATGGTTCGTTATTTTTTCCGTATTGGTAATTTTCCTGTTTCCCGCCCAGCATTTCGGGCAACGGGAACATCTCGCGATCATATTATTTCTCCCTTACTTTGCCTCGCTGATGGCAGGGAAGAAAGCAAATATATTAACTGCCCTATTCGCCGGTATCGGGCTGGCTATCAAGCCATATCTTATATTTCTTGCTGTTGCCTGCGTTTTAGGCGATGTAATCACCACAAGGAATTTGCGTGCGGCATTCAGCCGGAATAATTTTATAATTTTTACGGTCTTTGCGCTTTATACGGCGGCGGTGACTGTTTTTCATCCGGAATATTTCCGCGATGTTGTACCGCCCCTGCTGAAGTACTATGCTATTTACGGACATGAATACAGCTATATATTAAAACGTATCTATATTATTCTTGGCGGGCTAACTGTCCCCTTATTGTCTTATATTGTTTTATGCTGGCGGAATAACTCACGCTACGCAAGAGAGAGCATATATACGACCTTGCTGATATTAGCTGCCACCTTTACGGTCCTGGTACAGGCTAAAGGATGGGTAAACCATTTCTATGTGATGGTTGTTTTTGGATGTTATCTGTGTGTTTTCCTTATTGGCGAGGTCTTCCGCTCACGTAAAAAATTATTACAAAATATTATATATAATTGGGCGGTTGCCTTATTGGTAATACAAATCGCTCTTGCGGTGCAATTTAACTACGAAAGGGTCAATTCCTATAATGAAAAAGAACAGCGGGAAATAGCATCGGTCCTGACGCAATATGCTGCCGGAAAATATGTTTATCCTGTTACATTCGGACTTTGTGAGATTTATCCTGCATTTAGCCATTCCCAAGCTGTTTCGGCTTCGCGCTATGCTCATTTATTCGTACAACCGGGAATTTATTTTGTAGAAGGGACAGCTGGCATAACACTGAAGCATAATCCGCGCGATAAAAGAAATGCCGATGAGCAAAAAAGTATTGACCATATACTTGAAGACCTGCGACACCATGAACCGGAATTATTGCTGGTATCCGAACACCTGTTCAGGAACAAATATAAGTTCGATTTTATAGAATATCTTTCCATCGAACCTGAATTCGTTAAAATATTCAACCAGTATATCATGATTAAAAAAGTCGGTAACATGACAATATACCAGCGGAAAAAATGAGATCAGGGGCTAATATCGCACTGACAGCAGCAGGGGCATTGATTATGGCCCTGATTGCGGTCGCTAATATTAAAGGTTATTTAAACCCCGATTCCGCATGGTTGTTAAGTGCGGCGGAACGCTGGCTTTCCGGTGAGAAACTCTACGAGGAAGTGATTGAAAGCAACCCGCCGCTGGTGGTGTATATTTCTGCCTTACCGGTGCTGCTCGCGCAATATCTTGATGTTTCGCCGGTTGAGGGGTTTGTTTATTTCGTTACCGCGCTGGCGCTGGTTTCGTTTGCTGCATGTTGCCATATCACAAAAGACAATTGGCTAAGGTTCTGGGTGTTCCTGTCGTTTTTCATTATACCTGCGGTGAATTTCGGCCAGAGGGAGCATTTGTTCCTGATATTTTTCATTCCGTATTTCCTGAATTTTGTTGAAGGGAAAAAGCAAGGTTTCCTTGTTCCGGCAGTGGCGGCGCTGGGAATAGCGCTGAAACCGTATTTCATAATTTTCTGGGCGGTGCTGGTTATAACGAAAACAATAACCACACGGAAATGGAAAACAATTTTTGAGCCGGGGAATTTCATTATCGGACTGCTATTGGTGGCATATGCCTCGTATGTATTATTTTTTGAACAGGATTATATAGCCAGAATCCTGCCCTGGATGTTGAGGTATTACGGGGCGTTTGCGCTTCCGTTAGCCGATGTGCTGGATGAATTGACAGTTTCACTCGTTGCCTTCATTCCGGCGGCAATTGTTTATATTGTGGCATGCGTAAAGGAAAAATCATGGCCATCCGCCGGGTTTTTTTACTCTATCTCCGCAATGGCCGCCGCATTCGTGGTTGCCATGATACAGCTTAAGGGCTGGCCAAACCATGTATATCCGCTGGTCTGTTTCGGGGCTATGCTCATTATTGTTATATTCAGCCATTGCTGGAAAAAACGTAAGGAATTATGGAACGCTACCGCTGCATGGCTGTCCGGGGTTTTTCTGGCCGGGCTTATAGCTACCGCAGTTTATGGTAATTATAGTGTTTATACGCGGGAAAAGGCTGAAGACCTCACAGAAATTATACAGGTGATGGATTATTATGCGGCAGGGAATTATGTCTATATTGCCAGTTTTAACCTTCCCGACTCGTATCCGGCATTACTTTATTCGCAGGCAAAGTCTTCATCACGTTACGCGCATTTCTGGATGCTGCCGGGGATATATCTGGATAAAATCAAGGATGGTGGAGAAATTGAATACAACCAGCCGGGGGAAAGAAGCGATGACGAAACCCTTGTTATCGCGCAGATCCTGGGGGATATTTCCTATAAACCGCCAATGCTTATCATTGTGACAAACCGTGAATTTGTAAACAGGGAAGGGAAAAAGTTCCGGTTTGATTTTATAAATTATCTTTCGCAGGAGCCGGAGTTTGTAAGGTTGTTCGCAAATTATGAGCGGATTAAAAAAATCGGCAACCAAGAGATTTATTTGTATAAAAACTAATTTGCCTATATAAAACCTTCCTATGGAAAATCTGACAGAAAATTTCGGTTTCATCGCCAAGGGTGGTGTCCTGATGTATCCGCTTGTGTTGCTTTCACTTTATACAGCCACTGTGGTTATCATGAAAATAATCCAGTTCCGCAGGCTGAAACCGCTGAAAACAGATTATATCGACGGGGCGGTGAACCTTATTAAATCCGGTAATGTTGACCGCGCAGCCGAGCTTATCCGCCTCCAGCGCGGCCCCGTTGCCCGCGTGGCCGAGGCAACGATAACCCTGACCCGTGATGATACGCTCTCACGCATATTGAAAGAATCGGAAATCGAGCGCATCGGCGCAAAAGAAGTAAGGGAGCTTGAAACGCATCTGCGCGGGCTTGAAATGACTTCAAACATCGCGCCGCTGATGGGGCTGCTGGGAACGGTTATCGGTATGGTGCGCGCCTTCGCCAAAATCGCCGAAAATAGCGCAAGGGTTGACCCTTCAATGCTTGCAGGGGGAATCTGGGAAGCGCTGATAACTACGGTTGCCGGGCTGGTTGTAGCCATTCCCGCGCTGGCGGCTTATTATATCATTGACGGGCATATAGAAAAAATCCGCAACGCGATGAAAGATGCCGCAGTCCGGCTGCTTGTCCTTGAAGGTAGTATCAGGCAAAGGCCACACGCTAACGAGGCTGCGCCTGTAATCCCGGCGGCAGCCATTCAGGCAGCAGAGTTCCAGAACGTGCAGACAGTTGTTTATGATTCAGGGGAAGTTGCTGAAAATACGGAATTTGATGGTCAGGGACAGGTTCATGAGGAAGATGATGATCCCGAAGGGGATGACATTGCTGCACATACGGAAAAAGAGCCTGCCTGACAGAAAACTACACAAAACCACTGGACTTGACTTCACCTTATTATCTTTCTATAAGCGCAGGCAAGAGAGTTGATTGAAGGAGGCTATATGGCATATGTTGTTACGGAACAATGCATTAAGTGCAAATATAAGGACTGCGTGGAAGTCTGCCCGGTAGATTGCTTCTATGAAGGCGAGAACATGCTGGTCATCCATCCTGATGAGTGCATCGATTGCGGCGTTTGCGAACCGGAATGCCCGGCGGAAGCCATTCAGCCTGAAAGTGAGGACAACCTGAAATTCCTTGAGCTTGCGCGCGAGTATGCGACGCAATGGCCGAATATCACCTCCAAAGGTGAACATGCGCCTGACTCTGATTCATTCAAGGGTGAAGAAGGTAAATTCGAGAAATATTTCAGCCCGAACCCTGGTACAGACCACTCGTCATAGATTACTTTTTTTGCCCTTTGAGTTTCCTAACCCTCGAATCAGGTCAAAGTAAGCGCATCATCGTGAGCGATTATTATTTATCCTCAGGGGAGAAATCGTGCCTGTAGTCAATATCAACGCCCGGAACGTCCGGTACGGTTGAGTTCATTTCCTCAACTGCCTTGCCGAACATGTGGTGCAGGTTATCCATGCTGAGTTCAGCGCCGTTAATGACGGCTACTATGAGGAAGTATATGGCACCGTAATAAAATGCCAGCACCAGCATTGAGACTATTATGCTGATGAAGGCAAGCGCCCCGTCATTCTCAAGCAGGGCAAGCGCCATAAAGCAAATGCAAAGCGAAGGGATCATATTAAGGCCCGGAAGCGGGGGTACCACCAGAAGGTTCAGTAATATTATCAGCACCGCAATGAATTTTTCTCCCCGGTTCGAGGTAATGGCGGTAAAGCGCGGGCGGATGAATTTTTCAAGGAACCGCATGGTCGGCAGGATTTTTTTCAGCGCCTTGTCGACAATATTCTCACTGAACCCGACATTGGCGATTCGCCGCGGTATCCATATCTGGTGCTGGCCAAGGAGCATCTGGATGGCAAGCGTGAATACCGGGATTGAAAAAACCAGTGAAGCTCCCGGTATGAATGCGGTAATCAGGGAGAAAATAACTATAACAATACCAAAGGCGCGGTCCGAAAGGCGGCTGACAAACTCCTGTATCGTGACTGTTTCGGAGCTTGGTTCAAGCGCGATAATGTCTTCAATAATCTCTGAGGTTCTTCTGGTTTGGTCGGTCATTCGTGAATCGGATTATGGTTTGCCGGAAAAACATAAATATCCTGTCCCATTAAAGCAACCCTCAAATAACAGGTCAGGAAGTTTTTTATTCAAAAACCTTGAATTGCTTGGGGCGCAGGAATAATTCATCGGATTTTTTTATTTCAAGCATATCAATCACGCTTTTTGGCACCTCCACCTGAAGCAGCTTGCCGTTTGGCCGTTCAAGCTCCATTTTTACAAGCGAACCTGCCGGATTGATATGTATCAGCCGCGCTGTGATGTATTCATGCTTATCCTCAATTTTCTTGGCGACATACATTTCATGGGGCCGCGCGAAAATCTTGACCGGCTTGCCATCAATTTTCTGTGGTTTCACCGGGGATATAACAACAGGCTTTGAGGTGACCGGTTTTTCAGCATGCATACCCGGCACCAGCTTGCTCATCAGGCTGGTTGCAAACCCGGTATATTTTTCGAATATCCCGCGCTGCTCTTCAGGTTCATTGTTCTCAGGGCTATCAGTAATCCTGGTTTCGGCGAGGTGGATATTTCCCTCCTTATCCTTCCAGCCGGAAAACTCATTGTAATTGCCCAGGAAGTCGTAAACAAAGCTGTTTGCCGGATTGTGGTAAACTTCTTCCGGTGTTCCTATCTGCTCAATCCGGCCATTGCTCATTACCACCACCCGGTCGGCAACTTCCATCGCTTCTTCCTGGTCATGGGTTACGAAAACGCTGGTGATATGGATATCGTCATGGAGTTTACGCATCCATGCACGCAGTTCCTTGCGGACTTTCGCGTCAAGCGCGCCAAATGGTTCATCAAGCAAAAGTACATTTGGCTCAACCGCCAGCGAGCGGGCAAGCGCAACACGCTGCCGCTGGCCGCCGGAAAGCTGGTTCGGATAGCGGTTATAAAACGCGTCCAGATGCACCATCTTTAAAAGATGCATGACTTTTTTCTTGATCCCGGTTTCGGACAGGCGGTATTTCTTATGGCGAACCCGCAATCCGAAGGCAACGTTGTCATAAACCGTCATATGCTTGAACAGCGCATAATGCTGGAACACGAAGCCGACATTGCGTTCTTTAACTTCCTTGTTTTGCGCGGCTTCACCGTTGAGCATGACAGAGCCGGAATCGGCAAATTCCAGTCCGGCAATGATACGGAGCAGGGTTGTCTTGCCCGAACCGGAAGGCCCAAGCAGGGCCAGCAGCTCACCGGACCGGACTTCAAGGTTGACGTTCTCAAGCGCGACGAAACTGCCAAATTTCTTGCTGATGTTTTTGAGTTCAATTCCCATAATTTTTACCCGGTTTATACCTAATGCGATTTATGTTTGATTTTTTTAGTGCGCTTTGTTTCCAGTGTGGTTTTGAGAACCAGTGTAATCAGCGCAAGGATGGTAAGTACTGTCGCAACGGCGAAAGCAGCGACAAAGTTGTATTCGTTATAGAGTATTTCGACGTGAAGCGGGATGGTGTTTGTCTCCCCGCGTATATGGCCGGAAACTACCGAAACCGCGCCAAACTCTCCCATAGCGCGTGCATTACAGAGCAATACGCCATAAAGCAGCCCCCATTTGATATTCGGCAGGGTGATTTTCCAGAAAGTGTAAAAACCGTTCGCGCCAAGCAGGACCGAAGCCTCTTCTTCTTCAATTCCCTGTTCCTGCATCAGCGGGATAAGTTCCCGCGCGACAAATGGGAAGGTTACAAAAATAGTCGCCAGCACAAGCCCCGGTACGGCAAAGATAATCTGGATGTCATTTTCAATCAGCCATTGGCCAAGCATGGCATGGCTGCCGAAAAGCAGGACATAGATCAACCCGGAAATGACCGGTGAAACCGAGAACGGCAGGTCAATCAGCGTAATCAGGAAATGTTTTCCCGCAAAATCGAACTTGGCAATTGCCCAACTGGCGGCTACGCCAAATATCATATTGAGTGGGACGGCAATCACTGCAACAAGAAGTGTTAATTTAATCGCGGAAATAGTATCGGGGTTGTTTATTCCTGAAATATAAGCATCAATACCTTTGCGGAAAGCTTCCGTAAAAACGGCCGCAATCGGCATAATGATAAGCAGGCCAAGGAAGGCAAGCGCCGTAAGCGTCAGTAAAACCCTGATTGCGCGAGGCTCGGTTATGGCGGTAGATTTCGTCATGTCCTTGTCCTCATCCTTGTCCATTTCTGGAGATAGTTGATCATCCACAGCAGGATGAATGAGATTACCAGCATGACGATGGCAATCGCGGTCGCACCCGCGTAATCGTATTGTTCAAGCTTGGTGACGATTATCAGCGGTACAATTTCAGAGACTCCGGGAATATTTCCCGCGATAAAAATCACCGAGCCATATTCGCCGAGCGCGCGCGCAAAAGCCATTGCGAACCCGGTGAGCAGCGCAGGCAATATATGCGGGAATATTACATAGCGGAAAGTCTGCCAGCGTGACGCACCAAGGCTGGCCGCGCCTTCCTCGATTTCCTTGTCCATATCTTCCAATACCGGCTGTACTGTCCGTACCACGAACGGCAGGCCAACAAAAATCAGTGCTATGGTTATCCCTATAGGCGTATATGCAACCTTAAGCCCGTGCGGTTCAAGATACTGGCCGATCCACCCGTCATGCGAATAAAGCGCGGTGAGCGCAATCCCTGCAACCGCTGTCGGCAATGCAAAGGGGAGGTCAACAATTGCATCGATAATCTTTTTAAACGGGAAGCTATAACGCACGAGAACCCACGCGACAATCAACCCAAAAAAAGAATTTATCAGCGCGGCTGCAAAGGATACGCCGAAAGAAATTTTATAAGAATGAACAACGCGGTCTGCAGTTACAGCCTCAATGAACTGGTCGAAAGTAAGGGTGGCTGTATAAAAAAACAGGCCGGAAAGCGGCGCAAGGACTATCAGGAACAGGTAGAACAGGGTAAAACCCATGGTAATTTTAAACCCGGGAAGAACGCTGTGCTGCATTAATTTGAATTTCCTGCCCATGAGTGTAACTTATTTAGCACCCATGAATTGCTGGAGGGATTTGTTATCAAGAACCCCGGCGATGGCATTACGGACTTCAACCATTGCTTTTCTTATCTCACAGGTTTTTTCGTCCTGGCAGTCGTCACATTTCTGGTAGGCTGTAACGCTGGCGCAGCGTATCGGGGCGAGCGGCCCGTCAATAACGCGGATAACGTTACCAATGGTGATTTCATTCGCGTCACGGGTAAGGAAATAACCGCCGAATATACCACGTTTACTGCCAACATAACCGTTGTTTTTCAGGTCAAGCAGGATGGTTTCAAGGAATTTCTGGGGAACATCCGCTTCCTTCGCGATGGTTTTCGTCTGTAGCATTTTTTTGTTCCTTGTCAGAACCATAAGCGCTCTCAGCGCGTATTTCGCTTTCATCGACAGCATAAAATTTCCAATATAGTGGACAAAATACTATTACCTTACTAGGTTTTAATTCCTAGCAAGTCAATGTAGTACTTCATTTCAACGGAAATTTCTACTCAATATTTATCAGGAAGGGCGCAAAAACCGATTTTCCATCAATGCTTACCTGCACGAAAAGCTTAATTAGCCCCTTGCTTTCAGGGCTGATATGGAAAGAAAATTCCGGTCCTCCACGCTTGTTTTGGCTGGCCGGCTCCCTGCCCATCGGGTGCGCGTGGATTACGGTTGATAAATCTTCCGTGAAGCCGACAACATGGGCAAATGCCCCCATAACCGGTTCAAGACGGGTGACGGGCCGGCCCTTTTCCGAGATTGTTACTTTGCCTGTGATGTCTCCGGGTTTCAGCGGGGTTTTGTTGAAGGAAAGCTCAAAATCATAGCCATCGATACTGGTTTGAAGGGATTGTATTTCATCCTTTATTTTGCCTTCCGTAACTGTGCCGATATCAACCGGCAGATATTGCTGCGTGCTTCCGACAGGTTTGATATCGGCCCATGCCCTGAAATTTACTGAGGTTTCCGGGGTGAATTCAAAAGCGTAAACACCCGGAGTTTCTGTGGGTTTCGGATGCAGGTGGTGATATTCACCAAGGTCTGGGTCAATCACCAGAAGGTGGAATTTTTTTGTGTGAACTTCCTCAAGCTGTTTTTCGCTTACCGGGTGGCCGTTTGGGTCTTTTAGTAAGACAGAAAGTCTGGCTGCTTTGCCTGTTTCAAGTTTTGGCTGGTCTAAAAACTCCAGTGTAAACTTCTGAATTATATGTTTTTCATGATGTGAACCATGATTGCCATGGGTGGAATGATTTTCTAACGCAAGGCTGGGGGTTGCGCAGAGAATAAATGTAAGGAATAGGGCAAGCCGTAGCATATGTATAGGATACATGGTTTATAGTTATATTAAAGATATTTCAGGGGAGAAATTTGTGTTTCCGGCTTAAAGGAAAGCGCTGTAAACCACAAATAGCTTGAAAATTCCACCAAAAAAGTGTATTAAGCCTGCCCTATGGTAAGGACATTCGCCCGATTTTTAAGCGTTCTCTCGCTGGTGAGCCACTTTTTCTGCTGCTTTTTGCCCGGCGTTATCAGCGTTCTTACGCTTATTACCCTTTCCGGTTCAATGGTTCTCACAATGGAAGATTTCGGTATCCCGGAGTATGTCCATGAGGAGATGATTTTTATATCCGCTGCGGTTCTGCTGTTTAGCGGGATCATCAATTACATAAGCTGGAAGCTGGATTGCCGCGCGGTGGGTGGTTGCTCTCATGAGCCTTGCGCTCCGAAAAAGGCTAAATATTTCAAGTTATATGCTTATTCGGTGGTGTTTTTTGTGCTGAATGCCGTTATCCATTTCAGCCTGCATGAATAATCCGGCTAAACGCCAATCCCTGCCGCTTTAAGCTCCGCCGCGATTTTTTTCACGTTCGTGTCGGTTTTTGTAATATCTTTATTATTCACGGCTATGGTCTGTAACGCCTGGTTCTGCTCGGCAGTGAGGTTAAGTTTTATGGTTGTACGGTTGATCCATTCCGGAAGCGGGCCGCTTAAACCAAAAGTATCATTAAAACTGGGCAGAAACGGGAATTTGCTGTTAACAGGCTGATATGCGGTTTGCTGGAAAATCCCGGAAACAGAATCAAGGATGTTCGATATCATGTCATCAATGAATGAGAACTGGCTTTCGCTTTTGCCGAGCAGGGCGTCAAAGCCTGCTTCTGCGGTGAGATTTCTTTTATTGGTGCTCTCACTTCCCAAAAGAACGGAAGAAGTGAATGAAACCGGTGTGTTTGCCATAAACCCTCTCTTTAGCATTATATAAGCAAGATTTGTGCCAAAACAGGGCGGGATAAGATATTGAATTATAATAACTATGCTTTTTTAACGAAACAGGTTTTAAGCACAGTTTCGCGTTTATCGACGCGGCCTTCGATTTCTTCGTCATTGTTGGTGAGGCGGATGTTGCGGACGATGGTGCCGCGTTTCACCACGCCGGACGAGCCTTTGAGTTTGAGGTCTTTGATTACGGTGACCGAATCGCCGTCACTCAGGCGGTTGCCGTTAGAGTCTTTTACTTTGATTTCATTTTTGTCTGACATAAAGTTTTTCTGAAGGTTATTTATGGGCTTTCTACAACGCCAGGATAAAAGTTTCAAGATTTAACGGGTTTTGTTTTGTAATAATTAGTAGGTACCAGGGCAGAATAACTATTAATCCTGAGTATCCAATTATACTTTAGGAAGAGAATGTTTCTCAGGAACCCATTTATAAATTCTGCATATTAGATTATGTATTTTAGCGGTAGAAAGAAGCCACGATAGTCCCAGCGCCAATATTATGCTCACAAGAAGAGCGAGCCATGAATTACTCTGCGATAGCGCAGATAAATATGGGCGAAGAGGAATAACAAAGAAACCATGTAGTAAATATACTGAAATAGTCTTGGCTCCCCGTGATGACCAGCGGTTTTTGCTTGAAGGAATGATAGCCAGAAACATAATGATTCCTATAGCTGCAGCCAGCAGATGACTGATACGTATAAAAAGGCCGGTAACGTTATCCACTCCCAACAAATGATAAGGCATATGCCAGCCAAAGTCTTTAATTGTCAGACTAACGGTAATTATGGCGATTAATCCTGTAATTACTATTATGGATTTTTGCCATAATGTCTTGGTGGCAAGAGAGTTCATAATCTGGTTGCCGAAAAAGTGTCCGGCTATAAAAAATGGCAAAAATCCCAATGTCAGGGAAAGGCTTAACAAATAGCCCATATTGGGCAGCATCCCACTTATCAAGGCAATAATTATTGATATTAGGAAAGGGTAGGGTAAATAATAAAACCAGTGCAGAATTAGTCGCCACCAAAATAGGCTTAGAACGAACCATAATAACCAATAAGGCTGAATTAAATAAAGTATTTCCCAGGTTTCAAATACCGATACGTAGATAAATTGGAAAACAATAAGAGTGATTAGCAAGTCCCTAAGCTGTGCGCGAGAAGGGTGCCGTCGGCTTGTCATGCCCGCTAGAAAGACAAAAGCAGGTAGGCGGAAAGTACCTAAAATCCGATAAAAAGCTTCAATAGAGGCAGAATGAATTATTACCGATGCCGACAGATGCCAGAAAACTACCAGTAAAATCAGTACAAACTTTGCATTATCAAGATGGTAATTACGGTTGTTTTGCGGGTTATAAGACAAGGGAACTCACTTTATTTAATTCTATATATTCCTTTCCAAGATTATTTTCCAGCTAGTTACATTAGGCTTTAGTTGCTGCAGGTAATTCCAGGCTGATTCTTTTTCTGAAGCTATAACTTGTGCATTATAAGCATTCTCATTTTCTAATTTAAAACTTTCATAATTAAAACGCACAATCTTGGGATTTTCTATACCCGCAATACTTACGGCACTTCGCTCAATAGCTTCCGATAAATGACCCTTTCCCGAACCATTTACACCTGTGAGTACAGTAAAGTTTGAAAACTCAACAGCATTGAATTGTGATATTGAAAGATGTTTACTTTTAAACTGTAACTTCATAACCTACATCTCCTTAGATACAAAATATACTTTCCCCTTGTTACCGAATGCTTCCAAAAACGCATAGGGGAAGGGGCGGGGTCAAATGGTTGCTCCGCTAATTGTGATATTGCCTCTTCAATTTCTACTGCGTTCAATTCACCACCCCACTAAATAGCCTTATTTTGACTTTTATTGCATTTTTCACTTCATATCCAGCAAAAAGTTGCTAGAATGGGCTATAAAGGGAGCAAAATGACTGAAAAATTGCTGCATCATATGCCGGAAGTGTTCGTGTCCACGTCGGAAACAACGGTGATGGTATCCCGCGCCGTGAAATCCGGCGAACTCCGCAAACTGGCCAGCCGCCTTTATACGAAAAATCTTACCGATGCACCAGAAGCTATTGTGAAGCGGCATATCTGGCAGATTGTCAGCGGCTATTTCCCCGGTGCGCTGGTGGCGGATAGAACGGCGCTGGAAAATGCCCCGGCGAAGGACGGCTCCATCTGCCTGATTACTGCCAAGGGTGGCGAGATTGCTTTGCCCGGTATCACGCTGCGCCCCCGTCGCGGCGTTGCGCCACTGGCAACGGATTTGCCGTTTATCAGCGGGCTGTTTATCAGTTCCACGGCACGGGCTTACCTTGAAAACATGCGCGTTTCCCGTGGGCGTGACGGTGCATTGCCGCGCACACTGACCAAGCGCGAGTTGGAAGAGCGGCTCGATACGCTCATCCGGCGCAGTGGCGAAGATGCAGTCAATAAGCTGCGCGATGACGTGCGGGACATTGCGCCTGCACTTACTCTGAAACCCGAAGCCAAGGCGTTTGACGAACTGGTAGGGACATTGCTTGGCACACGCAAGGCGGCGGTGCAGTCTTCTGCTGCTAAGGCACGAAAATCCGGTCATGCTTATGACCCGGACAGGCTGGCGCTATTTCAGGCGTTGCATGGCGAATTACGCAATTCTCCCCCGGTCACACGGTTAACCAAGAAGCGCAGCACACAGGGAGAGGCAACGCTGGCATTTTTCGAATCGTATTTCTCCAACTTCATTGAAGGCACGGAATTTGAGGTGCGGGAAGCCGCCGAGATCGTGTTTAACGGTGTTATCCCCAATGAACGTCCCGAAGATGTGCATGATGTGCTTGGCACATGGCGGCTGGTTTCTTCTACCCATGAAATGCAGAAAATACCCAAAAATCTGGATACGCTCCTACGTTTGCTAAAATCCCGCCATGCCGCCATTATGGAGCAGCGCCCGGACAAACAACCCGGTAAGTTCAAGCAATCTGGTAACCGAGCCGGTTCTACCACGTTTGTCACGCCTGAACTGGTGGAAGGCACGCTCAAGGTAGGGTTTGAACTCTATCAAAGCCTGGAAACACCCTTCCAACGCGCCGTGTTTATGATGTTTTTGATTTCCGAAGTTCACCCCTTCGCAGATGGCAACGGGCGCACCGCCCGTATTATGATGAACGCAGAACTTGCTGCTGCCGGGGAGGAACGCATCATTATTCCTACCGTGTATCGCAGTAATTACCTTTCCGCACTGAAGGTCCTGTCACAAACCGGCCAACCTGAGCCGTTGATTCGTACACTGGACTATGCCCAGAAATGGGTAGCTTCTGTTGACTGGGGTGGGTTGGACACGACAGAGGAGCAGCTAATGCGGTGCAATGCCTTTTTTGATCCATCCACTGCTGACGAAGAGGGAAAACGGTTGCGGCTTATATAGCCAACTAACTGAATACATCCTTATGGGTATGTTGTCTGATTGCCATTTTGTATTGGTGCCCTCGGTCGGACTCGAACCGACACATCATCGCTGATACTGCATTTTGAGTGCAGCGCGTCTACCAATTCCACCACAAGGGCACACCTTTTGCTCGTGCCGACTATGTGCCGACCAAAGCAATTTCTTCTTTTACCAGATACTATTTGCTCGCCTCAAGCATTTGTTATCTGTTAAATATTTTCTTCCCTACCGTTTCCCTCATGGCAAACTTGCAAAGTTTTGAGTCTAGCGCGTCTACCAATTCCACCACAGGGGCATTTGTTAACGTCTTACCAAAAAACCGGAGAAAGCAAATTTCCCCACGAAAATTGATAATTAAGCAGAGCGGAATATAACCGCTGCGACCTATTCTTCCAGCAAAATTTATATTTTATCAATTATAGAAAAATCAGGCTCTTTATAATTCTCTTTCAACCATTCTGTGGATGGCGGGGTGATTTCGTCATTGGTAATTTGACTAAAGGTTTTAAGGATATTGCTACCTATGAAAAACTCATTGCCATATCGGTCTACAATGCCAAAATCCGCTATTGCAGCACAGTTTTTCCTGCAGCTTATGGCTTCCAGCAACACGCCTGAACTCATGGCGACTATAAGGCTGGACGTGTTTATCAGCTCTGTTGTGGTTTTATCGGTGAGTGAAATATTGGTTATTTTTTTGTATTTCTTCTTTAGCTTGCGGAAAAGTTTTTCATAATGGAATTTGCTGTTATGCGTAGATTTCTCTCTGGGGAAACAACGTGGTTTAATGTAAACTGTGCGGTTGGGATATTTTCCCGCATATTCAAATAATGAGCTCATTATCAGGGCTTTATCCCTTTTCAGGCGCGGAATTTCCGTCTGCTCAAAAAAGGTGACTATGTTGCCCCCAACTTTTGAATCAGCAATTTGGAGGGGCTTAAAGCGGGCAAATCCGCCATATCCAAATGCGAATTTTTTCACTTTTGGAAATTTAAGCTCGGCCTCATAATTTTCATATAGAGCAAGCTCTTTTTCCGTATTGAAAAGAATTGTATCTGACAGGCTGCGGCAGTAAAAACCGCGATATTTGCCATAGGAATTGATACCGGGGAAAAGTGTAACTATCTGGGGGCGTGAAGGGTCATTACTGAATATCTCCCTGATTCTGGAAGAATATTTAATAAGGTGTTCCCCGCCTGCACCAAGGAATATGTGGGAAAACTCCTGCAGATAATGCCGGTTAAAGACCTGTTTTTCCCTTATTACTGAGTAGCCGGAAGAAACCCCTGATTCATGAATCTGCCTTGCGGAAATTTTTTCCTCTTTAATCAGGGTTATTGCTACCTTAACATTTTTTGAATTGTAATGCCCAATGATGCCCGCAAGGGTAAAAAGATATGAATCGGAACGAATGAGGAACAGTATTTTGTCTTTACTCATGCTGGATAATCTAATAATTTTATGGCCTGAGGGAAGATATACTATCAATATGGCAACAAAAACAGAAGAAATAATATTCAGCGCAATTGATGAACTGAACCTGATTGTTGAAAACAGGCAAATTGAAAAATCCCTTGATGCTAAATTCATTGCTGAGGGAAGTGAGTTTGATTCGCTGAAAATCCTGACCTTTATTATGATTCTGGAAGATAAATTGAAAAATTCAGCCAACCTCAGGATTGATTTCGTTTCCGAAGTCAATAATGACGTAAACAAAGGCGGGTTCCAAACCTTCGGGGATCTGGCAGAATTTATTAATAGCCGCGCTAGGGGGTGAATTATGTCCAGGAAGCTATTTATAACGGCAGATTTTACGGTTGACCTTCTTAAGCCCTTGCTCAGCAAAAAATTTGGCGGTGATATAGAAATTGAAATTGCTCCCTTTGGCCAGGTTTATCAGGCACTGTCCGAAAAGGCGGCGGGCGAGAAATCTAAAGGAAACATGCTTGTTTTTAGCCGGATTGAAAATACTTTGCCGTTCTTTCGAAAGGTTATGGAGTTTGACTGGATAGATGACAGGCAAGTTGAACAGGAAGCTGAGTTTTTTGCCGGACAAATCCTGAAGGCAGCCGAAAAATCCGGCAGTATCCTTATTTTCTCATGGTTTTTGCCGCCGGGCTTCCGCGGATATGGTATGGCAGATTATAAGCCGGGGCAGGGAGCCAGATATTTTGTAAACAAAGCTAATAACCTGTTGGCAGAAAAGCTTTCTGCTGCAAGCAATATATTTATTATCGATAGCGAAAGGCTTTTTGCAAACCTTCCTGTAAAAGCGTCTAATCCTAAATTCTGGTATGCGGGAAAAGTTCCGTTTACCATTGATTTCCTGAATTTATGCGCGGAGGAAATCCATTCTGCAATTACTGGTATTGAAGGCAAGTCCCGCAGGCTGATCGTGGTTGACCTCGATAACACCATGTGGGGAGGGATTTTAGGCGATGTCGGCTGGGAAGGCCTGAAACTTGGCGGGCATGACCATATAGGCGAAGCTTATGCCGATTTCCAGAGGGGGCTTAAAGCGCTGAATAATCGGGGGGTTCTGCTTACCATTGCCAGCAAGAATTATGAGGAAAACGCGCTTAACGCAATCGACAAACATCCTGAGATGATATTGAAGAAAAACAATTTTGCCTCATGGAGGATAAACTGGCAGGACAAGGCGCAGAATATTATTGAAATTGCCAGTGAGGTTAACCTTGGGCTTTCCTCGGTAGTGTTCATTGACGACAACCCCGCAGAAAGGGGAAGGGTCAAAGAAGCCCTGCCTGAAGTATTGGTTCCTGATTGGCCGGAAGACCCGGCGGATTATCTTAGCGCATTAAATGCCCTTACCTGCTTTGATATCCCGGCGGTTAGCGAGGAAGATAAAAAACGCGCTGAAATGTTTGTTGCCGAGCGTGAGCGCAGGAATTTGCAGAAAACTTCGATTTCTGAGGAAGACTGGCTGCGTTCAATCGGTATGACGGTGGAGATAGATTCTATTGATGAGTCCAGCAAATCGCGCGTGGCACAGCTTTTCAACAAAACGAACCAGTTCAACCTTGCTACCAGAAGGCTGAATGAAAATGAGCTGCTCGGCTGGCTTGATGGCGGAAACCGCTATATGTGGACTTTCCGTGTGAGTGATAAATTTGGCGATTCGGGCCTGACGGGAATAATCACCCTTGATATTGATGGTAAGGTTGCGGAAATTAAGGATTTTATCATGAGTTGCCGCATAATGGGCAGAAGGGTTGAGGAAACCATGCTCGCAACTGCATTACGGATGGCAAAAAACCAAGGGGCAATGCAGACAGTGGCAAAGTTTATCAGGACGGAGAGAAACCAGCCCATCTATGATTTTCTGCAGCGTTCAGTGTTAAAGGAAACTTCACCGGGCCATTATTCATGGGATAATGAAAATGATTATCCTTTACCTGACTGCATTACCATTACTGAAAAAGTAACACGGGAAAAAGCTGCCTAAATGAGCGCCGAGATTGAACTTTGCCCTGCGGGATCTGCGCCGCAGCTTATGAAATTCCTTGATGAAAACTGGCAGAGGGGGCACGTACTTTCGCGTAGCAGAGAGTTGCTTGACTGGCAGCATTTTGACGCAGGGGCAGGATACTATAATTATCTTCTTGCAAAGGGAAAAGACGGACAGATTGAAGCCGTACTGGGATTTATTCCAACTGACAGATATGATTCTGTAATTGCGGGTGACTGTGTTGTTTGGCTTTCTTTATGGAAGACACGCGAAAATTCAGGTAATCCCATGCTTGGATTATTGCTCCTGAAAAGTCTTGAGGTGCGGCGGGACTGGAAAGCAATCGGCACTCTTGGGGTTAGCGATGTCGCGGCAAAAATATATCGGTTATTGAAATACAAAACCGGGTTTATGAACCATTATTATATTGCAAATCCTGATCTGGATAAGTTCAGGATAGCTGTTTTGCCTGAAAAGAAAATTCTCAAGCTGCAAGACGGGATAACTCTAAGAGAAATTACGGGTAAAATACCGGATGTTGAAATTGAATCAGGACATATTCCCGCAAAAACAAGAGAATTCATTATTAATAGGTATATTAATCATCCATTTTATAACTACTCAGCGTATCTGGCGGAATCGGCAGGGCAGAAATTAGTCATGATTATAAGGGAAATTGAAGTGAATGGAGCCACGGTTCTTAGGGTGATTGACTGTATCGGCAATATTGAACTGCTTGCCAAAGCGGCTGGTCATCTACAGGAACTGGTGGTTGTAAATGATGCAGAATATGTGGATTTAATGGTGGCTGGTGAAGGCGTTAAGGCTGAAATTGGGGAATGCTGGTCAGAGTTGGACCATGGTTCCGGCGAGGTAATTATCCCGAATTATTTTGAACCTTTCGTGCAGGAAAATGTTAAAGTGGGTTATGCTTTTAAGCTTCTGGATAGTGAAGAAACACGGCCATTCCTGCTTTTTAGGGGTGATGCTGATCAAGACCGGCCTAATTTTCTGTAACTAGCATTATTTTTATCATCGTCGGACGGTATTATCAGGAAGCAACATTTGCTATTTCCTGATGAAATGAGTTGGCTAAAACGTTGAGATTCTGTATAAAACCACATTAATCAACTGGCACTGGGTTACATATGAAGAGAGAGATTGAAATTGCAGGCAGGAAAATTGGTCCTGAGCATCTGCCGCTGGTTATCGCCGAGATAGGGATTAACCACGAGGGAAGCCTTGAAACCGCAAAGCAGATGGTTGATTCGGCCAAACGCGCAGGATGTGAAATAATCAAGCATCAGACCCATATCATTGAAGACGAGATGAGTAGTGCCGCAAAAAAAGTTATTCCCGGCAATGCCGATGTCTCCATTTATGAAATTATGGCAAGATGCGCCCTCAATGAGGAACAGGAGCGTGAGCTTCAGTGTTATGTGGAATCACAGGGAATGATATTTTTCAGTACCCCATTTTCCAGGGCTGCTGCTGACCGCCTGCGTGGAATGGAGGTTCCGGCATATAAAATTGGCTCTGGCGAATGTAACAACTATCCACTTCTTGAGCATATTGCCGCTTTTGGCAAACCTGTGATTCTAAGCACCGGCATGAACAGCATGGGGAATGTGCAAAAAGCCGTAGCAATCTTCCGCAAATACAAAACTCCTTTTGCGCTTATGCATTGCACAAGCATATACCCGACGCCTTATGATAAGATCAGGCTTGGCGCCATGCAGCAACTGGCCGAAGCTTTTCCGGAAGCTCCTGTCGGATTATCAGACCATTCACTCAGCAATTATCCTTGCCTTGGTGCGGTAGCTCTTGGCGCGTCAATGCTTGAAAGGCACTATACTGACCACATGCAGAGGCCGGGGCCGGATATCCCGGTTTCAATGGATGAGAAGGCATGTAAGGAGTTAATTGAAGGGGCAAGGGCGATCTGGCAATGTCTCGGCGGCACCAAGGAGATATTACCTGAAGAACAGGTCACAATAGATTTTGCCTATGCTACCGTTGTTTCCATAAGGGATATTAAAAAAGGCGAAAAATTCACGAATGATAACTTATGGGTAAAGCGTCCCGGTACGGGCGAAATATTGGCTGAGAAGTTCAATGAATTGCTGGGCAGGACGGCTGTGCGTGATATTGCCAATGACGAGCAGATTAAATTAAGTGACGTTTCTTAGGCTGGGAGTTATGGGTAGAAAGAAAAAGCGGATATTATTTCTGACGGGAACAAGGGCGGATTTTGGAAAAATAAAGTCGCTAATTAAAGCTGTGGAAAATGACGGAAATTTCGACTACAGAATTTTCGTAACAGGCATGCATAACCTGAAACTTTACGGGCAGACTGCGGAAGAGGTAGATAAGGCGGGTTTTAAAAATGTCCACCGTCATATAAACCAATTCATCGGGGAGCCAATGGAAATGATATTGGCCAACACTATTTCCGGGTTGTCGCGTTATGTCCATGAAGAACGCCCCGATATGATAGTTGTTCACGGCGATAGGGTTGAAGCATTGGCTGGTGCGATTGTCGGCGTAATGCAGAATATTATTGTAGGGCATATTGAAGGCGGGGAACGGTCGGGTACTGTGGATGAACTTATAAGGCATTCAGTATCGAAACTTGCGCATCTGCACTTTGTAGCTAATGAAGAAGCCGAAAAAAGGCTCCTGCAAATGGGCGAACTAAGTACGCGGATTTTTATAATCGGTTCTCCTGATATTGATATTATGCTTTCGGCGGATTTGCCAGGTATTGATGAAGTCAAGAAGCATTATGATATCGGGTTTGAGAATTATGCAATTGCCATGTTCCATCCTGTAACCACTGAGCTGGAATCAATGGAGGAAAATGCTCATAATTTTGTGGATGCGCTTATCAAGAGCGGCAAGAAATATGTGGTAATATATCCGAATAATGATGAGGGAACCAGCTACATATTGAAAGCTTATGACAGATTGAAAGGGCATAGTAATTTTGCGGTGTTTCCTTCTATCAGGTTTGAAAATTTCCTTACCCTGATCAAGAATGCGGAATTCATGATTGGCAATTCAAGCGCCGGTGTGAGGGAGGCTCCATTTTATGGGCTTCAAAGCATTAATATCGGGACAAGGCAGAACAACCGTTATTTTGCGGAAAGCATTATAAACTGCCCGTATTCGACAGATTCAATCCTCAAGGCGATAAGAAAAATTAACACTCAACATAGAGCCATACCAGATATGTATTTTGGTAATGGCAACAGCGCCGGGGAATTCCTGAATGCAATCAAGAACCCTTCAGTGTGGCAGATGTCTATACAGAAGGAATTCTGCGATGTCATATTTGACGATGTTGTGGTTTCCCTGAACCAAAGAAGAAAAAAATGAAATATCTTGCGATAATAACGGCGCGAGGCGGATCAAAAGGATTGCCCGGCAAGAATATTCTTGAGCTTGCAGGACGTCCGTTGATTGCGTATTCTATCGAAGCGGCAAGGTTATGTAATAGGGTTAATGGCGTATATGTTTCAAGTGATGACGACAGGATACTTCAGGTTTCTGTTGATTACGGGGCGAAAGTTATAAAAAGGCCGGCAGAGTTTGCCAGTGATTCTGCCAGCAGTTTTGACGCTGTGGAGCATGTTTTGGAGCAGTTGCGGGAGCAGGGAATAACCCCGGAGAATATTGTTCTTCTTCAGCCAACCTCGCCGTTAAGGAACGCAGAACATGTTTCGGCGGCAATTAATTTATATGAGGAAAGCAAGGCAGATTGCCTTATCAGCGTGTGTGAGGAAGAGCACCACCCATATAAAAGCTTTGTTCTTAGCAAGGAAAAGAAGCTTGAGCCCTTGTTTGGTGAGGAGTACCTTGCGCGGCCAAGGCAGAATCTTCCGGTAGTATACCGCCAGAACGGGGCCATATACATTATAAGGACTTCGCAATTACTGGCGGTAAAAGGGTTTTATATTCAGGGCGCTGTGCCGTTTGTTATGAGTTCCCGCGACTCGGTTGATATAGATACGTTTGATGATTTCCGCGGTTGTGAGAGGATTTTGTTATCGCACTGAACACCGGGAGATTTTTAGTCAGGTCTATAACGTTCATTAAACAGCTCAATTTGTTTTATAAAGTTTTTAGTATCATTAATAAGGCTGTAAATGTGGAAGTTATAATCCTGACAGGATTGCATAGCAGAAAAATATTTATAAACGTCTTTTGGCAATTGTTTTACTACACCTTCAAACACTTCAATTTCCATCGAAGGGGATAATTTACTCCAGAATGGAAAAATAATGCTGTGGGTCCTTGCTGTAACCGGGATCAAAGTAACATTGGGTTTGTCAGTAAGAAGATTAGCCAGAATGCTTTCGCCACCACGGCTTTGCTCTGGATACAGCAGATATGTGAGGATATTCCTGTTATTAATAAGTTTATTAATTTCACCGTATGTATTGATCATCTCTTTATGAGATGGGTTATCCCAAATCTGGAACAGGGATTTGGGTAAGTAGGTAATGGAATTTGCTTCGTAGAAACTCTTATCTAAGGTGGTGTATGCAGAGAAAGCGAATACACGAAAATCTACGTCGGGGAACACGGGGGCAAGCTCATGAGAAAAGATAAATGCTCCCATGCAGGATTTGCTGGTGCCGATAAAATCAATTTGTTCGATGTCGTGTTGAATAATATATTCGGCAAGAAACATGATATTTTCATAGATATTATCTAAATACCAGTCGCCGATAAACTGCAGGTTATTATCCTTATAACCCTTAAACATATATTTGCTGAAACCCAGTATAACTACTAACTTTTTGCTGTTGGTATCACTGATATTGATTTTAATTTCTGGGGTAGGTTTATCAGATTTATATACTGATTTTGCTGCAAGGTTGCGCTCAAGACTTATGAAAATATCATTACTGGATTTCTGTGCGGATGATTCCATTATTTAATACCTGAAAGCATTTCCTTTTTGTTCTTTTTGGTAATTTGCCATAAACGGTCACGTTCTTCATGTATATGTTTCCTGAGTTTATCCTCATGCTTGATGAAATAATCAAGTCTTTCAATCATTCCATCCACCAGCCTGTCAAGGTTAACGCTCCCGGTCCAGCAAACAGGCGCGCCGAAAACAGGGTGGTTAAAATACTCGATCGGCATCGGTTGCCTTATATCATTTGCTGAAAGGAACAGGGTTGGCGTATTGTAAGCCATAAACGGCAGGAATGAGTGCAGCCTTGCGCCGAAGGCAAATCTGTAGCCATTATACCTGCCGGGCAGGTTGGAGAAATTCTCCCAAATATCGTGGAACAATTTATTGTATTTCTGGTCTGTGGAGAACTCATCAGATGTGATTATATTGAGGCCATTTTCATCATGGGTTGTACCGTCAAACATATCAATCACATATTTATTGGTATCCATTGGGTGGTTATCAAGAAAATATACTTTTAGCCCCAGGGAGTTAGCATATTCCTTGAACCTGATAAGGGGATGGTTCTTATAGTTGTTTTCAGTCACGGTTTGCGCAAGGGGGAAATTTACCGCAATCTTATCTTCATAAGATGGCTTTATATCAAACAGGCGGTCAAGAAAAACGGAAGGGCAGGGCTGGAATGCGAATTTATGCACGTCATCGCTGTGGCAGAACGCCGCAAGCCTTAATATATCCCGCGAACCGCGAAGATAAATTTTCTTTGTCGCGGAAGCAAGTTCGGCAATTATTTTTTCACTGTTTCTGGAGAAAGGTTTTGAATGCTTGTTGGCATTGAATGGGGTATTGGTTCCGCTTCCAAAACAGAATAAATTTTTTCCTGATTCTTTCCAGCTCTGGATCTTGCTAACCGTGAGGTGTTTTACAACCAGTTCATCGGGAGTAGTATCGGGTTTATATGAGCCGGATAAAATACCTCCGGGGCCAAGAATGACATTCCTGCTTTTACAGTTTAGTTTATCTTGCCTTATATGCTGGTGGATTGTTGCCAGCTCTTTCTCAAACAGTTTTTTGAATGTCTGATAAATTAAAACATCACCCGCATTTGAACAGTTGCCATATACAAGCAGATCCGCCTTTCTTTTTCCTACCAATTTCATTTTTTCTTTTTCTTTTTTGGTTTACCAAGAAGTTTTGTTAAAACTTCTTTTGTGTTAATTTGTGAGATACAGCTGATTTTAGGCTCCCTGTCCCAGTTTTCCAGTTGCTCCATAATTTGCGGGAATTCTTCTGCATGCTCAAGACTGAAAACCTTGCCTTCCTCGATAAGTTCGGCGTAATTTTCCACTCCTGTGCTGTCCCATACGATGCTGGGGACGCCAAAATAGTCAGCTTCAAGCACGACGGTTGACCCAGCGGTCAGATGGACATCTATTTCTGGAAGGAGGTAGCTTAGCAGGGCATTGTCAATTTCCTGCGATATAAGTACGTTTTTCCTGTTTAGTGGACCCTTCTTGCGTATTGGCAGGCCTTTTGGGTGTTTTCGTAGCAGCCATAAATAGTCTTCCGGGCTTTGGCTGATAATTTTTTGTAAAATCTGTGGGAAATGTTCCTGATGCTGTAAGCTCACCAGAATTACTTTTTGATAATCCTTTAATTTCCTCTGCAAGTTTATGCTTAAGGGGTTGCCAAAATCCTTTTGTCTTTCAATCCAGGGATATCCCCCAATTATTGGCCGATGTTTTTTACCTCGTATGTTTTCTTTTATATGCTGGTAGTCCCTTTTCCCCCAGACCCAGAAATAATCAGGCAGGCAATTATACCCAGTTGGAGGCATTTCGTCCCACCACTTATACAATGGGCCCCATCCGGTTTGATTGCCGTGTTGCAGGTCAACTGTCTTAATACGTAATTGATGTGCGGCCGCGCATAAAGGGAGATGGAACTCAAAGCCGATGAAGAACACAACCTTGGGGCGCAATTTTTCAAGTATGGATTTATAAATATCGCGGGAATGATAATGCCATTCGATGCAATTATTCAGATCCTTATTCTCAAAATTAATACTTGGAATGTGGTAACGGATATCATTACACAAGCTTACCGGGGAGGACAACTCGTTCACATAACCGACTGTGCGTTTAAGGGGTGGGATGATGAACAAAGGTTTGTGGTGACGTGTAGTATTAACGAAGCCAGAACTTTTCAGGATTTCAACCTTCATCGCCTTTCCAATCTTGGAGGCTTGCTCAAAAACCGGGTCGGTAATTCTGTTATAGATTTTGCCGTTCAGTGTAGTTTGCTCCACACCACGCTGATTGACAAAAAAAAGAAAATCCAGGCTCTGTTTTTTTTCAATTTCGTGGATTTCAAGTGCGCCATATTTATTCTTAAATTCTGACATCCATTGTTTGCTTAATTGCATTCGCAGTGGATTAACCGTAACATTCTTTTTTCCTTCCCAGGTTGCTCTTAAGGCACGCCATAGCGCAAACCTTATGGTTGGCCACACCAGATCGCTACCTAGTTTGATTTTATTAACGGGATAGCTATTGGCGAATCTAATTAATTCATTGCGGTATAGTTCTATATGTTTTCTTTCGGGTGCAGAATAATAGAGCATATATGCTTTTCTCTGCGCAAAAGATTGCCGGATCCTGATAACATTCCTTTTAATCTTTTTAAGCGCGAGCCTGTATAAAGGAGTTGGAAAATCCGGCTTGTTTATTGGTTCGATCACTGCTTTCCTCATTCTACTTTTTTACAGAAATTCGCTGCTATATCCACTATGAATAAAGTACAGGCAAATAATACAATTTCTAATTGTTATGTAAATTGCCTTTATAAAGGCAAGGTGACGAATTTTTAAGGTAGTTTCACCTGTGCCTAAAGTTATGTTTGATACATGGAATAAATAAGAAGCAGAACCATAGCTGAACAGATAAGCAGGACTTGTCCTGAAAGCGAACGGTCACGGGTCAGGGAGCCATGTTCCCCGAATAAATCTTCCCCAAGATATTTATATATCTTCTTCATTCTATAACCTTTTCGTGAATTCAAGTATTATACCGCTGTAATAGCTGAAACCAAGGGTTAATGCTGTAGTAATAAAAACTGCAAGGCTGGTTGTCCATGAAAAACCGGCAGACAGACTGGTTGCAGGTTTCATGAAAAAAGCCCTGATTGTTATGGGCAGGAAATAAAGCAGGTTCAATATCATGCTTGCATAAACAACATAAAACACCCAGTTTACTCCTGCTGCTTTAGCTCCGGCCAGCATCATTTCCTTCACCTCATTCCCTGCGGAATAGGGCACTCCCGCGACTGATAGCGAACACAGGAAGAAGCATATCATCATGAAAGGCATTTTGCGGCCAATTCCGTTAACTTCACTTACTTTATGGATTCCGGCAAAGATAATTAGCACGCCAACTACGAAGAACAGTGTAATTTTGGCGGAAGCATGGGCGGCAATCTGTAATGCTGCTGCATTAAGTGCCAGCGGGCTGGTTATTGAAACGGCAAGTATGGCATATGAAAGCTGGGCGATTGTGGAATAGGCAAGTATGGCTTTAATATTTGTTTGCCTTAATGCGATGAGTGAAGCGGTAATGATAGTGAACGATGCTATATAGGCGACATATTGCGTGGTGCCGAAGTCCAGATGTTCGTTACCAAATATATAAATGACAATTTTGATAAAGCAGAAAATGCCAGCATTTACTACGGCTACGGCATGCAGCAATGCGCTGACGGGAGTTGGTGCAACCATGGCTGCGGGAAGCCAGCGATGCAGTGGCATGACCGCGGATTTTCCTATTCCATATAGGAAAGCAAGCAATAATAATATTTGTGTTATCGCGCTTGTGCCTGGGGGAAGGATACCACCATCAGTGAAATCCGTACTGCCGGAAAGCTGGAAAACCATTATTATGGCAGGCAGGAATAACGCTACGGAAGTTCCAACCAAATATATCAGGTATTTCCTGCCGGCGCTGACTGCTTTAAAATCTGCTTTGTGGGCCACCAGGGGGAGTGTGAGCAAAGTCAGGGCTTCATATAATATGAACATGGTTAGCAAGTTTGCTGAAAAAGCAATGCCCAGCGCTGCAAAAATCGAAAGACTGAGCCATATGAAGAAACGGGTTTGCTTCTGGTCATTCAATTTCCTTAAATAACCGGTTGAATAAATTACCGTTACTACCCATAGCAGGGAAGCGACTGAAGCATAAATTATACCCAGTGCTTCAATTCTGAACGCGATATTGATATTTGGCAGCAATTTAAAAAGTTTTATATCAATGCTTTCACCAAGATAATATCTGCGCGCAAGGATATATACCACTATGCAAAGTATAGTTCCCGTGATTATCCCGATAATATCGCGTAAGTTTTTGTAACTGCCAAAAAGATTTGCTAAAGAGGCGTTGACCAACGGCAGGAACAGGGCGATAACAAGCAGTATTGAGGATTCAATCATAATAGCCCCGATGCGATTGTATTAAAGAAGTTAAGCATGGGAGTAGCCCTGATACCGAAATATATACTCAACAATGCGAAGAAAAATACGCAGAACCCGTCGACAGGAATAGCGGGTTTTTCGCTGGTGGGTTCATGAAAATATATCACTTCAATCATTTTAAACAGATAGATAATTGCGCAGATTGCTCCTGCTATGACACCCGCCAGGGAGATAATGGCCATAGTTGTGCCATTTTCTATTAGGGCACTGATAAGCAACCATTTGCTGAAAAACCCAACGGTTAGCGGCATCCCGAAAAGGCTCAGTGCCAGAATCACGAATGAAGCTGAAAGGAGAGGGCGGTTTCCCCCCATTCCTGCAAGGTTTTCCAGCTTTCCGGCTCCGTAATATGTTATTACAATGCCGATGAATATGAACATTCCGCCGGTGGCAAGTGCATGGCTGAGAAAGGCTGTCATTGTGGAAGTCAGCCCTTCTTCGCTTACAAGGGCTATGCCCAGCACCATATAGCCGATATTGGCTATTGATGAGAAGGCAAGTATTCTGCGTAAATCATTTTGAAAGCATGCCGCAATTGACCCGTAAATAATTGCCAGCACCGCTATTACTGATAGGGGCAAACCAAATTCCAGCGTGCTGAAAATAAATTCGCTGCCAAATAATTCATATATGATTTTTATCAGCACAAATAATGTGATTTTGGTGGAAACCGCGGCAAAAAGCGCGGAAATTATGGTGGGAGCAAAGCTATATGCACGCGGTAACCATGAAGAAAATGGAAAAATTGCTGATTTGATAGCAAGTCCGGCGAACATAAATATGAACCCTGCCGAACTGAGCTTTGTAAAACCCTGATGTTCGATTATGCCTGATATATAAGAAATATTGAGGCTGCCGGTCTGGGCATAAACAAGCCCTATTCCCAGAAGGAATAATGTCCCGCCTATAGTGCCGATCACGAGGTAATTAAATGCGGCTGTGAGCGCACGTTTGTTCTTTCCCAGTGATATAAGCGCATATGTGGTTATGGAAGAAATCTCAAGAAAAACAAATATGTTAAAGATATCACTGCTGGCCGCCATCCCCATAAGTCCGGAAAGGCATAGGAGAAGGCAGGCATAAAATAAGGCGATGCGCTGGCGGGGAATCTCATGCCTGATATTAACAGAAGCATATGATAGCATGGTAAAGCTTATCGCGCTGACCATTAACATCATGAATGCACTAAATCTGGTGATTTTGTATTCAATACCAATGGATGGCGGCCAGCTACCCATATTATATATAACGGCATTGTTATTAATTGACTGAAATAACAAAACAAGGCTGCCCAGTGCCATAAAGCCAATAACAAAATAAGTTATCAGCCAGCATATATTTTTCCATATTCCTTTACTGGGCAGAAGTGCCAGTAATGGAGCAAATATTATTGGCATTGCTATAACGAGTACGGGAAGTTGCCTGATTAAGGTTTCACTCATTGAGTGCATCCTCCTCGGCTTTTCCGAATTCACGCTTTATTCGAACCGCAAGTGCTAAACCAACTGCAAGGCAAGCAAGGCTTACCACAATAGCGGTTAGAATTAACACTTGCGGCAACGGGTTGGAGTAAGCTTCAGTGGGGATGGTTCCGTTCAGGATGGGGGGAGCGGCATTTTTTACATTTCCGGCAGCAATGAAAATTATCATGACGGAACTCTGAAGCATGGAAAGGCCGAAAAGCTTCTTAATAAGGTTGTTTGATGTGATTATAACATACAAGCCTGTACAAAACAGGACAGTGGCTGCGTAGTAAATAAAGCTGCCAGAAAGAAAAGCATCATGGGAATAAACCATACATATGGTTATAGCTCCGGTTTTCTCATTTTGAAAGAGAAACAGTGCTATTAGCAGGCATAAAAAAAGCCGGGCGAAATACCCGGCTTTTTGACTTTGTACAACTTAAGATGCTACCGTTGACATTTTGCTTCCGAGGCTGCTGAATGTATTGTTAAGATTCTTACCAAGCATACCCGCGCCCGCAATAATAGCAATAGAAATAAGTGATGCAATCAAACCATATTCGATTGCGGTTGCACCATCTTCATTTTTGATGAAATTTTTAATAGTTTTCATAGTTACTAGTCCTTTGTTTTATGTTTCGCAGTTTGTTCAAAATTCTGTACTTCATTTTCTGAAGTTCATGATTACATTCTACATTTTACGGCAAATGCTATCAAGAAGTATATTTTGAACCTTTCGTGACAAAACTAGCCAATTTTAGCTAAAAAAGCGTTAAAACTATCTAAAATCTTTTTTTGAACTTGTACAAGCGAATAAGGTTTTCTGCCATTTCACTGAGAATGAGCCATGGCTTAACAAAAATGTAATATAATAAAAAGCCCCGTACGAAATAGTACAGGGCTTTATGCTTGTTATGCGGATATTATAGCAATATTAGCACATATTCACATCTTTTGCATGTAAAAAGATTTATGCTGCTTTTTTATTCAATGCCTTTAGCAGCATATCTTCTGCTTGTTTGGTATCAAATTTATTAACCGCAGCAAATTCACCTGCCAGACGTCCGAAGGCAGATTCATAAATAACCCTTTCAGAGTATGAACGGTCTGGATCTTCAACGTTTTTGTGCAGGTCGCGGACAACTTCGGCGATTGATTGAATGTTGCCGGAATTGATTTTCTGGCCATATTCAGTTGCCCGGCGGCTCCACATACCACGCGCTGATTTAGGTTTGCCTTTCAGGATAACAACTGCTTTGCCGATTTGGTCCTGATTTGAAAGCTTACGAAGGCCAACAGCCTGCGCGCGCGTTACCGGAACACGCAAAATCATCTTTTCACGTTCAAAGTTAAGGACATAAAGGGTTACTTTAATGCCTGCAATTTCTGAAGTTTCAATATCTGTCACCTTGCCCACTCCGTGAGTAGGGTAAACGAGGTAATCGCCCACTTTAAAATCATATAGGCTTGCAGCCTCGGTTTTTGGTTTAAGTTTAGTCACGGTTGCTTTCGGTTGTGCCTTAGCTGTATTAAGCTTGGCGGTGCCCGCTTTCTTGATTGTTGTTTTCGGTGCCACAACCTGAACTTTTTTATTTATAATTTTAGCTTGAACCAATTTTTTAGATTGAGACTTCTTATCTGCTACTTTAACAGCTGTCTTTGCCATGATTATGTCCTGTTGATAAAATTACACTGAAGAACCTGCGAAACCCGCAGATTTCCTTGATTAGGCGAAGATTATAGCACAAATTAGCCCCAAAATAAAGATAAAAATCTAAATAATTTTCATTAATTGTTAACCATTGAGAAAACATAATTTTCTCAAATTGAGAATATGATTCATGTAATTACTGACGAAGCACAGCCCCGAATTTGGCGGCTACTGAATCAACTATCTTTTTGGAGATGGCCTCAATTCCGGAATCTGTGAGGGTTTTATCCTTTGGCTGGATATTGACCGAAAGCGCTATTGATTTTTTTCCTGCTTCTATCTTATCGCCGGAATACACGTCAAAAATATGTACTTCTGTGATGAGTGGGTCGGCCTTTTTAATATTGGAGGCAAGGTCGTCGGCACGGACATCGTTGCCTAGAAGGAAGGCGAAATCACGGTTAACTGCCTGCAGGTCAGAGGCTTCAAATTTCTTGTATTTCTTTCGGCTTTCCGGAAGGTTATCGAGGAATATCTCAAACCCGGCAACCGGAAAATCGACATCAAGCCGTTTCAAGATGGAAGGGTGTAGTTCACCAAAGTAACCAAGTATATTTTTACCAAGCGCGAAAGTTCCGCTTCTGCCCGGATGCATATAAGAAGGTGCTTCAATTTTTATCTGCGGGTCTTTCACGCCAAGCGATTCAAGAATGGCCAGAGCATCGGCTTTTGCGTCAAAAACATCGACATTACGGCCTTTGCCATAAACGTTTTTCGGGGTGTCAGAGCCGGTGCGGATGCCGCCGATGGCCGACTTTTCTGTAGCCACCTCAAATACAGGGCCGGTTTCAAACAGGGCAAGGGAAGCTGCACCACGGTTAGCATTATTTACGGCGGCTTTAATCAATCCCGGCAGGATAGAAGGGCGCATCTCAGACAAATCAGCGGAGATTGGGTTGATAAGCTGCACTGTATTACCAAAGATATTTGCAGTTTTTGGCTCAATGAATGAGTAATTCACGGTTTCGGCAAATCCGCGGGCGCTTAAAACGTCACGTGCAATATTGCGGTTCTGTGCAAAGCCCGGCAGGGTTTTTCGCCCTGAATAAGGAAGTGGTTGCAGCGCTGCGTTGTCATAGCCGAAAACGCGCAGAATTTCTTCTGCAAGGTCGGCCGGGCCTTCAACATCGGTTCTCCATGACGGTGTCGTGACCTTATCACCACTCACTTGAAACCCAAGGTTCGTCAGGATTTTCTCGGCTTCTGCTTTTGTAACTTCTACTCCGGCAAAGAGTTTTATCGTCTCGAAATCGAATTTAATTTCGCGTGAAGCCTGCGGTTTTTTACCGGCGATAACCAGCTTGCTTGCTTCCCCGCCGCAGATTTTTGTGATTAATGCAATTGCGTTATGAGTGCCGGTTTCCATGAAATCCGGGTCGATGAACCTTTCAAAACGATGGCGCGCGTCAGAATCAATCTGGTGTTTGCGTCCGGTTTTGGCTACTTCAAGCGGGTCAAAATATCCAACTTCGAGAAACACATTTTTTGTGTTTTCATCAACCGAGGTTTCAATTCCGCCAATTACACCCGCCAATGCAACTACGCCACTATCATCGGCAATTACCAACTCGCCATCAAGCTCATAAGTCTTGTTGTTGAGCGCATTTATTTTTTCGCCTTTCTTGGCATAACGTACGGTGAGATTGCCTTTTAGCTTGTCTGCATCAAACACGTGGAGCGGACGCGCAAGGTCAATTGTTGAATAATTCGTGATGTCCACCAGCGCGGAAATAGGTTCCTGCCCAATAGCTTTTAGTTTAGCGGCAAGAGCTTCCGGCGCAGCGCCATTCTTAACGTTTTTGATACAGCAGCCGATATAATAGCTTTCGGAATTCACTTTAATTGGTGACTCAAACTCCGAATCACGATTTTCTAATTTCAGTTCTTTCAAAGTGCCTAATCCGCTTGTTGCAAGGTCACGGGCAATGCCGCGAACGCCAAGGCAGTCAGCGCGGTTGGGGGTGACGGCAATTTCAAAAAGGGTATCATTCAGTTTTGCATATTCGGCATATTTGCTGCCCACCGGAGCGTCAGTAGCGAGTTCAACAATACCTGCCGAATCAGTGCCAAGTTCAAGTTCTTCAGCAGAGCATAACATTCCATTTGATTCCACATCACGGATTTTGGATTTTTTGATCTGGAAACCGCCATTCGGGATGAGTGCGCCAACCGGGGCAAGAATAACTTTAATCCCCGCACGTGCGTTCGGTGCGCCGCAGACGATTTGCATTGTTTCAGTGCCGTTATTCACTTTGCAAACGCGAAGTTTATCTGCATTAGGGTGTTTCTCTGCCTCAACGATTTCAGCCACCAGGAACGGCTCATATTTCTTGCCAAGGTCGGTGTAATCCTCAACCTCAAGGCCAAGCGAAGTGAGCTTGTCAGCGATTTCCTCAGCCTTTGCCGAGGTTTCAAGATGTTCCTTAAGCCATGAGAGTGTGAATTTCATAATTAAAACTCTAAAGCGGAGATTTTTTTACAGTGAATTTCTATTTTACCAATGTAAAAACTTTTAATATTTAAAGTATAATGCGTTTCATCATTAGCAAAGTCCCATTCAGTGCTAAGCTGGTCTTTAAATTTATCAAGCTCCATCAAATCAAATTTAATAAAATCTTGAAGCCTGACTTGTAATCCTGCGGTCTCGCCATCACTATCGGCAAATTTTAATATTAAATGCGTACCCGCAATTTTGTACTCTTTAAGAACCGCTGTAAATGTAACAGGTTCACTGGCATTTAATTCATTCGCAATTTCTTCAAACTCTTCTGACATAATTAAAACCCATAATGTTCTAGCCAACGCACGTCACTTTCGAAAAACTGGCGTAAGTCAGGGATGTTATATTTCAACATTGCCATGCGTTCGATGCCTGCGCCGAATGCAAAACCTGAATATTCTTCCGGGTCGATTCCCACGTTTTTAAGCACGTTAGGGTGAACCATTCCCGCGCCCATGATTTCCAGCCACTTGCTATTCTCCCACTCAATATCAACCTCCGCGGAAGGTTCGGTGAACGGGAAGTAAGAAGGGCGCAGGCGCATCTTGCGCTCGCCGAAGAACTGGGTGATGAATTCGTTGAGAGTCCATTTCAAATGGCCGAAATTCACGTTCTTATCGATATAAAGCGCCTCAACCTGATGGAACATCGGGGTGTGCGTCATGTCGGAATCGGAACGGTAGGTGCGCCCCATCGAGAAAATACGGAATGGAGGTTTACCGTTTTCCATAGTGCGGATCTGCACCGGCGAAGTATGCGTACGCAGGACGCGGAGTACGCCTGCACCCCCCTCTTTCCCCCCTATTAGGGGGGATGAAAGGGGGGTGGCCGGCGGCAGATAAAACGTATCATGCATCTGGCGGGCAGGGTGGCTTTCCGGGATGTTCAGCGCAGTGAAGTTGTGGTAATCATCCTCGATATTCGGGCCATCCTTGAATTCAAATCCAAGGCTGCCCAGAATTTCCGCGATCTCACTCTGAACCTGTGATATCGGGTGGATAGAGCCTTTGCGCTCCGGGCGTACGGGAAGGGTGACGTCCACCTTCTCATTCACCAGTTTTGCATTGATTTCGGCAATTTCCAGTTCGGCTTTCTTTGACTCGATAACAGATTCAAGCGCCTGCTTCACCTCATTCACCTCTGCGCCAAAGGCTTTTTTTTCTTCCGGCGGGAGCAAGCCTATTTTGGACATTTCGGCGGTGAGCAAACCTTTCTTGCCAAGATATTTCACGCGCAGATCATCAAGCACGCGCAGATTACCAGCTTTGCTGATCTCGTTATTCGCTTCGGTTTTTATATTTGCAAGTGCGCTCATTTCTAGTCCCTGGTCTCTAGTCGCTAGCTAGCAGCCAGTGACTAGCGACTATTGACTCATAAACTATGCAGCTTTTTTGGCAAGCGCAGCTTTTGCCTGTTCGCAGATCGCCTTGAATGCGGCAGGCTCTGTGATTGCAATGTCGCTAAGGACTTTGCGGTCAAGCGTGATGCCGGCTTTGTTCAGGCCATCAATGAACTGTGAGTAAACCAGCCCGTTCTCACGCACTGCGGCGTTGATGCGCTGGATCCAAAGCTTGCGGAAATCACGTTTGCGGCGTTTGCGGTCGCGGTATGAATATTGCATACCTTTTTCGACCTTCTCAATCGCTACGCGGTAGCAATTCTTGGCGCGGCCATAATAGCCTTTTGCTTTTTTAAGAACTTTTTTGTGGCGGGCTTTAGCGCGAACCGCTCTTGTTGCATGTGTCATGATATATCTCCTTTAAATGTATGGCTTAGCCGTTTGGCAGCATCTTGATAACGCGTTTAGTTTCCGCTTCGGAAAGGATGGTGGTTCCACGCTGGCGGCGCAGGGTTTCCTTTGAACGGTTACGCATTCTGTGTTTTTTGTTTGCTTGCGTGGCTTTAACTTTGCCGGTAGCAGTGAAGGAGAAGCGCTTTGCAGCGGCTTTTTTGGTTTTTAGTTTAGGCATATTTTTTCCAGTAGTTAGAGTTTAGAATCCGGAGTTTAGCCTCTGGACCAGCTAGCGGCAATACCATGGGCCGGTTCGCGTGAGGGCGGTTTTCTATACGAAGTTGATTGAAATAGCAAGTATATTCTGAAATTAATAATTGCATACTAAACGCTAAACTCTAAACTCTCGCCACTTAATTATGAGCAAGCTGCAACCAGTCCGCGGAACGCATGACCTTTTGCCGGAGGAATTCGAGAAATTCTGGCAGGTGCAGAGCCTTGCGCGCGAAATTGCCGGGTTATACGGCTTCCGCGAGACACAAACACCGATTTTTGAATTCACCGAGGTTTTCGCACGCGGAATGGGCGAAACTTCCGACGTTGTTTCCAAGGAAATGTATACTTTTGAGGACAGGGGGGGCGAGAAAATCACCTTACGCCCGGAGTTCACGGCGGGTTTGGTGCGCAGCTTCATCAGCAACGGTTTACAGCAGCATTTACCTTTGAAACTATTCTCTACCGGGCCGGTTTTCCGCTATGAGCGTCCGCAAAAGGGACGTCAACGCCAGTTCCATCAGGTGAATTTCGAGCAGTTCGGCGGGCGTTCCAGCCTGATCGATTTTGAAATGATCGAGATGGCCGACCGCTTCCTGAAAATGCTTGGCATTAAAGCGGAACTGCAAATCAACAGCTTGGGTGATATGAACTCGCGCCTGAAATACCGTGATGCGCTGGTGGAATATTTAAAAAAATTTGAGGGCGACTTGAGCGCGGATTCCAAAACCCGCCTTGTGAAAAACCCAATGCGCATTCTTGATTCCAAGGATGAAGGCGACCACAAGATACTCGAAAACGCGCCGCAGATGAACAATTATCTTACCACTGATTCGCTTACATATTACATTCAGATCAAAGACAAACTCGCAAAGCATAATGTGGCTTTCACTGAGAACCAGAAGCTGGTGCGCGGGCTGGATTATTACACCGATATTGTGTTCGAGTTCGTTTCCGGCGACTTAGGCGCGCAAAATACCATTCTGGCCGGTGGCCGTTATGATGGGCTGGTGAAGCAGATGGGCGGAGCGGATACCCCGGCGGTCGGCTGGGCAGCGGGTATGGAGCGGTTGATTCTTGCGGCAAAGCTGGAACCAACAGAAGAGGAAAAATATGTGGTTATCGGCAATTCAGAAGAATATCAGAATGATTTGCTCGATATCGCCAAAACCCTTCGTGATGCCGGAAAGCGGGTGGTTATCGCTCATCAGTTCAATATCGGCAAAGCGCTCAAATTCGCGAATAAGGAAAATGCCACCCATGTTGTTATCCTCGGTGAGGAGGAAAAAGCCAAAGGCGTGGTGCAGCTTAAAAATTTCGTCAGCGGCGGGCAGAAAGAAATTAAAGTTGAAGAATTGGGCAAAAATCTATAGTAACACGTCACCCCGCATTTGTTGTGGGGTCTGGTTTAAGAGGCAACTAACCGGATTGCTTCGCTAACCGGATGCCGTGATGAACACGGTATGACGAAGGAGAAATATGTCAATCGAAACCAAATTAGACGGTATCCTTAAAAGGTTCGATGAGCTGAATAACAAGATTCTTCAGCCCGGAATCGACCCTAAGGAATACGTCGCCGCAAATAAGGAGATCGCTTCCATGCAGGGTGCGGTAGCGGTTATACGTGAGTTCAAGGCCATCAAGGCCGATATTGCGGCTGCCGAAGAAATGATGAAAGACCCGGAGATGAAAGTATTCGCCGAGGAGGAATATCAGGCCGCGAAAGACAAATTGCCGGAAGTTGAACGCAGGATGAAACTTGCCCTGCTACCCAAAGACGAAGCCGATGAAAAGAACGCAATCCTTGAGGTTCGCCCTGCTGCGGGTGGCGATGAGGCGGGGCTTTTCGCCGCCGAGCTGTTCCGTATGTATGGCCGCTATGCCGAGCAGGTGGGCTGGAAATTTGAAGTAATGAGCATAACCGACACCGGGCTTGGCGGATATAAAGAGGCTTCGGCCACGATTACCGGCAATAACGTGTTCGCGAAACTGAAATTTGAATCCGGCGTCCACCGCGTGCAGCGCGTGCCGAAAACCGAGGCAGGAGGTCGTGTTCACACATCAACTGCAACCGTTGCCGTTCTCCCTGAGGCCGAAGAAGTTGATATCAAAATCAATGAAAATGACCTTCGTATTGACGTTTACCGTTCGTCAGGCCCCGGCGGGCAGTCGGTTAACACAACCGATTCCGCAGTGCGCATCACCCACTTGCCGACAGGTGTTGCGGTGGCGATTCAGGACGAAAAATCACAGCTCAAAAATAAGGCTAAAGCGCTGAAAATCCTCCGTTCACGCCTTTATGAAGCGGAGCGCCAGCGCAAAGCTGATGAATATGCCGCGCACCGCAAAGGGCAGGTTGGAACGGGTGACCGTTCGGAGCGCATACGCACCTATAATTTCCCCCAGAGCCGCGTGACAGACCACCGCATCAACCAGTCCACCAATGATATTACCGGGTTCATGGAAGGCGCAAAGCCTCTCCAGCAGATGATTGACGGGCTTATCCAGAACGACGAAGCCGAGAAACTCGCAATGGCGGGGGATTAGCGGCTATGCACTGGCTCATTTCCTCGTTCTGCTCTCCGGATATCTGTTTTACTGACAAAACTGTATGGCGGTTTAGGCGGTTTTTCACGTGTTCTGGAGAAATCCATTCTTTCAACGGTAATTAACCCTGATTCTTTTTTTGAAAGTTCCAGCTGTGCAGCGAATAGCTCAGGCATGGGGAATGCAACTGTTGTAACCGGGCTGCCGCAATTGGTGAAGTAGAGTCGTTCGTGTACTGGTTCGGTTCTTTTCTCAAACAATGTTTCATCATATAGCACCAGCAATCTGATATTTTCATCGCGCGCAAAAGCGTGAAGTGTTAGCGGGTTAATGTGTGCAGGTTGGATAACATATTCGCTCTTTTTACGAATTGGCCGATTAACATTAAGTTCATGTCTGATTGTCACATTATATTTTTCACGGAGTAGCTGATTTAATTCGGCTATCGGCATAAGGTTCCTGTCGCCCGGCAGGTTGAAAGAAACAAGAATTTGCCTGCCGTCTGCATCTACCGAGTCATACACCCTTGTTTTTAACTCCCGGCTGGGTGGTACGCCAAGCCGTGCCGTATATTCACCAACGTAATGATGCGAAGGAAAAATGTACATGCGGGAGGCAGCCGCACGTTCACATAATGAACTGAAGCTGTTAACCCGCTTCAACATCATTTCGAGATATTTCTGGGTGCGAAATATGTTATCTTTTTGTTCTTGTGTATATTTTTCTTTCTCGCTCATGTCGCCCCAAGCTTTTTGATGTCCGCTTTTCTGCGCATTGGCATTTTTTTCTGCCAGTCTTTCCTCAATAATATTTCTTATAGGGTCAAATGACTGTTCGTTGTTAAACCGCGCTAAAAAAGCATCACGCAACTCTGCCTGGTACTCGTCAGTGATTCCTGATTTCTGCGGTTTTTCGGTAAGGAGGAATTTTAATTTGGGGGCCAGGTCTTTGCAAATGTCGGCGTATTGGAAATCTTCTATATCTTCTGGTAAATTTTTGGAGAAGCCGGACAGATTTGAACTGGCCAGATAGCCTGTCAGGAAAGTGAATATTTTAGCTAGTTCTGCGCCTTCCGCAGGGTAAGGGCTGCGTGAGTCTGGTCTTATGCAGATATAATATCCGTCCAGCGCGTTATATTCAATAAGCTTGCCAAGCAGGTTTATTGTGCGTTCGGTCGTATGCCTGAATTTAGGGTTATCACTTAATCCCGGCGAATTAAGAATAGCTTCAAATATATTCTCTACCTTTCCGGAAGATAACTCCTCTGACAGTTCCACGGCTGTTCCTTCTACCATTTCATCAAGAAGTTTCATGCGCGATATAATAACACAGTCGGCCAGTGGAAAAAAAGTAAAAAAGGTGCAAGTAAGTTGAAAAATCTATATTTATCAATTATTTATATAAAGATTTTCTACTTTAGAGATTAAACTCCTAATTTCACAAGTAATTCATCAATTTTTTTCTCTATCGTTTCGTCCATCTTAATAAGTTTCCCCCATTCACGGGTGGTTTCGCCATCAATTTTATTAGTGGCATCCAGCCCCATTTTTCCGCCGAGGCCGGATACCGGGGAGGCGAAATCGAGGTAATCGATCGGTGTGTTTTCAACCAGCAGCGTATCGCGCACTGGGTCCATACGGGTGGAAATCGCCCAGATAACGTCCTTCCAGTTGCGGATATTGATATCATCATCCACCACGATGAGGAACTTGGTATAGACGAACTGGCGCAGGAAACTCCAGACTCCCATCATCACGCGGCGGGCTTGCCCGGCATAGGTTTTTTTAATGGAAATCACACCCACACGGTAGCTGCATCCCTCCGGCGGCAACCAGAAATCCTGAATTTCCGGGAATTGCTGCTTGAGCAGCGGCACGAAAAGCTCATTCAATGCTTCACCCAGCACACTGCATTCATCGGGCGGTCGGCCAGTGTAGGTGCTGTGATAGATCGGCTTTTCCTTCATTGTGATGGCGGAAATGGTGAAAACCGGAAACTGTTCAACGCTGTTATAATAGCCCGTATGGTCGCCATAGGGGCCTTCATCGCGGTAATCATCAAAACTGACATGGCCTTCCAGCACAATTTCAGCAGAGGCGGGGACTTCAAGGTCAATGGTTTTGCATTTCACCAGTTCAGTTTTCGCATCACGCAGCAGCCCCGCGAAATGGTATTCGCTTAGAGTATCCGGCACCGGCGTAACAGCGGCAAGAATGGTCGCCGGGTCAGCGCCGATAACCGCTGCGCAGGGCATTGGTTCCTTATATTGGCGGTGGTGGGCAGCTCCGCCACGATGTTTCAGCCAGCGCATAAGTGTCTGATTTTTATTAAGAACCTGCATCCTGTAAATGCCGAGGTTATAATCATCGGTTTTGCTGCCGGAATTACCTTTGGTGACAACCAGCGGCCATGTGATGAGCGGCGCAGGCTCGTTCGGCCAGCAGATCTGGATAGGGAGTTTATTCAGGTCAATATCATCCCCGGTAAGCACAATTTCCTGACATTCCGCCTTTTTTACCTGTTTCGGGCGCATGTTCATCGCTTTTTTGACGATTGGCAGCATTTCCCATGCCCCACGCAGGCCAGCAGGTGGCTCCGGTTGTTTCAGGAAGGCGAGGAGTTCACCTAACTCTTTGAGTTCTCCCGGTTTTCTGCTCAAACCTGCGGCAATGCGCTCAACCGTTCCGAACAGGTTGATTAGTACGGGGATAGGAGAAATTGAGCCATCCGGCAGGACAGGCTTTTCAATAATGACTGCGGGGCCGTTCTTTTCAACCATGCGCCTGCCGATCTCGGTCATTTCGAGGCTGGTCGAAACCAGTTCGCTGATGCGCACAAGCTGGCCGTTTTCCTCAAGTATTTGGATAAAATTTGGCAGGCTTTCTATCATTCTGTCATAAAACCTTAACGTTGGGTTCACAATAGTTTCACAGTTTTATTGTATATTACAAGATAAGGCAAATCCTGCATTTTTCTTTAGGGGCGAAAGATGACATTATCTCTGGGAAACGAAGAAACTTTAAGATACATGAATGATGTCGGTCAGGACGCACTCCAGGCTGGTAAATCAGTTCAGGATGCACGAAACCTGATGAGTTGTGTTGGTGATATTCATCATCGTGGCGGTTTCCATAATCCGAATATCTCTAATGACGCTTCACGCAGTGTTCCGCCTTCAATGGCAAGAGCGGAAGTTGCTCTTGGTAATGAGGGGAGGTCGGTATGAACAAAGATCTCAACCATTTACCAGCAAACCTTCCGGCATGGTTCTGTGTCGATAAGGATAACGGCATGAGCGACGCGGAGCTTCAGGATAAGATACGCCTTGAGATTTTCCGCGAAGTGACCAACCATGGCTATGACATGCGCCTGTGGACGGAAGACTTCATTGAGGAAGTGGCGTTCATGTATTTCAGGAATTTCGAGCGCAGCTATAACGAGTTCTGCATGAAAGAGCTGAACCATTACCTTGCGACCAACAGGCTGATGAACGCGTTTGAAGCGGGCATTACTTCAGGCCGCTCTTACCTTGATAACTTCCCGCAGCAAAGCCTGCAATTACCCATGCTGCAGCCATATCCGCCGCATAAGCCGGGTTGTTAAAGTTCTTTACATCGATAGTTAATTCCTGTATACCTTTCTCGTTTTAGGAAAAAGATGGCGGAGATCCCACATAAGGTTTTGAAAATGCTGCGTAAGGACAGCGCTGCAAAAGCTGCCTTCATTGCGGATATGTACCTTGTCGCCAATCCTGATATTCCTTATCCAAAATTTCTTTGCGAAGCGGTGCTCAGTTATTTTCATAGCGGTCGTCACCCTCTGGCTTTTAAAATTCTGCAAAGCGCTATAGAAAAGTTCCCGGATAATAAAGTTGCGCCGAATATGCTGGCGCAGTTACTGGCCAAGGTGGGCAGGAATGAAGAGGCGATTGTGCAGCTACGTGAGAACCTGTGCAAGTTCCCGGATGATGAAGTTGCGCCGACTATGCTGGCGCAGTTGCTTTTCAATAAGGGAGAAAGGGAAGAGGCGAAAGGAATTCTGGAAAAGCGGTTGCATGATAAGGTAGCTAAAACCATGTACGCTTCGCAAATAGCGCGGGAAGGGGATTTCCGTAATTGTCTGGATTTACTTATGGAAGTTTTTCAGCAGGAATTTAGTTTTCATGCGCTTGGCGTTTTAACTACTCTGGCCAGGCATGGAATCGGCGTGAAAGAACATCGTAATATTATGCAAATGGCGCGGTTAGGGATGGAGGATGAAGAAAGCCTTAAGCCGTATATCATAACGGATTATCCTCTTGTGGCTGATCTGGGCAGGTACATGCTCCCTGCTACTGCGCTAGAAGAAATAGATGAGATATTCACCCGCCATTCCCGCTCGGCGCTGATGGTAAGCGATGTAGAAATCAACTGGCAACCGATCAATAAGTTAGCGGCGACGGTAGTTCATAAGCCACTACCGCAGCATGAGCGCAGGGATGATGTTTCACCGCAGGAAATGGTATCGGCCAGATAGGCTACTAAACCTGGTTCTTCGCTTCTTCTTCGTCCACTTCCGGTGTTTTGTCTTCCGGCGAAAGGATGACTTCATTATGGCCTGCACCGGCAGGGATCATCGGATAAACATTCTCCTTGTCATCAACAATAACATCGCAGACGACCGGGCCGTCGTGCTTTATCATCGCCTCAATGCCCTTATCAAGCTCTTTCACGTTATTGATGCGCATACCCTTGATGCCGAAGCTTTCCGCAAGGTCAACAAAATCGGGCAGGGCGTCCATATAGCTTTCTGAGTAGCGGTTGCCGTGGAACATCTGCTGCCACTGGCGCACCATGCCCATGTAGTGGTTATTGAGAATGAAAACCTTTACCGGCAGGCGGTATTGCTTAATCGTCGAAAGCTCCTGAATGCACATCATGATTGAAGCTTCTCCGGTAACACAAACGGTGAGTTCATCCGGGTGCGCGACCTGAACGCCGAGCGCGGATGGCAGGCCATAGCCCATTGTACCGAGCCCGCCGGAGGTCATCCAGCGGTTAGGATGGTTGAACTTCAGGTGTTGCGCCGCCCACATCTGGTGCTGGCCGACATCGGTGGTGACATAGAAATCCTTGCGCAGCTTGCCAGCAAAATGGTTGAGGCGTTGCAGAGCGTATTGCGGTTTTATGATTTTTGCGCCCTGATTGAAGCGGAAGGAATCCTCCCCGCGCCATTCCTCGATTTTCTTCCACCACGGTTTGATATCCGGCTTTTTGACCTTCTGCGCTTTCCATTCGGCGATTATCTGGTCGATAACCAGCCCCGCATCACCAACGATAGGCAGATCAACGCGGATGGCCTTGTTGATGCTTGAACGGTCGATATCGATATGGATTTTCTTGGAATTCGGCGAGAATTTGTCCAGCTTGCCGGTCACGCGGTCATCGAACCTCGCGCCGATATTGAGCATAACATCACAGCCATGCATGCACATATTCGCCTCAAGCGAGCCGTGCATGCCGAGCATTCCCAAAAATTCAGGCTCATTTGCCGGGTAAGCGCCAAGCCCCATAAGCGTGCTGGTGATTGGAAAACCGGTGAGCTTAACCAGTTTCTTGAGTGATTTCGCTGCCTCTGGCCCGGCGTTGATAACCCCGCCGCCTGAATAAATGATCGGGCGTTTGGCTTTCGCAAGGAGTTTTACCGCTTCCTTGATAGCTTTCGGGTCGCCTTTAGTCGGGATTTTATATGATTTCCGCGCCTCGAACTTCACTTCCTTATAAGGGGTGGGGGTGTTGAGGACGTCTTTCGGCAGATCCACCACCACCGGGCCGGGGCGGCCAGTGCGGGCGATGTGGATGGCTTCGTGCATAACCGCGGCGAGCTTTGTAACGTCTTTTACGAGATAGTTATGCTTGGTGCATGGGCGGGTGATGCCGACAGTATCGGCTTCCTGGAACGCATCATAGCCAATTGAACCGGTCGGGACCTGCCCAGTGATGCAGATGATAGGGATGGAGTCCAGCAGCGCGTCGGCAAGGCCGGTAACGGTGTTGGTCGCGCCGGGGCCGGAAGTCACCAGGACCGCGCCGATCTTGCCGGTGGAGCGCGCATAGCCCTCCGCCGCATGGATTGCGCCCTGTTCGTGCCGCACAAGGATGTGCCGCAGGCGGTTTTGCTTGAACAACGCGTCATAGATAGGCAGCACCGCGCCGCCGGGATAGCCGAATATAGTGTCCACGCCCGCGTCAAGCAGTGATTTGATAACGATTTCAGAGCCGGTGAGTTGTTTTGTCATAATCTTTTCTCTAGGGGGCGGAATATATACAAATTTTCCCGAAAAACAAGAATTTCCAGCAAGCGCCCCTTTGGGTGGATTGATAGATAAAACCTATCAATATTCAAAAATCGATAAGTTTTACTTATGGATATTGTTTCACGCTCATGACCTTATTCTGCCGGGTAATGGTTTAAAATACACAAAAAGTCAGCATTTTAATAAAACCGCAACATGAGTATGTTACTAAATATTAGCGCTATATTTTTTTAGGGGTAATTATGAAGTTGAAAGATTTGCTTAATGATAAAATCGAGATAACTCCGTCCGATATGGAGATTTTTAACTTATACGACCACACGCCCGCAGATGGGGACAAGTTAACTTTTCGTGATGTCATTGATTCGTTGTATAAGCACGAAGAATTCATGTCCCGTTCCAGTGTGGGGGAATTTGCAGATGCTGTAATCAAAAGGGCTTTAAAGGAGCGTCAAGGGGATGAAGCCTTTAAGGAAGAGGCGGCACAGGCGGCGGCGGGAGAACAGTTTGAGCAAAAACTTACCCGCGCAGCGTCACTTTTAGGGATGTTGGATAGAATTGATAAGGATAAAGAAGAGTTTGGGCGATTAGATAAGTTGAGGTTGCAGGAAGGGCTGTCCGCGCTGGAGGGAATAATCACCGATAAGCGGGATTTTTATGCAAAAAGCGCAGAAAGCAGGAAAGAGCGCTACACGCCGGAGTTTATAGAAAAACGGGCAGAAAAAATGATGCAGGGTTTTGATTGTGACAATCCGGGAGCGACCGCTGAGCAAAAAGACGCGTATTACCGCGAAGTGCTGCAGAAGCTGACAGACGCTCCCCAAAAAGACGCGAATATGGCTGTGCGGTGCAAAGAGCTTATCGGGAAAGTTAATGAAATCGCCGCTGATTTGGGAATCAACCTGCATGGCCGTGGTGAGCCGGACAGGGGAAAAGGCGGCTAAGCTTTGCCGATAACCTTGATTTCCGGCTCAAGTTTTATACCTGACCTTTCAAATACACGTTTCTGAATTTCAAGGATAAGGTTCTCAAGGTCGGAAGCTGTTGCAGTGCCGGTATTGATAATAAAATTGCAGTGCTTTTCGGAAACCTGCGCGCCGCCGATTGTAAACCCACGCAATCCTGCTGCATCTATGAGCTGCCAGGCTTTTAACCCTCCCCCATCCCCTCCCTCAGGGAGGGGAGAAGAAAGGGATTTCACTCCCTCAGGGAGGGGGAAGTTTAAGCCTCCCACCGCTTGCGGGGGGAGGTTGGAGGGGGGGGCGGGGTTTTTGAACGTGCTGCCCCCGGTGCGGGTGCGAATTGGCTGTGACTCCTCCCGCGCGGTTTTGATCTCATTCATTTTTGCATAAATCGCGGTAGGTTCCCCCGGTTCACCGCGCAGCACCGCTCCGGTCACGATGTAATCATCCCCCGCAAGGAGAGCGGATTTGCGGTAAGAGAATTTGAGGTCATCATTGCTTAGGGTTTTAACATTGCCGCTAAAGTCAACCACCGTAGCTTCCACCAGAACATCCTTGGTTTCCTTGCCATACGCGCCGCCGTTCATCTTCACTGCGCCGCCGATCGTGCCGGGAATCCCCACCAGGAATTCCAGCCCGGCAATTCCGTTTTCCGCGGCGAAAGTTGCAACATTTACGTCAAGCGCGGCGGCGCCCACTTTAATAGTTGCCGGGTTTAAAGACTCCGAAACTCCGAAACTCCGAAACTCCGAAACTTCTACCTTGGCAAATTCCCTCCCCAGCTTGATTACCACGCCCTCAATCCCGCCATCGCGGATGATGATATTCGAGCCGACGCCAAGCACCGTAACCGGGATATCCTCCGGTTTATTTTTCAAAAAATGCACAAGGTCATCAATATCGGCGGGCTTGAACAGCACCTCGGCAGGGCCGCCCACGCGGAACCAGTTGGTTTTGCTGAGGTCGGCGTTTTCAGTATAACGCCCACGGATTTGTGGGAGGTTATTAAGCAACTTTATTACCAAGTTTCTCAAGTCCCTCAGGAAGTTTGGCCGCCATATAGGTAATTGACCCCGCGCCAAGGCATACCACAATATCCCCCGGTTTTGTATTCTCGGAAACCAGCTTCGGCAAATCCGCCTCATTCTCCAGCCCGGTTGCCCATTTATGGCCGTGCTGTTTGATTCCGGCCACCAGCGAATCGCGGCTGATGCCTTCGATCGGCTCCTCACCAGCGGTATAAATATCGGTCACGATAACCTTGTCGGCATCGTTGAAGCATTTGCAGAATTCCTCGAACAGATCGCGCACGCGGGTGAAGCGGTGCGGCTGGATGACGGCCACCACGCTGCCTTTGGTCACGCTGCGCGCGGCCTGCAATGTCGCCATGATCTCGGTCGGGTGGTGGGCGTAATCATCAATGATGCTTACCCCGTTCACCTCGGCGATTTTGGTGAAGCGGCGCTTAACCCCCTCAAACCCGGCAAAAGCCTTCTTGATGATCTTATCGCGGATTTTAAGCTCATGCCCAACCGCAACCACCGCCAACGAATTAAGGATATTATGGTTACCCGGCATCGGCACATGGATATCGGCAATGGTGGTGTCGCCAATCACCGCATCATAGGTGGAGCCGTTCGCGTCGGTGCGGATATTCACCGCTTTCACATCTGCCTGCGGGTTAATGCCATAGGTAATGATGCGCCTGTCCTGGATCTGCCCGATGAGGTTCTGCACTTCCTTATGGTCAATGCACATAACCGCGAAGCCATAGAACGGGATATTGCTCACGAAGCTTTTGAATGCTTCCTTCGCCTTTTCAAAGCTGCCGTAATAATCAAGGTGTTCCGGCTCGATATTCGTAACCACCGCCACACTCGCCGGGATTTTGTTGAATGTCCCGTCAGATTCATCCGCCTCCACCACCATCCATTCACTTTCGCCGACATGGGCGTTGGTGCCGAGCGCGTTGATGATGCCGCCATTGATGATGGTAGGGTCAAGGTTCGCCTCTTTCAAAAGCGTTGCCATCATGGTTGTGGTTGTGGTTTTGCCGTGCGTGCCAGCAATCGCAATTGCAATTTTAAGGCGCATCAGCTCGGCTAACATCTCCGAGCGTCGCACAACCGGGATGTGGGCTTCACGCGCCGCGACAACCTCCGGGTTGTCTGCCTTAACCGCTGAGGAAATCACCACCACGCTTGCGCCTTCGATATTTTCGGCTTTTTGCCCCTGCATCACTTTAAGCCCAAGTTTTTGCAGGCGCTCAGTGTTGTAATTGCTGGAAAGGTCGGAGCCTTGCACGGTGAATTTGAGGTTATGCAGCACTTCGGCGATACCGCTCATCCCGATGCCGCCGATGCCGACAAAATGGATAGTGCCGACTTCGAGCGAGAGCTTGCTGGTGAGGGGGAGGATTTTCATGATTCAGTCAATGTAATATTTTATGGCGAAGTTTTGAAGCGCTTTAGTTATTATCGGGTCAGATTTGTATTTTTCCAGAAGATGTTTCTCCTGTTCCGGTACGGTTGTCCTGCAACCTTCTTTCCTTATTTCCTCTCCCACTATTTTCTCATCGCCATCCATTATCTCAAGATATCCAAAGCATGTTTGGGCTTTAGGCAGGAAATCCCTGACGTCTTTGGGGTAGGAATTCAGCTCCAGGCAATGGGCCAGAGCGGAAAAACCCATTGCGATACCATCCATCCCGCTGTTATAGTCAGGGGTGGTGTGCCTATAGCTTTCCTCAATGTAATATTTGCATTCCTCAAGGAGTTTGCGGTTTCCCAATTCTTCGGAATACCCGGCGTAGGGGAGCGAGATGAGAGCTATGAACAGCAGGGTTCTCATGGGTTAAATGATATAATGATGTTTTGGAGTTGTTGCTTTAAAAAAGGGATGTCATTCTTCACTGTATTTTCCACAATGTTGATGTCGATTTTATCATATTCATGTGCGATAAAATTTCTCATGGAAATAATCTCCCTCCAGCCGATCTCAGGAAATTGGGTTTTTGTTTCTTCGGAGATTTTATTGGCTGCCTCGCCAATGATTTGTATCAGGTAGATTGTGGAATAATAGGTTTTTTTGTCTTCTATACTTCCTTCGGAAATTGACTCGATATCACTTATGGCGGACAGAATATGGGTTAGCCGCTGCAAATCCCTTTCTTTACTGCTCATAACGGGACACCGCTATCTTTAAATGAATCAAACACTGAAGGGGAAACCCTGTTCCCGTCGGTCACGATGTCCACTTTGCAGTGAAGAAGGTCTTCAAGGGAATTCTGGAATTGCGCCAGTTTCAGCAATGAGGACTGTGGTGCGCTGACCATAAAATCAATATCGCTGGTTTCCGTTTCTTTGCCATGTGCGACTGAGCCGAATACGCGGATATTGGAAACGCCATATTGCGAGGCAAGTTCAACTATGCTGTTTTTATAATTTTGCCTTAAGGTCTGTAGGTTCATACATAATCCAGATATAGCTCGAATCTAGCATAATATGCTATTCCAATCAAGGTATTGGTGGAATATTCGCATATTGCAGCTTCTTCTTCTTCCTCCAGATACCAAAAACGCTTATGCTTATCCAGAAAATTTCAATGATGAAAGAGGCAAGGTTGAAGGTGAAACACAGCGAAAACAGGATAAAAATCGCTGCAAAAGCGTTCATGTATAGATATATCCAGTCATCGCTTTTGAGCTTTTCCGCCTGCAAAAGGAAATAGGCGACGATAAGCAATATCGTTCCCGTAACCCCGATGATATCGGGCATTTTTGCAAGTGTTTCCATTATTTTTTCTCCGCGATATAAAGCACGTCACTGCCAAGGTTTTCGGTGGGGACTTCCTGCGAATGGAAGAGTTTGAACCCTTGTTTTTCCAGCACCGATTTGACATAGGAATCAGAATGGCCGAAAACCATCGTGCCGGGGATGAAATGCCATTCCGCCGTATTCAGCGGTTTCACGTTGAAGGCAAAAGTGCCGCCATCGTTGAGTACGTTTTTAACCTGCGCGAATAGCGGGTTCAGGTCGCCCACATTGTCCAGATAAAAAGTGCAGATGACCAGATCGAACTTATTGCTGGTTTCCTTAAGATAATCTTCGGGGAATCTGGTAACGAGGGTGTTATAGACCAGCACGTCTTCTTCGCGGCGGTTACGGGAAAGGGCTGTCATCTTGAGCGAAGGGTCAACCCCCACGATAGAATTTGCAATTTTGCGGACAGTCAGTGCAGATTCCCCGCCATTGGTTCCCAGCGTGAGGACATTGAAGCCGAGCCTTTCATCCCCATAATAACGGGCGAGTTCCCCGGTGAGGATTTGGTGGAAAGGTTTTGAAACATTATTTGAGAAATCCTCAAAAACGCTGGGCAGGGCGAGGGTATCGGCCTTTTCAATGATATATGAGCGCGGAATGCTTGTAACCGGCGGCAGCGCCCCGCAGACTGAAAGGAGAAAACGCGCCTCATCCATTTCAGGCTTCAGGGTGAGCGCGGCCTGTAGGGGTGGAACGGCTTTTTCAAACTTGGTCTGGAAAACCAGCGCTTTGCCGAGCAGATAGTTTGCGATCGCGTTATTTTTATTGAAGAACAGGACGATTTTAAACCTAAGCCCCGCATCGTAAAAATTCCCCGCCCGCATATGGTGGATGCCAAGCTCCATATTGGATTTTTCGATATTCTTGAGCTTGTTCAGCCAGATATCGAATTGTTGCGGGATTTTATTGATGAAAGCAATAAAGCTGTCCATTGCAGATTGCTGTGGTTTTTCCCGATTATTCTGGTTATTTTCAGCCATGTGGGCAGACTAGATTAATTTTATGGAATTGGAAACAATATTTGGCGTGGCAACGCCGATTGGCAAATCCGGCGTTGCGGTCATCAGGATTTCGGGCAACGCCGTGCCGGAAGTTGCGGCGCTGCTCGGCTTAAAAAACCTGCGCCCGCGCTATGCGGAATATACTAAGCTGCGCTATAAGGGCGAAATAATCGATGAGGCTGTCGCGTTATATTTCAAGGCTCCGGCCAGTTTTACGGGTGAGGATGTTCTTGAGCTTCAGGTGCATGGCAGCCGCGCGGTGATAAAAACCCTGCTTGAAATCCTTGGTGCAATTCCCGGCGTGCGCATGGCGGAGCCGGGCGAGTTTTCACGCCGTGCGTTTGAAAACGGCAGGATGGATTTAACTGCGGCGGAAGGCCTGGCGGATTTGATCGATGCCGAAACTTCGGCGCAGGCAAAGCAGGCAATGCGCCAGATGCAGGGCGAACTTGGCCGTATCTATGATTCATGGCGCGACGAGATGGTGAATTTGCTGGCGCTCATTGAGGCTTATATAGACTTCCCTGACGAGGATTTGCCGCCGGAATTAAAACAGCGCGCGCTGGATGAGATTGAGAAATTCCGTGCAGGGATAAAGGCACATATGGATGACAACCGCCGTGGCGAAAAAATCCGCGAAGGGCTTTATGTTGCAATTCTCGGCGCGCCGAATGTGGGCAAATCGAGCCTGCTGAACTATCTTGTGAAGCGCGAAGCAGCGATAGTTTCCGAAACGGCGGGAACCACGCGCGATGTGATCGAGGTGAATATGGAAATCGCCGGGTTGCCTGTCACATTCGCCGATACTGCGGGCCTGCGTGAAACCTCCGACGCGGTTGAGAGCGAGGGGATAAAACGCGCATTGCAAAGGGCGGAGCAGGCGGATTTTAAAATCGTCATGTTTGAAGCGGGCAGGCTGGACGCAAAAACATCCGAACTGATTGATAGCGATTCGATTGTTCTGGTAAACAAAACAGATAAGCTTGGTGGCCAGTTCCGCGATGATGCCCTGCATGTTTCGGTTGCGAATGATGTCGGGATGGATAATTTCCTGGCTGCGCTTCAGGCAAAGATAATTGAAAGATATTCGCTGACCGAGTCACCCCTCATCACCCGCGCCCGCCACCGTGATGCACTGGCTGATGCCCTTAACGCGCTGGAACAGTTCTCGCTGGAAAAACCAATTGAGCTAATAGCGGAAGATTTACGCTATGCCGCCCGCGCCCTTGGCCGCATTACCGGCAAGATCGATGTTGAGGAAGTTCTGGGAAAAATCTTTTCCAGCTTTTGTATCGGTAAGTGAGCTATCCCTTGTCAGAGATTCATTGCGAGGCAGGGGCCGAGCCAGCTCTCAACCCAATTTATGTCATTCCGGAATTTTTACCAGCAGGGAAAAATATCCGGAATCCACAACATTGGGGTTTCGGCAAAAAGTCAGGAGACTTTTTGCGTAATAAAATATCTCCTGACATTTTATTACTGGATCCCCGTGCAAAAAATTCTTCTGAATTTTTTCACGAGGATGACGATGGGGGGAAAATTGAGAAGCTGTTCAGGAGAACGGCTCAGCCCTGAGCGTGCCGGAGGCACAGCCCATCTGAGCGGCTTCTGCCGCTCAG
>CAZJFC010000003.1:0-16680 GCA_964545245.1 uncultured Rickettsiales bacterium
AAATATCCGGAATCCACAACATTGGGGTTTCGGCAAAAAGTCAGGAGACTTTTTGTGTAACAATGTGCCCCCACCCCGACCCTCCCCCGCAAGCGGGAGAGGGAGTAGAGAAACCCTGTGACCTGTTCCCTGTCACCCGTCACCTGAAAAAGGCGCAGCACATTCCCCTTGCCTATAGCTTGCTGCCTAGTGCCTTTAAAAATCACTCACGATGTCAAATACCAGAAGCGGGTTACCCCGGCCTTCCTCCTGAACGCCTTGTTTTTTCATGTCACGCACTCAGGAATAATCCCTCCATAAAAAGGAATTATCATAACTATACCATTAACAGTTGCGATAAGTCAAGGGTTTTTTCTATCTGGGGTTGTTAAATTTTTGTTTTTATTGGAATAATTTTATTAGGCACTAGCCACTAGGCACTAGGTTATAGTGTTCGTCATCGCGCATTTATTGCGCGATCCGGTTAGCGAAGCTTGCACCGGCGTTGCCATATGAACCGGACCCCGCAACAAGTGCGGGGTGACGTGGGGGAGTGCGGGGTGACGATGGAGAGGAGAGTGCAGGAGTAGGGGTAAAAGATTGATAGATAAAACCTATCGATTTTTGAATATCGATAGGTTTTGTCTATGGATGGTTGCTGGCCGATACCCAAGAGAGTGGCAATGGAAAAACTGACACTGTCACTGACACCGGCACTCAACTTACGGCTATTGCTCCGCCAGAAATCCGCGGATTGTTTCGGGGTCGTTGTCCAGTATGTGATATTTCTCATGGCGTTCGAACAGGTCGTGCAGATGTTCGGGCAGTTCAGGGAATTTTTTGGTGGCTTTATGCACCGCGTCGGGGAATTTGGCCGGGTGCGCGGTTGCTAGTGTTACCACCGGAATATCGCCCGGATGCCCCTGCCCTGCGCGGAGGCCGATTGCCGTATGCGGGTCAAGCATTTCGCCATATTTTTCAAAGGTTTGCGTGATGGTTTGCAGGGTTTCTTCGTCATTCACCCTTGCGCTGGTGAACAGTTCGCGGATATTGCCAAGGACTTCCGGCGCAACCGTGAATTCCCTGTTATTTTTTAAATCATCAAGCAGGGTCGTAACCCTTGCTGAGTCACGGTTATGGTATTCGAACAGCAGGCGCTCGAAGTTGCTGGAGATCTGGATATCCATGCTCGGCGAAAGCGTATGCACCACGTCCTGCATCCGGTAAATTCCTGATTTCATGAAGCGGTGTAGGATGTCGTTGCTATTGGTGGCGATTATCAGTTTTTCAATCGGCAGCCCCATGCGCTGCGCGATATAACCTGCTAAAATATCACCAAAATTCCCGGTCGGCACGGAAAACGAAACCTTCTTTTCCGGCGCTCCAAGCTGCGCTGCGGCATAAAAATAATAGACTATCTGCGCGACAATACGCGCCCAGTTAATGGAATTCACCGCCGTGAGGCCGAATTTGTTTTTCAGTTCAATGTTGCCGAAAAGCTCTTTCACGATGTTCTGGCAATCGTCAAAAGTGCCTCTCACCGCGATGTTGAAGACGTTATCGGCGATAATCGTGGTCATCTGGCGCTGCTGCACCTCGGAAACCTTGCCGTGCGGATGCAGGATAAAAATATTCACATTCGGGCAGCCCACGCAGCCTGCGATAGCCGCCGAGCCGGTATCGCCGCTTGTCGCGCCTAATATATTGATTTTTTTGTGTTCTTTTTCCAGAAAATAGCTGAAGAATTTGCCTAATAATTGCAGTGCAAAATCCTTGAACGCCAGCGTTGGCCCGTGGAAAAGCTCAAGGATATATTCCTGTTCGTTAAGTTTTTTTAGCGGCGCGATTTGAGGGTTATCGAATATTTTTTCGTTATATACGCTTTCCAGTATGGCGCGGAGGTCGGCTTCCGGTATGTCATCGCCGATATAAGGCGAGATAACCTCATAGGCCAGCTCATGATATGGCAGGTTTTTGAATGATGAAATCTTCTCCGCCGAAAACCGCGGATACTCCTCCGGCACGAACAGCCCGCCATCCGCCGCCAGCCCGGAAAGCACAACCTCGCGGAAACTGCCCGCGCTATCCCCCCCGCGGCTACTTAAATATTTCATCTTTTTAAACCAGTTTGTAATAATACTGTCACATCGGTAGTATAGATTCAAATTAAAGACAACCACGTTTTATAAAGAAAACCATGGCAGTAAACGAGAAAGAACTAAGGACGGCACTCGAAACATTACAGGAAAAATCCCCTGCCCTGTTTGGTTATATCAAGTCACAGGCAGTTACCGGCGCGGTTAATTCGTTCGTTGAACTCGGCACGGAAGCCGACGAAAAATGGAACCAGGCCGCCGCTTCCAGCAACCCGGTCGCAAAAGCTTTGGCTTATGGCGAATCGCTGCGGGCAAAAGCTACGCAAGGTGTGGTTGCTCTCGGAAGTGCCTACCACTCCAGCAACAACTCGTTTGATACCCCCACCGGTCTTGCCGGATTGATCCACGGCAGGGATGACGCCGAAGCTATCGTGAAAGCAGGCGAAGCCGCAAAAACCAACGCCGGACTCGTAAATAAACTCGCCGATAAATTCGTAATAGGCGGTGGTGCGGCGGGTGCAGGCCTTAACCAGAATGCCGCTGCCCTTAGCGCGGTTCTCGATAAAAATAATTTCGCGGCTATCAGCAAATTTTATAACGGCAATAGCGAAGCCGTCGGTAAGCTTCTGGATAACCAAGCCCTGCTACAGCAGGTTGTTACAGCGGCAGGCAAAGGAAAATCCGGCGCTGCGCCTGATGGGGCGGCGGTTACCGCGGCAATAAAAAGCTTAAGCGAAACCCGCGCAAAAAATCCTGAAGCGTTTGACAAAGCCTTTAATGAAGGCGTTGAAAACAATACGCTCGCTGATACCATCAGATATTTTGCCGAGAACCATGAAACTATCGCCCGCACGCAAGCAGCAGCGGAAGGACTTTCCGAAACTTTAGGGATTAAGCTAGATACTGCTCAAGGCACTCCTGACCAAGAGATGCTTGACTGGGCGGCGAACCCGGAAAATGCCCAAAAGCTTGAACAGTTGAAGGCGCAGCTTAAAGCGGCAAAAGACACCAATGAGCCACTTTTTGACCTCGCCCTGAAAGGAATTTCGGGTGCGGTTGCGGGTGAAGGGAACAAAGCGTTCAGCCCGGCTGAGCTGGATGAGATTATTGAAGCCGGCCTTAAACTGACCGACAAAGAGGTTTATGGAAATCTTTCCGCCATCCACAAGGCCACATTAGGAAACCCGGCAGTGGCCGGGGTTTTTGGCAAGCAGATTGAATCCGCCCTTGCCGCCGGTGATGGTGCAAGCCTTTTTGAAACGGTTGAAAAACTTGAGGCACTGGCTGAAAAGCGCCAGCAAATCACAGGCCTGGCGAAAGCAGTTTCCGGTTATGCCAGTGAAAACCCGGAACTCGCGGGGAAAGTGATTGCTTCATTCCTTCAACCCGGAACAGCGCAGGGCGCTGACCTTTCGGCGCTTGATAACATTAAGCGGGAAGACCTCGCCCAGTTGTGGCAGGGCGCGAAGCTGGTTAACAGCCTTTATCCTGAGGCAAGCGCTGAGGATTTCAAGAAACATCTCGGCGGTTTGCAGCAACTCAGCAAGCTCGCGAAAGATAAGGAAGACCTCCTTGCCAAAATCGGTATTGATATCACCGCGCTGGCGGAAGAAGAAAAAGAACTTTCGGCAGGCACCAAGCTTGTTGCGAAATATGCGCTGGAAAATCCTAAACAGTTTTTTGATTCAATCGAGAAACTGACTGCGGGTGAAGGCGGCGCGGCTATTTCCAAGGACGATATCGAAAAAATCCTTGCCAGTGAAAAAGCAACGAAATCGCTGCTTACCATCCTGCAAAAACCGGAGATCGCAACTGAAGCCCTCGCCCTGCTCAATGATAAGGACGTCATTGCAAGGCTCGAACAGTTTGGTGTTCAAGTTGGCGGTGACGGCGGAATTGCTGCACTGCTCGAAAGCGATAAGGTGCAGGCGATCCTTGAGCAGATGGAGAAACACCCCGAAAAATTCGGGCCGGATACCATCAAGCTGCTTGGGCTTTACCTCAAGAATGCGCCGCAAGGGCTGGTTGACAAGATACTCAAAGGCGAAGAACTCGGCGTGATGGATTACGCAATGCTCGCCGGGCTGCAAAGCAACCCTGAGATCAGCCAGATCATCAAGGACAACCCGCACGCGCTCTATGGCGTGGTTGACCTTGCAATGGAAGCGATCGATGACCCTAAAGCCGATGAGGCGCTTGCCAGCATCCAGCGCAACAGGACTGCCGAAGTGCAGAGCAACCTGCTCAAATGGGCAGACCAGATGGGATTGGGTGACAGCCCAATCGCCATGTTCTTCATCGCGGTTATTGCCTTTGCTTCATCCTATTTCTCGGAAACCGTCTCGCACAACCTTGCCGACGCGAAAAGCCCGTTCGACGCGATCACCAATGTTGTGGATTCGACCATGAACAAGGATAAGGATAACTCCCTTGGCGGAACTGCACCGACCGGCCTTCCGCGTGGTGGCGCTAATGCAGGCCCGGTTTATACTCCCGCGACGCCATAACGGCTAAATCAGTGGCAGTGTGAGTGGCAGTGTCAGTTTTTTTGGTAGGAATGTTCCAATTTAAGGCAGTGCTTATACCCTACTTAATTCACGATGACTTTCACGCGTTTGATGCGGCGTTTGTCGACATCCGTCACCTTGAATGTGAGGCCGGATTTGTGCTTTATGGTTTCGCCGAATTTCGGGATTTTGCCGATTGTGGTGAAAACCAGCCCGCCGACAGTGTCGAAATCGTCACTTTCGTCGTCTGAATAAATCTTGCGGCCGAGTTCTTCCTCAAGCTTATAGACCTCATAACGTGCGGCGACCTCGAAAACATTATCGGCGATTTTCATGATTTCGAGCTGGCTGCCTTCGTCGTGCTCGTCCTCAATCTCGCCGACGATTTCCTCAACAAGGTCTTCGATGGTGACAAGCCCGTCCGTTCCGCCGTATTCATCAACCACAATCGCCAGATGGGTGCGCTCCGCGCGCATCTTGACGAGGAGGATATGCAGCTTCATGGAAGGCGGGACGAAAAGCACGTCGCGCAATATGTCCCTGATGCTGAACGGGTTGCCGTTCACCCAATAGGGGATTAAATCCTTGGTGTGGAGAAAACCGGCGACGTCATCAAGGTTTTCGCGGAAAACGGGGATGCGCGTGTGCTCCTGCTCCACCACGAGTTTTTTCAGGTCGTCAAGCGTGATGTCAATCTGCACGGCGCAGATATCGCTGCGCGGGGTCATTACATCCGTTACCCTCGCATCGCCGAATTTCAGCACGTTGCGGATAATTTCGTTTTCCTCCGGCGCGGCGCTGCCCTCGTCTTCGTGCTCCTGGATGATCTCTTCAAGTTCGGATTTCAGGCTTTGGTCCGGCGAGCGGCGCAGGAGGTGCTGCTTCAGCCAGTTGATTATCGCCTTTTTGTCGCCGCCTGGGTTTCCGTTAGTATGGCCGTTGCCATTACCGTTTGAACCCGGCGGCCTACTCCCCCCTTCCGGGGATTGTGGGTCTGTATTCATGGAAACAGGCTACAAAATTTCCGGGCGGGTGGCAATAGGCAAAATTAATCTTTTGCTTCCGCCCTTACCCTTGGCCTGATTGACTCAACCAGGCGGGCATCGAGTGACTTTTGGTCTTCTTCAGAAATTTCTTTACCGCTCTGGATTTTTTGCGCCAAGTTCCTTAAAACACCGGAAAGCGAAGACTTGACGTATTTAATATCATCAGCTTCAAACCTTTCCTCGGTCTTTGGCAGGGAAACCTTGCCTTGCAACGCAGTGATGACATTACCGATAAGTTCCTGGTCGTTCTTTTCATTCCTGTCGTTTGCCATGGAGGCGGCATTTCTTATTACGCGTGCGGCATTGCGGTTCTCAGCAACTGAAAGATCATATGGCACTGCTTTCTCAACCGCGTCTTCTGCGGCTTTTTTAACATCGCCTTTTCCATTAAAGGCATTCTCAAGCGCGCGGCTTTCCCTGATCGGTACGGAATATTCCTTACCATCCGCAAGAGTAAGATTGAGGTCATGCTCCTTAATCAGGGTTTCAAGCAATGCGCGGTCATTTATCAGGCCATCCTTGAGTGTTGCCACCTGATCTGCCGCGGTTTCTGTGTTGGTTTGCGTGGCAGATGTGGCAGGAGTTACTGGTTCCGTTGCAGGTGCATCAGCTTCAGCAGCAGGAGCATCGCTGATAGGAGTTATTACCGGGGTAGTAGTTGCGGTGGAAGCAAGCAATACCTGTTCAGATGCATCATTGCTGCCAGCAGCGTCTATTGCGCTTTCGCCTTGGGTAAACAGGGCATCGGAAGGGATGTTCCCTGCTTCTGCGGTTCCACTCTGTGGGTCCTGTATGTCTTCATCAAACTGCTTAACGTCAACAACGCCATGTGGAGCGCTTTTGGGAAGTGAATCGACAACTTCGGCAACTCCTTCCGCCGGGATGGCCGGGGCTGGTTCTGCTGCTGCAGGCTGGGCGGCGGGAAGCGTGATACCCGCGAGGCGCGCCAGCTCATTGCTTATGCGCCGGTCGGGGTTAAGGCTGATCTGCTCGATCAGGTTTTGCCTGTTTTCATCAGTGACCTGCGCCCCTGCCGTGACAAGTGCCTTGAATGATTCAGCAGAACCAATCCGTGCCGCATAGCCAAGGAATGAGTCTTTTTGTTTTTCGGTGGTTTTATCGACCGCGCCTGTATTGTGCGCGTATATGCCGTTATCGAACTGGTTGCCGTTCAGGCCGGTGATAATTTTGGCAAAACTCTCAACCTTTTCACCATTATTTGCCGCAACTTCGGCAAACAATGCCTGCCTTGTCAGGTCAAGCTGCAATTCCTTGCGCGCGGCTGGGGTGGTAGTATCTGCTTTTGCATATTCCGGGTTGCTGAAATACAGGTCAAAAATTTTCCGTGAATGGTAATTGTCACCTTTTTCGGCAGACTGGCTTACTGTAAGCCCATTGCTTTTATTTTTAGGGTTCGTGGAGTTTGTCGCGGTCATGTCCGCGCCTGCGTCTTTCAGCGCAAGCAGCGCGTCAAGCTTGCCGTCTTTCGCGCTATATGCGGCAAGGCCGATAGCAGTGAAATTAGCGCCGTTATGCCGGTAAACACCGTTATCATAGCCGCCGTTGGTCTCTTTCAGAGCGTTGACGGCTTTGGTGACTGCGTCATAATCATTGTTGCCGACAATAGTTTTGAACAGTTCTTGCCTTAAATCATGAACGGAAGGGACTCTCACTGCTCCGGGATTGCCCACGCCGGTTTCATTGTAAAATTTAATTTGGGGAATATTGGCAAAATAATTAGCTATTTCTTCCGGTTTCGCGTCATCGAACGTGACACTTTCCCCGAAAGTAACTTCTTTTATTTTACCGTTCCGCGCTATTCCATCGACCAGCCCTTGCGCAAATGCCCTGTCAATCTTATATGCAGTGCTGGTAAGGTTTAATTCCGGTCTATCCCAGCCGCCGGCCAATCCAAGAGCTGACGCATAACGTTGTTTATCGGCATCGGGCAGAGCTTTTACGTCAACCAGCGAGTTGCCGTTTTCTGCTGCCGTGGCAATTTTTTCCATAGTAGGAAGAAGTTGCACCGGAGGTTCAGGAGTTGCGGGAGCTGCCGCAGGCTGGTTCGCGAGCCTTGCTTCAAGCGCCTCGGTGTCTGCTACAATCCTTTCCCAGTTTTTTGGGTTGGAACCTATAGGGAAAGTCCTGCTACGGACTCCTTCGTCAAGCCCGTTAACGAAGTTGATAAAATCCTTAAGTTCGGCATTTGTCTTGTCGGAGACCGCCTCCATCGCGCGGGGATAATTATCCTGATTGACGTCAAAACCGGTGTAGCCCTTCAGTAGGGAATAAAGCTGCCCCTGTTGTTCCGTACTGAGGTTTTTCGGGTACGACGAAATTCCGACATCACCCAGCCCATTGTCGTTGGCAATGTTATAAACGAAAGAATAATCCTTGTTATTCTTAAATTTCGTTAGGTCTGCCATTTTATCCTCTTTGTTCCAATAAAGTTTTTAATACGGGTTATTTAGCTATAGCGCTGTGATTTTCGTCGGTGCGCTGATTTTCTTTCTCTGCCCATGGCGTGCTATCAAACCGCCTGATGAGTAACCCGGTGACACCGGCCGCCCCGGATTCCCTGGATGAGTCCCCATCAACGCTAAGACCCTGTTTATATTCTACAAACGTACCAATGATCCCATCTTTGGTCACTGCTTCGGTAACTTGACCGTTAGGTCCGGTAATCCTAACAATATTGTTGGCGCTTGTCACCTGAATTGAGTGCGATGGCGTGCCTGCTTGTGGCTTGTTACTGTCTGCGCCTAATTTATATCCGATTCCCCCGACAGGAATGGCAAGTATCGCAGCTGCTGCACCAAGTCTAAGAAGGCCGGATGGTTTTTCCGGGTCAATGGTGGTATCATGGTGCAGAGGTTGTGGTTTTTCCTGCGGAGTTGCTTCCTGTGTGGGTACTTTTTTATAAATCCCATCCGCGCGAGCTTTGTGTTTTTCGCGTGTTGGTGGCTTTTTCTCAAGGTTTAGTGCATCTTGCGGCGGTTTAGGGGCAAGGATTTCAGGTGGGGTATCTTCTGCTGCCGGAGCCGTGGCTACTTGAGGTTCCTTGTCTTCGGCAGGTGGCGCGTCCAGACCTTCAGCCGGTTTATTGCCTGCGATAATCTGTTGGAGGATACCGCCATGAGCGGTGTTGGGATTTTCCGTTTCACTCAGCTTGTGAGGTCCTGCTTCGGAAACCGGCTGCCCTGCCTCAACAAATGCCGGATGCGCCACTTCGGCAGGTTTATCCGGAACCCATTGTTGCGCTGTTTTTACCGGAATAACCCCTTCTATGCGGGATAGTGTTTTGCCATTTGAAGTATTGATATAACTGATATTGATTGGGGCATCCAGAGAAGTTGAGTTCACAGAAATATGTATCTCGGTAATGCTATTCTTTTGTTTTTCCGGTTCGCGCTTAATAGTGATAAGCCCATCCTCAAAATTTCTGCTGTCAACTTTCCACGATTGGTTAGTCAAGTTGATGTTTGCAGGGGTATGGCCACCTTCCCACTGGACATCTTTTATATTTCTGTTTTCGAATACGTGCTCGAATACTGCTATCGCCAGCGCTGCTTTTGTATAATTCGTTTTTGCACCTTCCGGCTGCGGAGCCGGTTCAACAGGGCTTTCCTGAACTGGCTGCTCGCCTTTTTCATTATCTGTCATTTTGTCACTTCCTGAGTTGGTTTTTTGGTCTTCGGCCACTTCTGCCAATGGCTGAATATCTTGCTCATTTATTAATTCCTTCGGCGGATTCTGTAAATCATATTCATCTAATGGTACATTATATTTTTTAACTGAATCTATTCCGCCAACAGAAAAAGTGATTACCGCCTTCCCCTTTTCCACAGCCATTTCAATATGCGGCCTTTTTGCCTGGCTAAACCTTAAATCAGTTGTACCCGGCCCGGTATAAGTAAATTCAATTTTTTGCACTGAAAAGAGCTTTACTTCAGTCCATTCAAAGGGTGTGTAATCGACAGTTCTATCGCCAGCATTATGAGTAATTGCATAATTATCCGCCATTAGGTGCAGGGCAAGACGCTGTACCGTAGTAAGGTTCTCCCAGCCCGGTTCTTCCAGCCATGAGGATATATCGCCATGATATTCAAGACCAAGGTGGTTTTTCTCCGGACCAAAAAATATTGTTTTTGACATACCTGTCTCCTGCCGCTATGATATTAACGAAGTGTTAATCTTTTATGACATTGTTGGCCGAAAGTCAAGAAGATACTAAAAATAATTAATATCTCGCCTCTTTGCGGCTTTTATACCGCATATAAGGCCAAAGGTCACAAACCCTCCTCCATCTCCTCCCTCAGGGAGGAGGGTTTTTAGCTTCCCCCCTGAGGGGGGAATACAAGGGGGGTTTTACTTACGACACACGACTTACAACTCCCCTAAAGAAAATACGCTTCCGGCAAACGGCAACCAACTAAACCACTTGAATTATCAGAACGCAATGTTATTAGTGCCCTTATAAATACAGGCTGAATCATGCAGGTTAACCTAAACGAATATTTCCCGATCCTTGTCTTTCTGGGCGTTGCTGCGGCGCTGTCCTTCGTTTTCGTGTTGTTGCCGCTCATCCTGCAAAAACTAAGGCCGGATACCGAAAAACTCTCCGCCTATGAGTGCGGTTTTGAATCCTTCGGCGACTCCCGCCGCAAATTCGATATCCAGTTCTACCTGGTTTCCATCCTGTTCATCATTTTCGACCTCGAAATCGCCTTCCTGTTCCCCTGGGCGATCACCCTTGGCACAACCACCTTCTTCGGTTTCTGGTCAATGATGGTGTTCCTTACCATCCTTACCATCGGTTTTATTTACGAATGGAAGAAAGGCGCGCTGGAGTGGCAATAGCCAACTATTTCCCTTGATTTATCTGCCGCACTTATTTAAATAACTTAACCATGAGTTATGTAGATAGAATTAAGGCAGAAAGAAAAAGCAAGCAGCCGAGTGAAAATTTATTACATAACCGGGCGGCGCATCTGGGGCACACTTCCTCGGTTGAGCAATATTGGCAAACACGTACTCAGCCAGTTTGTTTTTATTTTCACAAGCAGCCACATGTTACTGATGAGCAGTTCACGACATTACTGACCAATAATCTTGCCACGGCTATTCCTTTAGGGCAAAATGCTTCAACACTAATGTTCCGGGATGGGGAAAAAGCAATTTTCTATGGTAGGGTAAGTAGCTCAATCAATGTCAGGATCATTCACTAAAAACATTCTGCCTGACAAAAAACAATATAGAATTTTTCCTGATTAATAATATTATTGAAACTTATTCTAAAGCTATTAGTTTGCCAGCCGAGATATGAGCAAAATTCAGACATTACCGTCGCAAGACGAATTACTCAGGAACGTCCAGAAGGAACTCGACGAACGCGGGTTCATTGTCACGCAGGTCGATAAACTGCTCGCATGGGCGCAATCCGGCAGCCTGTGGCCGATGACCTTCGGCCTCGCCTGCTGCGCCGTGGAAATGATGCAAACCGCCGCCAGCCGCTATGATATGGACAGGTTCGGCGTGGTTTTCCGCCCCTCCCCGCGCCAGTCCGACGTGATGATAGTCGCCGGGACGCTTACCAATAAAATGGCCCCCGCCCTGCGCAAGGTTTATGACCAGATGGCCGAACCGCGCTATGTTATCTCGATGGGAAGCTGCGCGAATGGCGGTGGATATTACCATTATTCATATTCCGTAGTGCGCGGCTGCGACCGCATCATCCCGGTCGACGTTTACGTCCCCGGCTGCCCGCCAACCGCGGAAGCCCTGCTTTACGGCATTTTGCAGCTACAGAAAAAAATCAAAAGGGTGAGGAAGTTCCGTGCCTGAAGGTTTGACCAACAACGAATTCAGGGAATATCTTATCAATGAGCTTTCAAGCTCGGTTGATGAGATCGATATCGTGAAGGATGAAATCTTCGTTTATGCGCGCGCGGAAAAAATCGCGCAGGTGCTTTATTTCCTTAAAGTCGACCGTAGCTGCTCTTTCGAGCAACTCATTACCCTCACCGCTGCCGACCACCCGGAAGATAAAAAACGCTTCGAGATCATTTACTGTCTGCTCAGCCTGAAATATAACCGCCGCCTCGTGATAAAAGTACGCACTGATGAAGATACGCCGGTGCAAAGCGTGACCGGGGTTTATAACTCCGCCGGATGGTATGAGCGCGAAGTTTGGGATCTGTATGGCGTGCGTTTTGCCGGCAACCCCGACCTCCGCCGTATCCTCACCGATTACGGTTTTGAAGGCCATCCGCTGCGTAAGGATTTCCCGCTTACCGGATATTATGAAGTGCGCTATGACGAGGAGCAGAAAAAAGTTGTTTATGAGCCTGTCGACCTTGTGCAGGAATTCAGGAATTTTGATTACACATCCCCTTGGGAAGGCACGGAATATGTTCTGCCAAATGAGCTTAAAGGTGATGAGAAGGCAACTAAATAAAGATTCCCGCCTTCGCGGGAATGACAAAGTTCTAATATTGCGGGCATGACCTTTCCTGTCATTCCCGTGACGACATAACTCTAATATCGCGGACATGGCCTTATTGTCATTCCCGCGAAGGCGGGAATCTTATGCAGTATTATGTATATATTCTGGCAAGCAAAAAAGACGGAGTTTTATATATTGGAGTTACTTCCGACTTGATAAAAAGAATATATGAGCATAAAAACGGCTTAATCAAAGATAGTTTCTCGGATAAATACTTCGTTAAAAAACTGGTATATTATGAAATTCACAACGATATTGAACAGGCGATATTAAGAGAGAAAAGAATTAAAAAGTGGAACAGGGAGTGGAAAGTAAACCTAATCCAAAAAGACAATCCTAATTGGGAAGATTTATATGAAAAAATTGCCGCTTAACTTTTTTAAGATTCCCGCCTTCGCGGGAATGACAATAGCTGTGTTTGCGCTTACCTCATGCGCTTCGGTTTTTGAAGGCACGAAGCAGGAAGTTTCACTTCGCACCAACCCGGATGTTCCCGCAAACTGCACGCTCACCGGAAGCTCATTCAACGTGCAGGTTCAGGCTCCCGGCAAGTTCGAGGTGCGTAAATCATACCACCCGCTTGAAATCACCTGCACGCCTGTTGCAGGCGGCGCGAGCGGCAGCGTGAAACTCCTTTCCGACGTTTCCGCCACCGGCTACGCAAGCGCGATCTTCGGCGTCGGCATCGGCGCGGGAGTTGACACCGCAACCGGCGCAGCGTTCAAATACCCTGAGGAAATCGTGGTAACGCTCGGCCAGACGACCATTCTCGGCCAGACCTCAACCAACAGCAATGTGGATTACTAGGATAAAATGACGCTCAATATCGAACAGCTAATCGAGTCGAAAGACGATAACAATATCACCATCAATTTCGGGCCGCAGCACCCTGCCGCACATGGCGTTCTGCGCCTTATCCTTGAGATGGACGGCGAGGTTGTTGAACGCGCCGACCCGCATATCGGGCTTTTACACCGCGGCACTGAGAAGCTGATTGAATATAAGACATATATGCAGGCGCTGCCTTATTTTGACAGGCTTGATTATGTCGCCCCGATGAACCAGGAGCATGCGTTTTCGCTTGCGACTGAAAAGCTGCTGGGGGTTGAAGTGCCGCTGCGCGGGCAATATATCCGTGTGCTGTTCTCGGAAGTTTCACGCATTCTCAACCATATCCTCAACATTACCACCGGCGCGCTCGATGTCGGCGCGATGACCCCTCTTTTGTGGCTGTTCGAGGAACGCGAGAAAATGATGGAATTCTATGAACGCGCGAGCGGCGCACGTATGCATGCGGCCTATTTCCGCCCCGGTGGAGTGGCGCAGGACATCCCGCAAAAACTTATCGACGATATTTATAAATTTGCGCATGAATTCCCGAAATATTTGAATGATGTTGACGAGTTGCTCACCGAAAACCGTATCTTTAAACAGCGCACCGTTGATATTGGCGTGGTCAGTCGTGAAGAGGCGTTTAACTGGGGCTTCTCCGGCCCGATGCTGCGCGCGTCCGGCATCGCGTGGGATTTGCGTAAGTCACAGCCTTATGATTCGTATCAGGATTTTGAATTCGATATCCCGATCGGCAAAAACGGCGATTGCTATGACCGTTACCTCATCCGCGTTGAGGAAATGCGGCAGTCGCTGAAAATCATCAAACAGGCCTGCGAAAAAATGCCGGGTGGCCCGGTGAAAACGCTCGACCGCAAAGTTTCCCCGCCGCCACGCGCCGAAATGAAAACCTCGATGGAAGCGCTTATCCACCACTTCAAGCTCTATACCGAAGGCTATCGCGTGCCGGAAGGCGAAACCTATACCGCGGTTGAAGCGCCGAAAGGCGAATTCGGGGTTTATCTTATCTCTGATGGTTCTAACCGTCCGTACCGCTGCCACATCCGCGCGCCGGGATTCGCTCACCTCCAAGGGCTGGACTTCATGAGCAAAGGCCACCTCCTCGCCGATGTCACTGCGCTTATCGCGACTCAGGATATAGTGTTCGGGGAAGTTGACAGGTGATTAAGCGGATAGTCGCGACGATTGTAATATTTCTGGCCGCCATAGGCCAATCACACGCGATTCCTGAATGGCATGGTAAGCAGCTGGTTGAAGAATGCGCCGCAGGCGGAGGGGCTGGACTGGATTATTTTAAGGATAGCCACAGCGACAACTGCCCAGACCTTATGGAAGGCAGGAAGCCGGAATATGAAACCGACGAGATGCAGCGTAAAATGACCGGCAGTTGCGAATGCCCCGGCGAGAATTTGTGCTGGTCGCCTGTTGATTCAAAATGCATGGATATAAAAGACTGGTGCATGGAGAGTGAATATGCAAATTGCTCCAAACAATAAAAGCTTAACTAGAAAAATAACGGATTTTTTATATCGCAAATTCTAAATTGCTTGCGGTTACGCGCATATTGGATACGCTTGACCTGAATAAATTTGTGGAGAAACACCAATGAAAAATCTTTTCCTGATAGCAGCATTATTAATCGCTTCCCCTGCCTCCCCTGCCATTGCCAATGACCATGATGAGAATGTTATAATCGTTAATGGTATCGGCGAAGTTGAAATTCCGGTTGATAACGTGACACTTTCGGTGAATATCAGCACGCGCGATAAATCCCTTGCCACTTCCAAAAGCCTGAACCAGAAAAAATATGACCAGTTACTTGCGACAATTACTGATAAGATCGGCCTGAAAAAGGAAGCAATAAAATCAAATTTTATTTCAATTAACCCGTCTTACGTGCCGTGCTACCCCACTCAGGAAAACCCGGCGCCGAAATGTGACCGCACCAAGGTTGATTTCTATGAAACCAACCGCTCAATCTCCCTAAAACTTGAGGATTTAAGCAAATATGACCTTGCTATAGAATCACTGGCGAATATTGAGTCGGTTTCGGTCAATGCCGGGCAGTTTGGTGTTAGCGGAATCAGCAAACATCATGACAAGGCACGCGAATGGCAATTGATGAAGCAAAGGCAAAAGCTGAAAAAGTAGCAAGCAGGCTGGGCGTAAAACTCAAAAAACCAGTGCGTTTTGAATCCTATGACGCACAGGCAGGCGGCGGCTATCCGCGCCCGATGATGGCCCGCGCCGCTTTCGCCAGTCCCGAAATGAGCTATGATAAAGTGACCGATACTGCAACCCTCGGCAGCCAGAAAATCACGGTTACGGTGAATATCGCTTACGGGATTGATTAATCATTTACAAAACCCTTGCGTTACGGCTTTGTTTGGCTATTTTATGCGAGCTAAATCAGAGAATGAGAGATGAGCAAAGCCGCCAAGAAAAAGCCGAAAAAGTTTGAGCTGACGCCCGGAAACGCCGCGAAAGCTGAAATGATTCTGGCGAAATATCCGGAAGGAAAGCAATTCTCCGCCGTGATGCCCCTGCTGGACCTCGTGCAGCGCCAGAACAACGGCTGGCTTTCCACCGAAGCTATCGAATTCGTGGGCGATTACCTCAACATGCCATACATCCGCGTGCAGGAAGTCGCCACGTTTTATGAGATGTATAACACCAGACCCGTTGGCAAGCACATTGTCTGGGTGTGCCGCACCACGCCCTGCTGGCTGCGCGGCTCCGACAATGTTCTGAGTGCGTGCAAAAAGAACCTCGGCGTTGAAGTGGGCGAAACCACGCCCGACGGCAAGTTCACATTGCGCGAAATGGAGTGCCTCGGCGCCTGCGTGAACGCGCCAATTTTGTGGGTTGACGATGATTTTTATGAGGATGTTGACGGCGAAACCACCGAGAAAATCCTTGATGATTTACGCAAGAACAAAAAACCCAAAATCGGCTCCGTAAAAGCCCGCCAATGCTCCGCCCCGGAAGGGTTTAAACCGAAGGAGGCGAAGTGATTGTTTTGGTTTCTTGTCATTCCCGCGCAGGCGGGAATCTTAAGACCTCAGCCTTCGCGGAGGTGACATTGAGGGGAATATGCTAGCTGAAAAAGACAAAATTTTTACCAACCTCTACGGATATGAAAGCCCGTATCTGGAAGCCGCGAGGAAGCGCGGAGATTGGGATAATACCAAAGACATAATCGCGCTTGGGCATGATAAGATTATTGAGGATGTGAAAGCTTCCGGGCTGCGTGGACGGGGCGGAGCAGGTTTTAGCACCGGGATGAAATGGAGTTTTATGCCGAAGGCAGACCCGCGGCCTTCCTACCTTGTGGTGAATGCCGATGAGTCCGAGCCGGGAACGTGCAAGGACCGCGATATTCTCCGTAATGACCCGCACAAGCTCATTGAGGGCTGCCTCATTGCGTCATACGCGATTCGCGCACATGCCTGCTATATCTACATCCGCGGTGAGTTTTATAACGAGGCGGTGAACCTGCAAAACGCCATTGATGAGGCTTATGAAGCCGGCCTTCTTGGCAAGAACGCTGCCGGAAGCGGATGGGATTTTGACCTTTATGTGCATCGCGGCGCGGGGGCTTATATCTGCGGGGAGGAAACTGCGCTTATTAACAGCCTTGAGGGCAAGAAAGGCCAGCCGCGCCTGAAGCCGCCATTCCCGGCGGGCGCAGGGCT
>CAZJFC010000003.1:16690-55435 GCA_964545245.1 uncultured Rickettsiales bacterium
TTTTCTGCATTTCCGGCCATGTGAACAAGCCTTGCAACGTGGAAGAGGAAATGGGCATCCCGCTGAAAGAGTTGATCGAGAAACACGCAGGCGGCGTGCGCGGCGGATGGGATAACCTGCTGGCGGTGATTCCGGGCGGTTCTTCGGTTCCGCTGCTCCCGAAAAATATTTGCGACACTATTTTGATGGATTTCGACAGTTTACGTGCCGAAAAATCCGGCCTTGGCACTGCGGGTGTTATCGTGATGGATAAATCAACCGATGTGGTTGAAGCTATCGCGCGGCTTTCCAAGTTTTATATGCACGAATCCTGCGGCCAGTGCACCCCATGCCGCGAAGGCACGGGCTGGCTTTACCGCATGATGGAGAGGATGATCCGCGGCGAAGCAGAAAGCGCTGAAATCGACAAGCTTGAGCAAGTCACCCGCCAGATCGAAGGCCACACCATCTGCGCCCTCGGCGATGCCGCCGCATGGCCGGTGCAAGGCCTGATCCGCCACTTCCGCCCGGAAATGGAGCGCCGGATTGCGGAATATAAACAGCAAAACGCTGCGTAATTAGCGGGTAGGAACTGCCGGCAATTCTTGCCGGTTAGTATTCCTCGTTTGCTCGCGTTCCACGCGTCTTTGCGCATACCCGTAGGAAATCTCGTCTATTTTATCCTCAATGCTAACTTGGTAGGACGCAAAACCCCGCCCTTCCGCAACCAATTCACGAACTATCTTAACGATATTCTGCGGGTCGCGCTCAACGCGTAGAAAATCAGCAATAGCAGTGTTCCTGCTGCGGTCTTGAACTATCTCGCTGCTTTCATACTTATATATTTGCGAGTCGAGATAATCGGCTACTTTGAGAGAAATATCCAGTATCTCTTTTTTATTGGTACTCGCTACATCTGGCGTAAGTTCGTTAACTGATTGTTTGAGTGACTGCTTCTCCTTATACCAATCACTTATCATTGTCACAGGTAGCATAAGAATGTTCAAACCTTTATCAAATTTAGTTCCCATATTCTCTCCTTTATAATCCCTGCGTGAGGGGCTGTTATATCACCACTACCAATTAACGCGATGGGAGTGCTGACGGCAACTCCTGCTGCCGGTTAATATCCCTCGCCTGCTCGCGTTCCGTGCGTCTTTGCGCGTAGCCATTAGTAATCTCGGTAATTTTTTCTTCAATATTAGCTACAGCGGTATTCGTTCTGGCGTCTGTAAGATCCGCAATATTCTTACCCTCACTATATTCGGATATCCTGAAATCGAGATAATCAGCCACTTTTACTGAAGTGTCCAATATAAGATTTTTCTCATATACACCTGCTTCAGCGGGGTATCACCGATTCAATCGCCTGATGCGAGGCTTGAGTTGCCCTATCTCTATCAGCTATTCCTTTTACTCCCTATCCTACAGCTCCCAGTATAGCTAGTACCCCTCCGATTATTGTACCAACGACCAGTTTGTCTCCATTTGACATATTATCTTCATCTTCCATAATAATCCTTGCTCCTTTTTAGCTTTCTTAACGGCTGATTATAGAACCGTTAGCGGTGTCTGGAACTGGTGAATCAGATTTCAATCTCAGCTTTTCCGTGCGTTTTGATTCCTGCCTTTGCACGTAGCCTTCCTCAATTTCAGCAATCTTCTCCCTGACAGCAGTTTCATATGAGCTAAAATCCTTTTCCCCTTTTTCTGCAAGCTCAACGGCAATCTTCACGATATTCTCCGGGTCACGCTCAATACGCAGAAAATCCAGAACCGCTGTATTCTTATAGACATTTTCCAGACTTGTTTCTCTTTTAGCCTTCCTTATTTCCTCACCAAGGAAGTAGTCTATTTTCAGTGCCGTATCAACTAAGACTTGTTTCTGCGGATATGGTATCTCAGCTGATATCACTGATTTGAAGGTACCCTCTTCAGAGATCATATCTGACATACGCACCCCTCCCCACATAGCCGCTCCCAGAACACCTACGATGCCGACAGCAGCACTAAAGTTTGTTAACTCTTGACGTGTATCTTCTTTCATATATCCCTCTTTATTTTGTTATTCCAATAATCCGGGTAATCTATACTAATTTTATAGAGTTTGTCAATGATTATTTATTTCCGTTAACTTGCAATAAAACATGCCGCCGCACAATGAAGCACGGCGGCATGAAAAAACCAGAATAATAACAGTAAAAGCCTATCGCCTGCCCGTGTGGACAGTGAGGAGCTTTAAGTTATATTTGAGGTTTTTGGCTTCTTTTAGCTTATAGAGCTGCAACACACCGCTTCCTGGGCAAGGCCATGGCCCTGTATCCCAAAAAGGTTGTGAGCAGCGGCATATGCCACAAGGCTGGCCAGGCCGGCAATAAAATATGCCACCACCCTTAAATTCAGGCCGTCTTCGAGTATCATGTGATACCTCCTATGTTAAGGGTTAGGAGTATACACTAGCAAGTCACTAGGGTAATGTCAAACTTTTTGTAAAGCCTCCTCCCTGAGGGAGGAGGTTGGAGGAGGGTAATCTGTAGAAGCGGTTTTCCTTAACCCTCCCCCTGCCCCTCCCTCAGGGAGGGGTGAAAAAGGTTCTTCCATGCACAGTGGTGACAGAAATGCTATCATGTGCTAGAAAAAATTATGAAGCAATCGCTCCCGCATATTCTGGTTATCGACGATGACAAGCGCCTGCGTGGCTTAATCCGCGATTACCTTACAGAAAACGGAATGCTTGCCACAACCGCTATTGATGCCATCAATGCGGCGGAGATATTGAAATACCTAGAGTTCGATATACTGGTGCTCGACGTTAACATGCCCCGGAAAACCGGCTGGGAGTTCCTTACCGAACTGCGCCAGACATCAGATATTCCGGTGCTTATGCTCACCGCACTGGGCGAAACCGGGCATCGCATCAAAGGGCTGGAAACCGGCGCGGATGATTATCTGGTGAAGCCGTTCGAGCCGAAAGAATTGCTGCTGCGCATCAGGTCAATCCTGAAACGCGGGCAGAAAACGCCGGAAATAATCCATTTCGGCAGGTTCAGTTTTGATATCGATTCAGCAATATTGAGAACCGGGGATGAGGTCATCGCCCTCACCTCGAAGGAATCTGAGGTGTTAAAAATTCTTGCGCAGAACGCGGACAAACCGGTAAGCCGCAACGGTCTTGGTGAAAGCGAACGCGCGGTTGATGTGCAGATCACCCGCCTGCGCAAAAAAATTGAGGACGACGCAAAGAAACCTGTCTATATTCAAACCATCCGCAACGAAGGCTACAGGCTTAATACGAAATAATGCTCAGGAAATTTAAAAAATACCTTCCCGCATCGCTGTTCGGCAGAACATTGCTGATTCTTGTGCTGCCGACAATAGTCGCGCAGGCTTTTGCGGTTTATATGTTCTATGAGCGCCACTGGAGCGGGCTTAGCCGCCACCTTGCGCTTTCACTGGCCGGGGAAGTTGCCACTATTGCGGAATATATCGAATCGGCAACTGATATTGAAACCGAAAAATCATTCCTCGCGCGTTCAAAAAATCTGTTCTTTTTTAACCCATACCTCAAGCCGCATGACCAGGTGGAGAGTCATGTTAAAGGGCTACAAAAGGCGCGGTTCAAATATTATAACACAAGGCTGGAAAAAACGTTGAACCACCCGTTCAAGGTTTTTTCTGATAATGACAAGAGGATATCGACTGTAATCTATTATCCCAACAATGTTCTGATAGTGGATGTGCCTTATAAGCGCCTGTTCAGCTCATCGAGCTATGTTTTCCTGATATGGATGACCGGCACTTCCACGCTGCTTATGGTTATCGCGGTTATCTTCCTGCGCAACCAGGTTCGTCCAATCGTGCGCCTTTCCCGCCTTGCTGATAATTTTGGGCGCGGGCAGAAAGCGCCGGCCTCATTCCGGCCTGAAGGAGCAAAAGAAGTCAGGCAGGCCGGGCAGGCTTTCATCAAGATGCAGGACAGGATTCAGCGCTATATCAAGCAACGCACAGAGATGCTCGCAGGGATATCGCATGATTTACGCACTCCCCTCACCCGTATCAAGCTTGACCTTGAAATGCTGCGCGAGAAAAACAGCACCTGTGATTTCAGCGGGATCGGGGATGATATCCGGGAGCTTGAACTGATGGTGAATTCATATCTGGAATTTGTTCGCAATGATGAGGACGAAGAAGCTGTTGAAACAGATATTGTCCCGCTGGTGGAGGAGCTTATAAAAAAATATCCTGATGCTGGATTTGAGGCGTTGAACTCCCCGCTCAAACCAAGAATCAGGCCGCTGGCTATAACAAGGGCGGTCAAGAACCTGCTCGATAATGCATCACGCTATGGCACAAAAACCAAAGTCAGCCTACTGAAATTTGAAAATAATTATGTGCTGCTGATTGTCGATGATAACGGCAGCGGCATCCCTAATGACAAGCGCGAAGCGGTGTTTAAGCCCTTCTACCGCATCGAGGATTCACGCAACAAGGAAACCGGCGGGGTTGGCCTCGGCCTTTCGATCGTGCGGGATATAATCAACCATCACGGCGGAACGGTGCATATTGAGGATTCCCCGCTTGGTGGCGCAAGGGTTATCGTGAAACTCCCGATATAGTTTTGGCAATAAAAAAGGCGGGAAATCCCGCCTTTAATATTTGGTGGCAAGAACTAGCCGTTTGCAGCTTTTGAAGCTTCGGCAACTTCGGAAGCGAAGTCTTTTTGTTCCTTTTCAATGCCGGCACCAAGGATGAAGAGTTTGAAACCGGTGATTTTGATTTCGGTTCCTGCATCTTTTGCGGCGGCGGCAACAACGTCGGAAATCTTGGTTTTGCCATCGATAACGAAAAGCTGTTCAGGCAGGACAACCTCGCCGTAATATTTGCTGATGCGCCCTTCGACCATTTTTTCGATAACGTTATCAGGTTTGCCGCTTGCTTTTGCCTGATCAATAAAAATCGCCCTTTCACGTTCAAGGCTGCTTGCGTCAACTTCTTCGCGGGAAAGCGCTTCCGGTTTTGCAGCGGCGATGTGCATGGCAAGTTGCTTGCCCAGCGCCTGAAGCTTGTCCGCCGGGGCGGAAGATTCAAGGGCGATGATAACGCCGATCTTACCAAGGTTTGGCGCAATCTGGCTGTGGACGTAAGTTGCAACGACACCATTATTAACCTTAAGTTTTGCGGTGCGGCGGAGGTTGATGTTCTCGCCGATTTTAGCAATAAGGTTGGTAACGATTTCGCTCACCGGGATATTCTGGGTGTTGCAGGTTGCAGCTTTAACCGCTTCGACGTCACCTTCGGTTTTCGCGCGGGTGATATTTGCGATGTTGATCGCCGCATCCTGGAACTCCTGGTTCTTGGCAACGAAGTCGGTTTCCGAGTTAAGCTCAATGATTGCGGCTTCCTTGTTGTCATCGGAAGCGGAGATTGCAACTAATCCTTCGGCGGCAACGCGTCCGGCTTTTTTACCGGCGGTTGCGATGCCTTTCTTGCGCAGCCAGTCGATAGCTGCTTCAATGTCACCATTGTTCTCGATGAGGGCTTTTTTGCAATCCATCATTCCCGCGCCGGATTTTTCGCGGAGTTCTTTTACTGCACTTGCTGTGATTTCAGCCATGTTGATTACTCCTTGGTTGATTTTTTTGCTTTAGATGCGGTTTTTTTAGCAGGTTTTGCTACCGCTTCTTCACTGGTTGTTTCTTCAGCGGCGTCAGCCGGTTCTTCAGCTTTAGGCGCCTCTTCACTTGCTGCTTCTTTCTTCTTGCGTGATTTTTTCACGACAGTTTCAACTTTCGGCTTCGCGTCTTTCTTTTTGCCTTCTTTTTCTTCGCTTTCCGGTTCTTCCTCTTTCTTAGGAAGCTCAACAACAACAGCTTCGCTCTTCACCTGCTGCGCGGCGATCGGGCCAAGCGCTTCGCTGATGCCGGCAAGCGCCGCATCGGAGAAAAGTTTGCAATAAAGGTTGATGGCGCGGATTGAGTCATCATTGCCGGGAATCGGATAATCAATGATTTCCGGGTCGCAGTTGCTGTCAACGATGGCAATTACCGGGATACCGAGTTTTTTTGCTTCTTTAATTGCGAGGTCTTCCTTGTTGGTATCGATAACGATAATCAGGTCAGGCAGGCCGCCGATATCTTTAATACCGCCGATCGCGCGCTCAAGCTTTTCAGCTTCGCGGGAGATTTCGAGTTTTTCTTTCTTTTTAAGGCCGAGTCCGCCTTCAGCAAGGGTTTCATCATGCTGGCGAAGGGTGCGGATTGAGTTGGAAATGGTTTTCCAGTTGGTGAGCATGCCGCCCAGCCAACGTTTATTGATGTAGTGCTGGCCGCAGCGTTTTGCAGCTTCAGCGACAATTTCCTGCGCTTGCGGTTTAGTACCGACGAAAATCACGCGGCCATTTTTTGAAACGACTTCGTGGATTTTGCCCAGCGCCGTGTGCAGCATCGGTACGGTTTTTTGCAGGTTAATAATATGGACACCATCCTTTTCGCCATAGATGAATGGAGCCATTTTCGGGTTCCAGCGGCGGGTTTTGTGGCCAAAGTGAACGCCAGCTTCTAAAAGCTCGCGCATAGAGAATGCAGGTACTGCAGACATAGTTTCTTCCTTTTAGTTGTGCCTCCACGGACGGAATCTATTATTGGCGAACCTGCCAGCATAGACACTAAAATATGGGCCCGTGTGCGGATTTAGGGCTGCGTTGATAACACAAGCTTTTGATGGGCGCAAGCATTATTCCGCGCTGATTATCGAAAAACCAAGTTTCTGTGCCAGCCGCGCCTGTTTTTTATCATAAGTAGCGAATTTACTGGCTTTCAGCGTTCTTGCAATGGCAAGGTGCAGCAGGTCAAAACTGCGGATGCCCTCTTTCGGGGTGAAGGCCGCGCCGATCTTATCGGCCTCGGCGAAGGCTTTTTGCCATTCCACCTGAATTAATTCCCCACCAATGTTCTTTTCCAGTTTTGTAACGGCCTGTTTGGCTTGGGCTTCAGTGAATAGCTTACGGAAACAGCACAGCCTGAGCGCATTCTTCACTTCATGTATCTGAAGATGATTAAGGGCAAAAGAAACTTGTGTTTTTTCAACATACTTCATTGAATGCTGGGTAAAAATCTGAGGCACATAAAGCGGTACGATAAAGCTTGGGTCAAAATAAACCTCTACCATTGATAGCTATCCCTTTCCTCGAACAAGACCTGTAGCGCGTCGCCTTTTGGCGGGTTATCCTTATAAATTTCGTCAAGTTGGGCGCGGAAATCGGGGAGTTTTTTGGCGGGTTTTTTGTTGCCGGACTCAATCGCCTTTTCAACAACATAGCTTTTCATGCTCATGCCGTGCGCGGCGGCGGCGGATTTGAGCTTTGCATGCTGCTCCCGCGTGAGAACGAGCATAAGTTTTTTCATTTCCTGATTTTTCCTTTGCTTCATAAGCCATCCTCCCTATAATTATAATATATATTATATTTATTATATCGTCAATATTATATTTATTATACTATAATGAAAATCAAGATTACTGATATTGCTAATAAATTCAGATGTTTGCAGGCTGATTGCCCAGATACATGCTGTAAGGGCTGGAGCATGCAGCTTGATGACAAGACCTTTGAAAGATATAAGGGAACGGCTCTGGAAGACGCGGTTGCCTATGATGGGCAAAATAATGAAATCCGCGTGATGCGCCGCGACGCAGAAACCGATTTTTGCGTTAAATTTGAGAATGGGATTTGTGCCATACACCGCGATATGGGCGAGCAATACCTTGGTGACGCATGTAATTTTTATCCGCGCGTAACGCGAAAATTTGATGATGAATTGGTTATGACTGCTGTCCTCTCCTGCCCGGAAATAGTAAACCTTTCACTTTTTGGGGAGAATGGGGGAGTCATCGAAAAGGAGGTTGAGCGCCTTCCTGACAGTTTAAGGAGTTATAAGGGGAGTTTCGTGGTCCATCAGGCTTTTATGGATGTTTGCGAAAGCGAAAAAACCGCGCCGGAAATTCTGGCAAATATATATTCCACGGCAAGGTCTCTTTCCTCGCAGGAGCAGGAGGAGTGGCCCAGCGCCGCGCCTTTTTTCCTGAAAATTGCGGATGGAATGCTGCCGGAACCTGAATTTGTGCCGGAAGCCGAGCAGAAAATCCTGCATATTTTCGCGGGAGTTTTTTATTCAACAGGTAAAAAAATGAACCCACGGCTTGCCGAAGTGCTGGCCGATATTGAGAATTATGTCAGTGCGAAAGTGGATTGGCAAATGCTTGATCTCCTGCCACATGATGACGCAGGGCATGAGATGGAGCCACGTAGCATTGATGACGGGTTATTAAAAAAATATCTGGCGGCGCAGCTTAGTTTCAGCACCTTCCCTTATGCCGGGATTGGCGAGGATATAATCCAGCGTGCGCTGGTTTTGGTTTACCGTTTTGCATTAATCCGGCTGGCGCTATCTGCCAGCCGTGATGATTCTCAGGAAGGGATTGTAAAAACGGTACAGGCTATTTCACGCGTGGTTGACCATGTGGGGGACGCGACATTGCTGCTGCAACTGATGGACTCTTTCGGCTGGAACAGCGACGCAAAAATCGCGGGGCTGATCAGGTTATAGGCTATTTTTTAAGGCGGGTAGCGCTGCTTGGGTAGGTTGAAAACTGCATGCGCCTTCTTTCTGCCTGCAGGTGCTGGTATCTGTTGAATTCAGCAGTAAACTCATCAAATTCATCAGGGCTGACACTGTTAATCACAGTAGAATTTTTCTTCTCAACATCCCCTTTCGGGAAATAAGTTAAAACCTGCGTGGAGCGGCCATATTCAAAATTGGGTTGAAGATTTGTAAAATCAACGGTTAGCCCACTCTCTTTAAAGGTAAAGAAATATCTTACCGGAGCGCTTCGTTCGCGCAGTTGCGCAAACTTGACATTGGTCAGGGTTTTCATTGCACCCTTAAACTCTTCAAGCTCGCCATCGGTCATCAGGAATGTGCGGCTGTCTATAGTGGTGAACTTGCCTTCAAATATGCAGATAACTCCATGAGGATATTCCGGGTGGCCGCTTCCCCTGATCTCAATAGTAGAAATTTTGTTGATGTCCATGAAAACAATACGGGTGTCCACCCGCTTTGTAGCGCGATCAACATCTAAAAATTCCCTAAGCTCGTGCAATATGTGCGCGGTATCTTCCATGTTCTGTGTCATGCGCGGCTTATAGCAGAATTATTAATAAGAGTCAATAATTAGCTATTTGCCGATGACCGGAACATCGGAGGAGATACCGCGTGAGGTGATCTGCTCGAAGCGTATCTCAAGAAGCCGTGCTATGTCGCTTGTGGCAGCGCCTTCGATTTTTGGGCCTTCAACGGCAGGAAGGGCATCCCTTACATTATCCCGAAGCTTGCTTATCAACTCTTCACGTGCGCCAGTTTCCTTAAGGTCGATGCCGTATTCATGTTTCAGCTTATAGCTATATGCCTTGTGCAACGCAGTTATATCGCGTCTTATATTTTCATTGCCGATATTTTCCTGTCCGGCATTCTCAAAGGCAGATTCCAGCGCGATCGTGGCGAGCGCTTCAAGACCCCTGCAAATCTCTGTGTTGGTATAATGTGGCGCTCCCATAAGGTTGGTCACGACATCCGCATAATGGTCGAGCGCCTGCGCGGAAGTCAACCATTGCGGAGAGTTCCTGCCGATAAAGCTTTTGGCGAAAACAGGCGTCACGCCTTCATTGCCGCAATTTGGTTCCGCCTTTAAATCATAAACCAGTTCGCTGAGCCTGAGAGCCTCGTTGCGGGCATTATGCCTGTGGGAATCCACCGAGTTAAGCGTGCGCGCAATTGCCTGAAGTTGCATGATAAGGTCTTTCTGGATTGCGCTTACCTGCCGGAGTGTTACCGCGATCATGCCAAGCGGAGGAACGTCTTTCATTACTCCGCCCTTATCCTCGGCGTCAACTTCGCCGCGTGCGGTGGCAAGCGCATCCTCGGTAATTCCGCTTTCGGAAAGCTTTGTTTGCAGGTCGTCATTGCTTCTTACGGCGAACGCATTGAAATTGCGGCCATGTTAATTTTAAGTGCAACAAGCCCTGCCTGGAACTCCGCGGTGGCTTCGCGGTCAAACGGGAAATAATGCTCAATCGCCTCACCGGTTATTTTTGACCAGTGGTAGCGTATCTCTGCAAGTTGGAATAATTCTTTGCTCATAATGCGGAGCTTATTAACATAAGTTAAGCTGGTATGTCAAGCTGTGTTTTAAGAAATTTGGCAACCATTTGCGCGTGCGCGGGAGTTTTCATGCAGCCTGGCAGCTTCGGATTTAATGAGATTAAGCGATTTTTCTATGTTGAAACGCAGGAGCGTGAGGTCTTCGCGGCTGACATAATCCTTGCCGATGATAACTCCCTCGGTTTGGGCATCCGGCTGGCCGGCCGATTTTTGTGAGAATATGCCCCACAGGGTGTTGAAGTTATGAAATACCGCCCGTTCCAGCGCCGCGCAGGATTGGGCGGAATATATACCATCTATCTTCATTGGCTTTGTTTTATGGATTATGTTGCCGAAATTACCCCTGAATTCCGCCAGCCTTTCAGGTACAAACTGTTCGCGCGGGAGTTTGCGGATTTCCTCTGTTTCTGATTTCAGGAAATCGAGTGCGGCATTTTCGAGGAATAATTTTGGGTAAGAATGCGGTTTTTCACCTGCCTCCCTGATAATGCCGGAGATGGCAAAATGCGCTGCGGCAAGTGAGTTAAGCCTCCCCGGAAATGTATCCTGCGTTTCATGGATGCGGGTGCGCAGGTTATGCAGCTCATAAGCCTCCGCCCTTTCGTTCTCAGGGTCACTGCAGCGGAAGAGAGTTTGGGCGGCATCGCAGACATCTTCTATCACACGCACATTCTCCCTGCCGATGGTTTCCTTTATCTTTTTCCATCTGGTGCGGGTGTGGGTTTCTATGCCCATCAGGTAGCGGCATGTTTCCAGCGGAGTATTCCTGAATTTTGATAACGAATGTGCTAATGAAGGCATATTTACTCAATTGCGCTTAATAATGCTTTGTCAAGGCCATAATAAGCCGCCTTTGCAGTAAAGTCAGGGCGGAGGCCGCTGCCTTTGAATGTACCGACAAGGTGGCCGTCTGCATCTTCGCCTTCAAATTCAAATTTAAATAGATCCTGCGTTACGATTACATCGCCTTCCATACCCACAACCTCCGTCACATGGGTGATGCGGCGCATACCGTCGCGCATGCGGTTGATCTGGATGATAAGGTTCACCGCGCCCGATATCATGGTTTTTATCGCGCGGCTCGGCAGGTCAAACCCCGCCATGCACACCATGTTCTCAAGCCTTGTAAGCGCCTCGCGCGGGCTGTTCGCGTGGCAGGTTCCCATAGAGCCATCATGGCCGGTATTCATCGCCTGCAAAAGGTCAATCGCCTCCGCGCCCCTCACCTCGCCGAGGATGATGCGTTCCGGGCGCATCCTGAGCGCGTTTTTCACAAGGTCGCGCATTGTCACCTCGCCCTTGCCCTCAAGGTTCGGCGGGCGGGTTTCGAGCGGGACGACGTGCGGCTGCTGGAGTTGGAGTTCCGCCGCGTCCTCAATGGTAACGATACGCTCGCCGCTGTGGATGAACTGGGTTATGGCGTTAAGAAGTGTGGTTTTACCGGAACCTGTACCGCCGGAAATGATGATATTAAGGCGGCAAGCCCCAGCGATTTTAAGTACCTTGGCGAGGTTCTCGGAGATATTGCCCTGTTTTTCCATTACATCGAGGGTAATTTTCTTCTCGGAAAATTTACGGATGGAGATTGAGCTGCCTTTCAGCGAAAGCGGCGGGATGATAACGTTCACACGGGAGCCGTCCATCAGGCGCGCGTCGCATATCGGGCTGGATTCATCCACGCGGCGGCCAACCGCGTTCACGATTCGTTGCGCGATGCTGCCGACATGTTGCTCATCGCGGAATTTAATGCCGCTCAGTTCCAGTTTGCCTTTGCGTTCGATATAAATCTGGAATGGGCCGTTCACCATGATATCCGTCACCAGCGGGTCTTTCAGCAACGGCTCCAGCGGGCCAAGGCCAAGCATATCATCGATAATCTCGGTAGCGATCGCCTGTTGCTCAGCCTGGTTGAGCGTCATTTTTTCCTGCATCAGGATTTCACCGATCAAATCCATGATCTGGCGGCGCAGGTTTTCCGGCGGGAGTTTTGAGGCGGTTTGCAGGTCAATCTGCTCCATCAGGAGCTTGTGGATCTTTTCCTTATCCTTGCTGAACTTTTCCTTCTCGGCCTTTTTCTCCGGAGTTAGCTGGGTTTCCTTATGATCCTGCGGTTTTATCTTGTCGAATTGCGCCTGTATTTCATTCGTACTGCTGCCTTTGGAAGCAGCCTTTTTTGGCTCAGGGATATCCACAGGCGGGATTACCCCGCCAGAACCCGGAACTATGCCGGTACTGTCAGTTCCACGACGTCCAAACATGGAAACATCTTAACCGAAAAGGGTTAAGCTGGGATTAATATGTTTATTGAGTTATTTTTTGCTTAATAATTTATTAAGCAGTCCGATTTTTGGCGTTCCTTCCTGCGCTGATGCCTGCGCATCTTCAAGGAATTTACCTGCAAGGCTGTTTATGGCGGAAATGAACTTGCCGCCTTTATGCTCATCGGCCAGCGTTTTACCCGCATTGCTGAAACCATAGACTTCCTGCTCGAACGGAACCTGGAAATCAATCTTGCGGCCAAGACCCTGTTCAAAATCCTTTACCGGAGTTTCATATTTTTTGTTCAGGCCGACCTTGTTTGCTACAAGGGTAATCTTTTTATTGCCAAGCTTTTCATTTATCAGGTCATGGATGCGCATAGTATCGCGCAGGCCGGGGATGGAAAGCTCGGTCACGAGAATATCTTCCGCGTGCTGGAGAACATAAAAATCATAAGCTTCAACGCGCGGCACATCGACAATTACAAAATCAAACCTTGCGCGCAGCAGGTTCAGGATAGTTTCCGCGGCTTTCTCATTGACCTCGTGGATCTCGTGCAGGCTTTTTTCTGCCCCGATAACAAATAATTTATCGGTGACTTTGGTCATAACCCGGTCAAGGAACAGATGGTCAATCCGCTCCGGTTTTTCGAGCGCGTCAACCAGCCCGCGGCTTGGCTCCACATCCAGCATCAGGGGGATAGTGCCAAAGCTTGGGTCAAGGTCAAGAATTGCCGTTGTATGCCCCTTTTTTGCCAGAATTTCAGCAAGGTTCACGGTTATTGTGGAGCCGCCAACCCCGCCGCGAGTGCTGATCACTGAAACAATCTTGCATTCTTTCTTATTCTCTGTGGCCACCTGTTTTGCGGTATCTTCCTTCTTATGGCTAAGCAGGCGTTCAATATGGTGCTCTTTTAGTGGCAGAAGCAGATACTCGGTTACGCCCATAGTGATTAGCTGCTTATAAAAGCTAAGCTCGTCAATATCGCCAAGGACAATGACCTGGGTATTGACATCGCATGAATTCGCAAGCTTATCAAGGTCAGCGAAAGCGTTTTCATGGGAGTTGTCGGCAAGCTGCACAACAAGATATTCCGGTGTGCCGCCGTTAGCATATTTTTCATGGGCGGTGCGGATATTCCCTTTAGTGACCGAGTCATCGCCCAACTGCTTTTGCGCGGCATAATCCTGCAATGCTTTCAGTGTTTCCCGTTCGGATATAAATGCGTGTAGTTTTGCCATTTTCTTATTGTTCAATTATTCCCCGGTTGACGGCGCTGCAACAGCGGAGTTCTTGTAGTTATTAACGGCCCTTGCCGCAGTTGCACCATCGGTTTTGCCTGATTTACCGACAACAAGGTCGCGTTTGTCTTCGACCATTGTACCATAGTTGGTGGTAGTCGCGCAGCCAAAATTGCTGGATTTGTTATTGCCGTAATTGATACCTGAAGGCTTTGACCAATCGGGGCAGACAGGGGCGATAACCGCATTGCTTTCTTTGTCCACCGCATTGAATTTATGCTCACTGGTCACGCATGAAGCAAGGGGCAGGGTTATGGCAAATATTAGAATTTTTTTCATATCATTACCTTCATTATTCAAGCACGAATCCGACATCGCCGTTAAGTTTAAATGCAGCGATCATATCGTCATGCGCGCCGGTTCCTGCCGGGCGGCTGGAATGATGCCTGCCGAGCAGGATGCGTTCAAAGTCATTTGGCGCTTCATATCCATCTGCCGGGGTAAGCAGCTTTTCCGATTCCTTCACGCCACGGACGATATAAGGGGTTGCGATAATGACAAGCTCGGTTTCATTTATCTGGAAGCTGTTTGAGCGGAAAAGAGTGCCAAGAACCGGGATATCGCCCAGCCACGGGAATTTGCTTATATTGCTGGAAGTGTCATTCCTGACCAGCCCGGCAATGGCAAAGCTTTCGCCGCTGCCAAGCTCAACCGTGGTGCTTGCCCTGCGTGTCAGCAATGTGGGAACCTCTATTTCATTGAGAGTCACGGCGGAAGGGCCAAGCGTGCTGACCTCCGGGGCAACGCTCAGGCTTATCCTGTCCCCGGAAAGGACGGTCGGGGTAAAGGCGAGGCGCACGCCGAATTCGCGGTATTCAATGGCAATGACCCCGTCTTCCTGCGGGACCGGGATCGGGTATTCGCCCCCGGCAAGGAAGCTTGCTGTCTGCCCGGATTTGGCGGTAAGGTTAGGTTCGGCAAGGACTTTGACCAGACCTTCAGTTTCGAGCGCGTCAATAACCGCGGAGGCGTCTACCCTGCCCGGCCTTCCGGCGATGCTGATATTACCGTCATTAATAAGCGTTCCCGCAGCGCCGGCCAGAGGACGGCCGGTGAACAGGCCAAAGGCAAAATCACCTTTGGTTAATATTGCGCCGAGGTTAATACCGAAATTCTTGATTTCCTCCCGCGCCACTTCCGCCACCCTGACGCGGAGCATGACCTGATCGGAACCGTTGACTTTCAGCATATTGATTATTTGCCCGCCGCTGCCCACCGTAGCCCGTGCCAGTTCAACGGCAATATCGGCCTGTTCAGGAGTGTCAACCGTTCCGCGTATCAAAAGCCCGCCGTTTATTGATTTAAAGGTCACTTTTGAATCAGGCAGGATTTCGCGTAGAAGGTTACTCAGTTCCCCCGTGCTGTGGCTTACCGAAATTGTTATGCTGAGAATTGAGTTTTGTTCCGCATCAAGCGCATGGAGCGTGGTTTCACCAACGCCAACGCCATATACATAAACATAATTCGGCGAGCGCACGTCAATATCGGCGATTTGCGGGTCGGCAATAAAGATATTCACGGCGGGGCGCGGAAGGTGGAGGATCTGCCCTTTGTTGACTTCCAGGTTCAACGCATTGGCCTGTACGGAAAAAACCAGGGACAGAATCATTGCAGATAGTATTTTTTTCATAGTCATACTCTAATTATGGCGCAGGCGACGATGAGCCGCTGTTATATATTGTCGTTTCCTTTCCGCGCGTTACGGTAACCGAAGCTTCATTAGGGCGGTATTCGTTGAGGATTTTGCTTACCTCATTGTCGCGCGTATAGGTTTTTCCGCTGTCATGCGGTGTTACGGCGGTTACATTATTAAATGAAGTATTGCCGATGCTGCGCAGCACCAGCGAGATTTTGCCGAGCTGGGTGGCGACAAGTACTTCTTCCGCCTGTTTTGGGGTGACTTCCATCGTGACCGTTTTCGGCACGATGGCTTTATTATCGGCATTGCTGACAAGCTGGTCAACTGCAAGGACGCGTACATCCTCAACAAAAGTTTCAGTTCCGAAGCCCTGCTTGCCATCCGGCGTACGGACTTCATGGGTTAGCAGCAGGTCAACCCTGTCGCCGGGGAAAATAAACCCGGCATTGGCCGAAACAACGTCAACCGCAACGGATATGGCACGCATTCCGGGATATAATACGGCGCTTAAAAACCCGCCTTCACGCGGCGTGACGATATTGTCTTTTATGATTGGCTCCCCGGTCTTGATTCTTCTGCGTACTACTGCGCCTTCATAGGTGTTGGGCGGAGAAAATTTTTTCAGCATTATATTGCCTTTCCGCTCCGAGGAAGGGATATCCCTGAACTCAAGGTGTTGCGCGCCGATTATGAAAGTTCCCGGTTGCAGGTTAATGCGCGCAATAAGGACATGCTCGCCGTCATTGAGTGACGGTTCGACCTTGTCGGTTTGCAGAAGGCTGATTACCCCAAAGGCAAGGATCAGTCCGACAATGCTGAGAATTACATAACGCATAATTATTCCCCTAAGCTCCGGTTAGAATAAGCCACTATGAGGAAAATAAAACTACTTCCGGGTTAATAAATCGTAAAAGCCGCAATTAATAAACCATTGTGGTGAAATAAATACGTTATACCGCTTTTTTCTCAAGTAACGCAGGTTTTATCCTATCATCCATGGTTTCGGAGCTTTCCAGCTCAATTACCGGAGACTGGTTTTCAACCAGCGTATAACTGCCGATAGTATCAGGAAGTTTCAGTTCTTTTTCGGTTTCCAGCCCAAGGCTCAGCACTCTCCTTGTCCTTGGCAACAGGCGCGAATTAACGGATTTTGCGAGTTCCTCGAATTTTGCGGCGGAAGACTGGATTGCCTTGCCGACCGACGAGATATTCTCAAAAAGCTTGCCGAGCGAACTTATCATTTTCCCCATCTCTTTAACAATTTCCTGATGGTTGCGCTCCTGTTTTTCGCGGCTTATCTGGTGCGTGGCAATGGCCAAAAGCATGTTCAGGCTGGTTGGGGTTGCCAGCAATACCCCTGAATCACGGCATTTTGCGCTGAAGGTCGGGTCGCATTCCAGCACTCTGGCATAAGCAGTGTCATTCGGCAGGTACATCACGTTAACAATAAAGCTGCCTTCCAGCTTTGCCTTTCCGGCGGAAACATAATCGCGCGAAACCAACTGCTGGAGATGAGTGCCCATGCTCTGGCGAAGCTTATCCTTAAGCGCGCTTGCGTCATTTTCCTCGGCGGCAATTTCGATAAAATATTTGGAGGTTTTCGCGTCAATTAATATCTGGTTGCCGGAAGGAAGGTTTATAATCGCATCCGGGCGCAGGCGGGTGCCTTCGATCGCGGATTGCATATAAAAATCGATACCCTGTTCCAGGCCAAAGTTTTTCAGTGTGTTCTCAAGCCCGATTTCGGCAAAATTGGAGGCTTTAACCGGCGCAGTGAGCGATTGCCAGATTGCCGCAAGCTTCTTATCGTGCGACTGGTATTGCCCATTGATGCGGTTAAGTGTTTCAACCACCGTTTTGAATTCCTTATGCAGGTTTTCGGTTTCACGCTTGGTGATTTCCTCTGCCTGTTTTTTTGCTTCCTGGTTTTCGCGCTTGTGGTCTTCAATCAGTTTTGATGAAACGCTCTGTGAAACCTCAAATACTGCTGCTTTTGCGGCTTTGAGGGATTCTTCCTTAAAAGCTTCATGGCTTGCTATCTGGGATTTAAGCAGCTCATTCTCGCGTGAGAGGATTTCTGATTCCATGAATAGCCTGCGCGCTTTCGGCGCAAGGATGAAATAGGCAAGTAATGTACCTGTAACAAATGCTAAAACCGATATTAAAACTGGCATCAAAACCTCTGATGTTAAATTCTTCTTCCCTGCCCAGAGAGATTAACACCAAGGCTTTCCGTGAGCAAGCCATTTAGAAGCTAAACAAACTCGAAACTGCCGGGGTTATCGAACAGCGTGCGCAGGATCTCGTTATTCGTGTGGTGGCCGGATTTTTTGCCCACGAATTCGCCTTGGATACGCGCTCCGGCAGTGAATAGATCGCCGCAGGCATCAAGGATTTTGTGGCGCACGAATTCATCATCAAAGCGCAACCCTTCTTCATTGAGAATCTTGCCGTTATCCACCACAATTGCGTTTTCAAGCGAGCCACCGCGTGCAAGCCCTGCCTTGTTCATCGCGTCGACTTCTTCCTTGAAGCCGAAGGTGCGGGCGCGGGCAATTTCATGGCGGAACACACCGTTGCGGAATTCATATTTCGCTTTTTGGCGACTGATTGCGCTATCCTTGAAGTCGATATCGAATTTAATACGGAACCCTTTATGCGGGCGCAGGTAAGCGCCGCGTGAGTCATCACCGACCTGAATTTCATCCCTGATGCGTATTACTTTACGCGGGGTCTGCTGCTGCACCGTTCCCACGGAATCAATCAATTCCACGAACTGAGCTGAGCTTCCGTCCATAATCGGGATTTCCGGGCCAACCAGTTCAACCAGCGCATTATCGACGCCACAACCCCAAAGCGCGGCCATCAAATGCTCAATCGTATGGACTTCAACGCCGTATTGGTTGGAAATAGTGGTTCCCAGCATGGTTTTGCTGACATTGCGGAAATCCGCTAGGACAATGCTTTCTGCGTCCTTAACGTCAGTGCGCTTGAAAACAATGCCTGAGTTATCAGGAGCCGGGTTGATGACCATGCTGATCGGTTTGCCGGTATGCAGGCCGATTCCCTGAAAACTTACAGGTTTTGCGATTGTTCTTTGCAGGTTATGTTTCATCTGTATTCAAAATTAGCTCTAACTTTGAATATATATTACGCCCAATCCTGACGTTTGGGAAATAACATATTGTTACAGATTGTTACAGCACCCCTATAGCTCAAACGATTCCCCTGCCCGCGCTGTGCTGCACTTCCGGCGGCATATTCTTTGGTGATATGCCCGCCAGCATACCGACCTGCTCCTCGCTCGCCTTTGACCTCAGGGCATCCTGCTTTTCTAGGTTAATTGCCATATTCATAAGCTGGGTCGGGCTGAAATGAACCTGATACTCGGATTTTATGCTTTTTTCCAGGGAGTCAATCTTCTCCTTGAGAGCGACCCTGCTGCTGTTCAGGGAAAAATACCTGTCATATTCCTCTTTTGGCGCGGCAACAAAGGCAGTGCCCATCTCAATATCCGTATAAACAGGAATGTAATAGCTTCCCTTGCCGTTATCTCCTTCCTTGACCTTGAAGAACTCACGTGTACCGTTGTTTGAATAGGCTTTATGCACCCCAAGGCGGTGGCTGTCAAATTCGGCGGAAACGGATTTCCATTCAAGATAGTTCGATATAAATTCAGGATTCAGGCTTGCTGCCAGCTCATTTGGTGCGGCTTCCCTTTTGCCGGTAACGCTTTTAAATGCTTCCACAATATATTTGCTATCCATTATTATCCCCCCGGTAATAAGTTTGCTAGCTTCGGAACTATATGGCAATAATAGCTAATAAATATTAATATTTAGTTTCCATACGACAAAAATAGCCTTAACAGCAGGTTAAATCGTTAAAGAACATAATCCTTGCCAATAAACCTGATTTATATAATTATCCGCCCCCATGAAACTTGAAGTTCTCACTAAACTTGAAACAAAACGCCAGCAGGCGCGTGTCGGCGGCGGAGCGGCAAGAATTAATGCCCAGCACCAGAAAGGAAAGCTCACCGCCCGCGAAAGGCTTGAAGTCCTGCTGGACCCCGATTCTTTTGAAGAATTTGATATGTTCGTTGAGCACCGCTGCACAAACTTCGGGATGGGTGACAAAGGCACGCCGGGTGATGGCTGCGTTACCGGGCATGGCACGATCAATGGCCGTCTGGTTTATTTATATTCACAGGATTTTACTGTAACCGGCGGCTCACTCTCCGAAACCAACTCCAAAAAGATATGCAAAATAATGGATCTGGCCATGAAAACCGGCGCTCCTGTCATCGGCATCAATGATTCCGGCGGCGCAAGGATTCAGGAAGGCGTGGATTCCCTCGCCGGATATGGCGAAATTTTCCAGCGTAACGTGAAGGCCAGCGGTGTAGTCCCGCAAATTTCCCTCATTATGGGGCCATGCGCGGGCGGCGCGGTTTATTCCCCTGCCCTGACCGATTTCACTATCATGACGCGCGATACGGCTTATATGTATGTCACCGGGCCGGATGTGGTTAAAACCGTGACCCATGAAGAAGTCGGCCATGAGGAACTTGGCGGCGCTTCTGTTCATACGGAAAAATCCGGCGTGGCTGACCTTGCATTTGATAACGAACTGGAAACCCTGACGCAGACACGCAGGCTGTTCAACTTCCTCCCGGCGAATAACCGCATCGGCACCCCGTGGCGTCCAACCAATGACCCGGCAGACCGTGTTGAAATCACGCTCAACAACCTTGTGCCAAGTGACCCGAATAAACCATATGACATGCGCGAGCTGGTGACCAGAATCGCCGATGAATATGATTTCTTCGAGGTTCAGCCGGATTATGCGAAAAACGTCCTGATAGGCTTTGTCCGTATGGAAGGCCGCACGGTAGGCATTGTTGCTAACCAGCCGGAGGTTATGGCAGGCTGCCTTGATATCAACGCCTCCCGCAAGGCGGCGCGTTTTGTGCGCTTCTGCGATGCGTTCAACGTCCCGATAGTTACGCTTGTTGACGTTCCCGGCTTCCTGCCCGGCATTGACCAGGAGCATAATGGCATAATCAAACACGGCGCAAAGCTGATTGCGGCTTATGCCGAAGCAACCGTTCCCAAAATCACGCTTATCACCCGCAAGGCCTATGGCGGCGCTTATATCGTGATGAGCAGCAAACATTTGCGTGGCGACATCAACTTCGCATGGCCGAATGCCGAGATCGCAGTAATGGGGCCAAAAGGCGCGGTAGAAATCATTTTCCGTGGCGATAAAGACCTCACCGCCCGCGAACAGGAATACAAGGAAAAAATCGCCAACCCCTTCGTCGCCGCCAGCCGCGGATATCTCGACGATGTAATCCGCCCGCAAAACACCCGCGCCCGCCTTTGCCGCGCTTTAACGCTTCTGGCTGACAAACGCGAAGAAAATCCATGGAAGAAGCACGATAATTTGCCATTATAGAATCCAGAGTCCAGAATCCAGTACCTAGCAGGAATTGTTTATTATGAATGGAGAAATAAAAAATTATCAGGATTTGATTGTATGGCAAAAAGCCATGGATCTGGCTGAAATTATTTATGATACCACTACAATTTTTCCTAAAGAGGAATTATACGGGCTTACTAACCAACTTCGCCGCGCAGCAGTTTCAATTCCTTCTAATATAGCAGAAGGTAGTTCACGCCGTGCTGCCGGTGATTATATCAGATTTATCAATATAGCATCCGGCTCTTTGGCTGAGCTTGAAACTCAACTCATACTTTCTGAGCGGCTAAGATTTATAACTAAAGAAAAATTAGAAGAACTTAAAACACATACCGAAGAAATCAGTAAAATGTTATTTGCGTTACAACGCTCCTTAAGAGCGAAGGCAGCAGCATAATTCTGGTCTCTAGGTACTAAACTCTAGGTACTAAAAAATGTTCGATAAAATCCTCATAGCCAACCGTGGCGAAATTGCAGTCCGTATCATCCGCACCTGCAAAAAAATGGGCATCAGGACGGTTGCCGTGTACTCCGAAGCTGATACCAACGCGCTCCATGTGCGCGAGGCGGACGAAGTCGTCCACATTGGCCGTTCCACCGCCTCCGAAAGCTACCTTGATATCAAAAAAATCATCGAGGCCATCAACCGCACCGGCGCGGACGCAGTCCACCCCGGCTATGGCTTTCTTTCCGAAAACGCCAAATTCGCGCGCGCAGTAAAACGCGCAGGCGCAACCTTCATCGGCCCTTCACCGGAAGCCATCAAGGCGATGGGCGACAAGATTGAATCCAAAAAACTCGCTAAAAAAGCTGGCGTGAACTCGGTTCCGGGTCACTTGGATGTCATTCCAAATGAAGAAGAAGCGGTAAAAATCGCTAAAAAAATCGGCTACCCGGTGATGATTAAGGCTTCCGCCGGGGGCGGCGGCAAAGGCATGAGGATCGCCCGCAACGATAAAGACGTGCGTTCATATTTCGTCGCGGCAATGTCGGAGGCGAAATCCAGCTTCGGTGATGACCGCGTTTTCATCGAAAAGTATATCATCAACCCGCGCCACATCGAAATCCAGATCATCGCCGACCAGCACAAAAACGTTATCGCCCTCGGCGAGCGTGAATGTTCCATCCAGCGCCGCCACCAGAAAATTATCGAGGAAGCGCCAAGCCCCTTCCTTGATGAAAAAACCCGCAAATCCATGATGGACCAGGCCAAGGCACTTGCGAAAGAAGTCGGTTATTATTCCGCGGGAACCGTCGAATTCGTGATGGATGAGAAGAAAAATTTCTATTTCCTCGAAATGAACACCCGCCTTCAGGTGGAGCACCGCGTGACCGAGCTTGTCACCGGTTATGACCTTGTTGAGCAGATGATTCGCATTGCTGCCGGTGAAGAACTGAAATTCACCCAAAAAGATGTCGAGCTTAAGGGCTGGGCGTTTGAAGCGCGTATCTACGCCGAAGACCCTTCACACAATTTCCTGCCTTCAGTTGGCCGCCTCACCCGCTATGAGGAACCGAAACCGAAGAAAGAACTCCTGCTTGATACCGGCGTATATGAAGGCGGCGAGGTCAGCATGTTCTACGACCCGATGATTGCGAAGCTTTGCTCATACGGCAAAGACCGCGCCTCGGCGATTGACGCGCTCCGCAAAGGCTTGTCCGAGTTCTTTATCGAAGGCGTTTCGGCGAATATCAGCTTCCTCGAATCAATCGTGCGCCACGAAAAATTCATCAATGGCGATACGACGACCAACTTCATTGCGGAAGAATACCCCGAAGGCTTCAACGCCACCGAGCTGACCGAGGAAATGACATTCAAATTCATCTCGGTTGCCGTGTTCCTCTATCTCGACGACGCAAAACGCGCGAGCCTCATCTCCGGCCAGCAGCCGGGCAGGCAACGCCAGATCGGCCCGCGCTGGGTTGTAACCATCGAAGGCAACGATTACTCGGTTTATGTGCAGGACAAAGACGGCGGCTATGAAATTGAGTGTAAAAACCGCCTGTTCTCCACCCGCAGCAACTGGGATTTGGGCAGCAACATCTTCCAGGGTACAATCAATGATGAGCCAATCACCTTCCGTGTGCGCTACATCAGCGACGGATACCGCCTCACCCATGGCGGCGCACGTGTTAACGTTACGGTAAGAAGCCCGCGTGTTGCCGAGCTTAGCCGTTTCATGAAGAAAAAATCCGAGGCGCGTAAGTCAGACAAACTCATTGCGCCGATGGCCGGAAAAGTCGTCCGCCTAAGCGTCAAGGAAGGCGAAACCGTAAAACCGGGCGATGAACTGATCGTTATCGAAGCGATGAAAATGGAAAACTCCATCCGCGCGACGCACCAGACAAAAATCATGGAAGTTAATGTCAAGCAGGGCGATTCGGTCGCTTCCAACCAGCAGATAATGAAATTCGCCGCCGCTGAGTAACTCCCTTTTCTCTTCATGTCATCCCGGCGCAGGCCGGGATCCAGCCTTCGGAAGCCACATCAATTTTGGATTCCTGCCTTCGCAGGAATGACGGCGGTTTAACTAATTTGCGCCGCTTATAAGCGAGTTGATACGCGCGACGAAATCATCATCCCGTGTGATGCTTTTCAGCTCTTCCGGTTCGCCATGAACCGCGCCTAAAACCAGTGCCATCCCTTTGGTCAAACCGGCAAGGAAAGCGGCTTCCTCACCTGTTCCCACACTTCCTGCCATCATGGTATCATGAATTTTACTATGCAGGTTCATGCTTTCCACCCGCGCCATATATTTGGTGGCAATATCGGAAAGCGCATATTTCACCGGACCGGGCAAATCTTCCGCTTTCGTATATTCGCTGAGCTGCTGCTCATCCACGCCAAGCGCGCGGGAAAGTTCATCAAACCATTTGATGCCGTAAACAGCGGTTGCAATCTGGATTAAATCAGAGCCTTTCATTGGAATATTCCGGGGTTGGGATTTTAAATATCATCAATTTCACGGAGCGCCTGCCGGAAATAATTCACCCCGGTCACGATTGTAAGCACTGCCGCCGTCCATAGCAGAACCTGACCGAAATTCTGGATATCATCAACATAGCTTGGCAGGAGCGGAGCGGCAAGGAGAGCGATGATCGCCACAAGCTGGATCGTGGTTTTCCATTTCGCAAGGTCGGTGACGCGCATTTCCATGCGTTCATGCGCCATGAACTCGCGCAGGCCGGAAACGAATATTTCCCGCATGATGATTATCAGGACCGGGATTAAATCAGCACGCGGCAGGCCGTTCGGCTGTTCGGTGATGAGCAGCATGATAAGCACAGTGCCAACAAGGAGTTTGTCGGCGATAGGGTCAAGCATCTGGCCGAATTTGCTGGTGGCATTGAAGGTGCGGGCGATTTTTCCGTCGAGGTAGTCAGTAATGCTGGCGGCGGTGAACAGGCTGAGCGCCATTATCTGCCCGAACAGCGTGCTTTCGATGAAGAAGCTCCATATAATAACCGGGATAACTAAAATGCGCATGAGCGTCAGCATATTAGCCACGCGGCGCATTGACCTTTGGTTGATTTCTACTTCCATAGGGTCTTTCATAGCATTAATGGAAATAATTGTAAATTATCTCTGCAGTCTTACGGTTAATTCCCTCAACCTTAAGCAGCGAGTCGATGCTGGCGTTTTTAACTTCCGAAACCGCGCCGAAATGGTTAAGCAGGGCTTTTTTACGTTTTGCGCCGATTCCCTCGATCTGGTCAAGCTCGGATTTTATGATCTCCTTGCTGCGACGCGCCCGGTGCGTGGTAATGGCGAAACGGTGCGCCTCATCGCGGATGCGCTGCATGAAATGGGCAATATCGCTTCCTCTTTGCAGCCGGAACGGGTGGAGGTCAGGCATATGGTATTCCTCATTCCCCGCGTTCCTGTCCTCACCTTTGGCAATGGCGATAAGGCAAAGCCCGTGCAGCCCCAGATCCGCCAGCACCTGTTTTGCTGCGCTTAACTGCCCCGCCCCGCCGTCGATAAGCGCAACATCGGGAAGGATTCCCCCCTCCTCCTGCGCCCGTTTGAAACGGCGGGTCAGCATTTCGCGCATCATGCCATAATCGTCGGCTGCCGCCGCTTCGCGCATGTTGAACTTGCGGTATGATTTCCGGTCGAACCCTTCCTCATCCACCACTATCATCGCGCCGATCTGGCTGGTGCCGGAAATATGGCTGTTGTCATAAACTTCAATACGTTTCGGGGTTTCCGCCAGCCCGAACTCCTTCGCCATTTTTTCCAGCAGCTTTTTATGGGCGGTGTTTTCGGTGAGCTTGTTCTCAAGCGCCTGTTTTGCATTAAGCAGCGCAATCCGCATAAGCTCCGCGCCACTGCGTTTTGGCTTCCTTATCTCAACTTTGTACCCGGCCTTGATGGAAAGCATTTCCTCCACCGCATCCATATCGTTGAGGCCGGAACTGGTATATATCATCTTCGGCGCAAGGTTGGTCTGGTAGAACTGCCCGATAAAACTTGAGATGATCTCCTCATCTGCCGCCCCTTCGGTATTGCTGGGGAAATAGGCACGGTTGCCGTAATTATTGCCGTTGCGGATAAAGAAAACCTGCACGCATGAGGCGGCGCCAATGCGGTGAAGGGCGATAATATCCGCATCGGTGACTCCGTCGGAATGGCTTTTGTTATCGGCCTGGATGCGGCTCAGCGCCTTGATCCTGTCACGCAGTTCCGCCGCCTTTTCATATTGCATATCAGCGGAAAGCTCCTGCATCTTATCGGCCAGCATCTTCTGCACATCGGCAGATTTTCCGCGCAGGAACAGCCTTGTCTGCTGCACCAGCTCGTCATAATCAGGTTTGCTGATTTTCTCCACACACGGCGCGGTACAACGCTTGATCTGGTATTCAAGGCATGGGCGCGTACGGCTTTCCAGCACCGAATCACTACATGAGCGCAAAGGGAATGCTTTTTGCAGCACATCCAGCGTTTTATTCACCGAGGAAGCGGAAGGAAACGGCCCGAAATATTCCCCCTTGGCAGTTTTTTTGCCGCGGTATTTCAGCAGCATATTATATTCCTTGTCCCCGGTCAGGAGGATGTAGGGGAAGGATTTATCATCTTTCAGCAGGATATTGAACTTAGGCTGGTGCTCGCGCACGAAATTTGCCTCAAGCAACAGCGCCTCGGCTTCACTTGCCGTCACCGTGAATTCCACGGAGTTGATAAGCGATATCATGCGCTGGAGGCGGTAAGTCAGCCCTTGCGCTTTAGCGTAGCTGGTGACGCGTTTAGGCAGGTTCTTTGCCTTACCGATATAAAGGTATTCACCATCCGTCCCTATCATGCGGTAAACACCGGGCTTGTCCGGCATCATCCTGATTGCCGAGCGCAGAATTTCGATTCCTTTTTGCAAATCCATCAGAATATCTTATGAGCGGCCGAATAATTTCTCAATATCAGAAAGTTTCAGCTCAACATAGGTCGGGCGGCCATGGTTGCACTGGCCGGAATGCGGTGTGGCCTCCATCTGGCGCAGGAGCTGGTTCATCTCGTCAATGCTGAGCCTGCGCCCAGCCCTGATTGAGTTATGGCAGGCGGCGGTTTCCAGCACATGCTCAAACGCTTCCATCAGTGAAAGTTCCGCGCCGTGCTCGATCACGTCATCGGCAATATCACTGAACAGGGCGCTGAAATTGCGGCCATTGAGCAATGAAGGAACCTGCGAAACGACAATTTCATTAACGCCGAATTTTTCGATTTCAAACCCGAACTGGCTGAGTTTTTCTTTTAAGGAGAGGATTATCCCGCTGCGTTTTTCATCAAGGCGGACGATTTCCGGCACTAATAGCGGTTGTTTCCTGAGGTTGTTTTCCTCGATCTGGTTTTTATAGCGTTCATAAACCAGCCGCTCATGCGCCGCGTGCTGGTCAACAAGGATGATCGAAGCACGCGCCTCGGAAACTATATAAGTCCCATGAAGCTGGCATTTTGCAAGGCCGAGCGGGTAATCAATATTCTCTTCAATAACCGGGGCAGGTTCCGCTACCGGCGCAGGCGCGAATTCCGGCGGCGCTTCCTTCAACGCGAACGCCCCTTGCGACTGGTAAGCCGAATAGCTTTTCTGCGGCGGGGTATAATAGGATGCGGAATAAGCCGTTGCAGCGCTGCCGCCGGAGCTGTTACGGCTTAAGGTTCTCAACGCGAAATCGGCAACGGTGGTGGAGGCGCGATGGCCTGCCGACTCAAGCGCCGTGCGTAATGCGGAAATAACCAGCCCGGTCACAAGGCGGGAATCGCGGAAGCGGACTTCGGATTTTGCCGGGTGGACGTTAACATCGACCTCCTGCGCGGGTACGGTGATGAAGATTGAAAGAACCGGGAACCTGCCGCCGCCGAGGAAATCGGCATAAGCGGCCTTGATAGCCCCGGAGAGGACTTTGTCTTTCACCGGGCGGCCATTCACGAAAACATACTGGTCCTCGCCCGTGCGGCGGTTATAGGTGGGGATGCCGACAAATCCGCTGATGGCTGCGTTTTCCTTCTCGACATTTACCTCAACGGAGTTGTCAGTGAAATCCTTACCGATAATTTCAGTGATGCGTTCCTTCGCCCATGCTTTGGGGAAGTTCAGTTTTTGCCTGCCGTCAACCTCAACGCTGAAGGCAACGCCGGGGTTGGCCATTGCGATCTTGCGGATAACATCAAGGCATTGGTTACGCTCGGAATCGTCGCTTTTCAGGAATTTCAGCCTAGCCGGAGTGGCAAAGAACAAGTCGCGCACTTCGATTTTTGTCCCTTTTGACGGAAGCGACGCAGGTTCAACTTCATTTACCTCACCGCCATTTATCTCGATTTTCCATGCTTCCTGCCCTTCCCTGCGGCTGGTGATGGAAAGCTTCGCCACGGAGCCGATGGAAGGCAATGCCTCGCCCCGGAAGCCGAAGAACCTGATATTGAACAGATCATCGTCCGAAAGCTTGGAAGTGGCATGGCGCTGCACGGCAACCGGTAGTTCATCCTTGCCCATGCCGCAGCCGTTATCAGTGATGGAAATAAGGTTTTTACCGCCCGCCTCGATTTTTATTTCAATCTTATCCGCCCCTGCGTCAATTGAGTTTTCAACCAGCTCCTTAACCGCAGAGGCCGGGCGTTCCAGCACTTCGCCTGCGGCGATGCGGTTAATCATGCTTTGCGAAAGCAGGCGTATTTGCGGAGCAGAATCAGGCATGATTCCAATTTACAACCTATCGTATAAAATGGAAACTATTAGTTTTTGGGGATGGATATTATTGGAATCGTCACCCCGTGCCTGTCACGTGGTCTGGTTCAAATGGCAACGCCAGAGCAAGCTTCGCTAACCGGATCGCGCAATAAATGCGCGATGACGTTTCACTTTCCTTTGCAATTCCCCCGGAATTAATTAATATCCATGGCAGGGTAGCAAAGTGCTATTCCGGGGCGTAAGAACCTCTCAATTAGCGGTTGGCATCAGCCGTAATGGTGCCTCCTTCAGCTTCGGCTGGGGAGGCATTGGCGCATATAACAGGTCTTTGACTAAAGGCCAGTGCGGTCGTCTAATTGCGACTTCTTAACTCCCCGGCTATCAGAGCGATCTGGTAGCCGTTTCAACAAAAGGGAGTTAGTAATGGAATATAATTTTTTCGCGGATTTACTAAACAAGTTTTCTCAACTCACGCCATGGGTACAAGTGGTTGTCACTATCGTGATGATGGTAATCATGATTGCGCCGTTTTATTTCCTGAAGGAAACCATAAGAGAAAACCGTGAATAGTTGAGCGGGTAATCCGAAAAAAGGGATTTATATACTTGACTAGCAAAACTACGGATTGTGTTCGATATGCGTCATTGCGAGGAGGCAGCGCCGACGAAGCAATCCAGTCTGGATTGCCGCGCTCACGTTGTTCGCTCGCAATGACGTTGTGGATAGTTATGTATATAAGCAAAAAAAAACTTCTTACTCCCACTGACACTGCCACTCACACTCCCCTCATTAAAACACTATTCAATGATCTTCCTCCACCAACGTTTCACTTTCCTTTGCAATTCCCCCGGAATTTATTAGTATTCACAACAGAGTAGCAGATTGTTGCTATTCCGGGGCTTCAAAACCTCTCGCGTACCGGTTGGCATCAACCGAAATGGTGCCTCCCTTGTCATACGGCCGGGGAGGCATTGGCGTATGTCCAGGGCTTGCCTAAAGGCCAATGCGATCGCGTACGTGCGATTTTTGAACTCCCCGGCTACCAGAACAATCTGGTGGCCGTTCCAACCAAAAGGGAGTCGGCATGGAATACAATTTTTTTGCAGATTTACTAAACAAGTTTTCTCAACTAACACCGTGAGTGCAAGCAGTCGTCACTATCGTGATGATGGTAATCATGATTGCCCCGTTTTATTTCCTGAAGGAAACCGTAAGGGCAATTGTGACCAGGGACAAATAGGTTTCTTACTCCCACTGCCACTCACACTCCCCTTACTAAAACACTATTCAATAATCTTTCTCCACCAGCCGCCACGTTTTGAGCCTTTATCGTCGGTATCGAAAATATCCGGCTGGTTAGTGGCTGCCGGTTTTGCCTGCGCCGGGGCTTCGGCAGATGCTGATGCGGATGAGCGGTAAGGGCGCTTCACCTCATAATTTTCATTATTCGCGGCAGAAAATTCCTTAATCTCCGCTCCCTGTTGCCCCTGCCCTTCGGCAGGCTGGCCTTCGCGGTTCTGGCCGCTGCGGCGGTTGCGTGGACGGCCACGTCCTCCGCGGTTGCGTCCTCCGCTACGGTTACGGTTGCTTCTTTCGCCGGGTTGCCCGTCTTCTTCACGGGCTGGTTTATCGTCATTGTCGACAACTTCTTCGATATTGCTGCCATCACCGGCCGGGCTGTTATTCCTTTCAGCAGGGCGTTCACGGCCACCACCACGGCGGTTATTATTGCGCCCGCGGTTGTTGTTGCGGCTACGCCCCCCGCGCTCGCGGTAGTTGTTCTCGCCGCCGATCTCGGTCACGTTGCCTTCCTCATGCGCGTCATCGCCGAGCTGCGCGACGATCGCATCCGCTTCGGCAGCGATTTGCGCCATTTCCTCGGTAGTGAGGTTGACCGGGCTTTGCGCGGTGCGCCTTTCACGCACGCGTTGTTCGCGCTGCTCGCGGCGGCCTTTACGGTCGCGGCGTTTGCCGCTTTTTCCCCCATCGCGGGATTGCGGGAGCCTTGCCTCCCTGTCATCTGATGAGATAATGCGCGAGCGGTTCCCGTGCACATCCTCAAGCTGGATGCGGAAAGAAGTCGGCGGCATTTCCGCTGTCTCAAGCGTGATATCTATTGAATACTGCGCTTCAAGCTCAGCGATGTGCTTACGCTTGTTATTCAGGAAATAAAGCGCAAGCGTAGGTGATGCGGTAATGATGACTTTTGTGGTGTCGCTTCCTTCATCCTCGGCGAGGGCAAGCTCGTTTTCAATTGAGCGGGCAAGCTGCACCATTGCCGAATCCGGCGAGCGGATGATGCCGGAACCTTTGCAGGTTGGGCATTCGACCATATTGATTTCAGTCAGCGACGAGCGCAAACGCTGGCGCGACATTTCAAGCAGGCCGAACGGGCTGATGCGGCCAACCTGGATTTTTGCCCGGTCGGCGCGGAGCGCGTCTTTAAGGGCACGTTCCACCTGACGGCGGTGGCGCGAGTCGAGCATGTCGATAAAGTCGATGACGATAAGCCCGGAAAGGTCACGCAGGCGGAGTTGCCTCGCGATTTCGTGGGCGGCGTCGATATTGGTGCGGGTCGCGGTGTCCTCGACATTGCGCTCGCCGGTCGCGCGGCCTGAGTTCACGTCGATCGAGATGAGCGCTTCGGTGCTGTTGATAACGATATAACCGCCGGAAGGCATAACCACTACCGGTTCATACATCGATGAAAGCTGCCCCTCGATTTCATAATAATTGAACAGCGGGACGGGGTCTTCATGCAGGCGGATTTTCTTGACATGGCTTGGCATTATCATGTTCATGAAATCAACCGCGAATTCATGCGTGGATTTTCCGGCGACCACAACCTCGGAAACGTCGTTGTTGTACTGGTCACGCAGGGCGCGTTTGATTACGCTGCCTTCCTCATAAACCATAGCCGGGGCTTTTGATGAAAGCGTCACCTCGCGGATTTTGTTCCACAGGCGGATAAGGTAGCTGTAGTCGCGGGTGATTTCGGCTTTTGTGCGCCCCATGCCCGCGGTGCGGAGGATAAGGCTCATGCCGTCGCTGACTTCAAGCCCGTCAACGATTTCCTTAAGGCGTTTGCGTTCCTTTATATCGGCAATTTTGCGCGATACTCCGCCGCCTTTGGTGGTGTTCGGCATAAGCACGCAATAACGGCCTGGGATTGAAAGATAGGTGGTGACGGAAGCGCCCTTATTGCCGCGTTCTTCCTTGATCACCTGAATCAGGACGACCTGCCCTTTCTTGATTACTTCCTGAATTTTATACCTTCTCGCCTGCGTGCGTTTCCTTTGCGGGCGCTGGTTTGAATCGGAGTTTGCGGTTTCGCCTTCAGCACTTTCCGCAGTTTCATTTTCTGATGCTTCTTCCTGAGCGTCGGAAAACGCGCTTTCCGGCACGTTAAGCTCCGCCGGGGTTTCCGCGATTATAGCTTCATTGACGGTATTCGCCGGTTCCACCTTAAGCGGTTCCGCTTCCGGGAGTTCAAGTTCAGCCAGTTCGGATTCGTTATCGATGATCTCAGGGATAAGCGGGATGATTTCTTCCGCTACCGGTTCAGCATCTTCACCGGCATTTGCGCCGCTGGCTGAGTTTTCAGCGGCCTGCTCGATCTCCTGTTCGACTTTCTGCTGTTCCGCCTCGCGTTCTTCGGCGAGTGCCTGGATCAGCGCGCGTTTATCGGCAACCGGGATCTGGTAATAATCCGGGTGGATCTCCGAGAATGGCAGGAAACCTTGACGTCCTGAGCCATATTCGACAAAAGCAGCCTGAAGGGATGGTTCAACCCTTGTTACTTTCGCCAGATATACATTGCCTTTGTTTAGTTTCTTTGCGCTGGATTCAATATCAAATTCAAGAAGTTGCGTGTCCTCCGCGATTACTACGCGGATCTCCTCCTCGTGGAGGCCGTCTATTAACATTCTGATAGTCATTCTGGTAATTCCCTAGATTTTTAGCAGCCGCAACGTATTGATCTTTCACGTTTTTACGGGAAAGCATCTGCGCTCCAAATTGCATCATATATTGCTTTTTAATGTAGCCAATCATATGCGGTTGCATGTTTAATTCTGTTTAATGCCCTGTTTTCGAGCAGGGCTACTTTTATATAAATAATCTAACAAGTGGTTAAAAAGCAAGCAAAGTTTTTAAATTTTTTATTTTAACCAAATCTTAGGGTTTATAGGCTAAAACAGTTGGTAGTTAACAAAAATTTTAGCTGAATTTTATGAAACAACTTTTTATCGAAAACATATTGTTCATTGAGAGGCTTCACCGCAGGTTCCTCGATGTAATCAAGGCAGAGCTTGACCGTTTGGGTGTGGACGACATCAACAACGTGCAGACGCTCATCCTGTATAATATCAATCAGGACAAGATGACGATTTCCGAGTTGACCAACCGCGGATATTACCTTGGCTCCAATGTTTCTTATAACATCAAGAAGCTGGTTGAAAGCGAATACCTGCTTCAGGAACGCTCGCAGCACGATAAACGCGCGGTGAAGATACGCCTTTCAGAGAAAGGCCTTGCCCTCTGCGCGAAGGTGGAAGGTTTCCTTGAAAAATCCCTCGGTAACCTGAAAGAAACCGGCGTGAGCGAATCCGACTTGTCGGATATCAGCAAATCCCTACGCAAGATCGAGCGCTTCCTTTCCGAACTGCTTGAGGATATTTACTAGAAGTATTCCTTGCTATTCGCCTGATAACCACCTGTTATTACACCCTAAATTTATGCTGTAACCGGTTTGCACATATTCCCCGGAATTTTATACCGGCATAGCCGGAATGGCAAAATCACTTGATTTTTCATAAGGTTTCATATACATTTCCAGTTGAGTCAGGAAGCAGTCCCCCCAACTAAACTGTTCTCTGGCTCATTTTTTTTGCGTGATTTTGCATGATATTTTATCAGGCCATATCTTCCAGCATCACCTGGTCGCGGAAGTTGTTCAAGATTAACTCAATATCAAAATCGCTTATTCCTTTTAGTTTCAGTGCGACTTTTGCTATCTGTATGGAGGATTCATAGGCTTCCGGTATAACTACAGACGCTCCGGCTTTACGCAGGGAGTCAATATGGTCAACACGTTTGGTGCGTGCAATGATTGGCAGCAGCGGGAAGTTTTTACGGATAGCCGTAATTACGCGTATGGCAATAACGGTATCATGCATTGTCACAATTGCGGCGCGCGCATTTTTTATTTTCAGTGAATTCAGTATTTCAATCCGCGTGGCGTCACCATAATAAACCGGGAATCCTTTTTCCCTGCCCATTTTCACCGGCTTTGGTTCAGAATCTATCGCTACGAAATTATAATTCTCGGACGCCAGAACCCTTGCAAGGTTCTCTGCGACCCAGCCGAAACCGCAGATAACAAAATGTTCTTTTAGGTCGGAAGTTTCTTTAATACCGAGTTTCTTTTGCCCTTTCCTGCGTTTAATGCGGTTATAATAAAAGGTTATGATTGTAAATATCAGCGGTGTGAGCGCCATGGTAAAAGAAACCACCAGAAGCAGCATTTGCCCGGTTGCGTCAGGAATCAGCTTGCTGTGGGTGGCAAGGTTGAACAGGATAAAGGCAAATTCACTGCCTTGCGAGAGCAGTATTCCGGTTTTCAGCCCGGTACGCAAATCCATGCGGAACAGCAGGCATATTAACATCACCACGATTGTTTTCACGACGATAAGGCTAATGGAAAGCAACGCCACCAGCGGGAAGCGGTTGATGAGTTCCAGCAGGTCAAAATGCATTCCTACTGTCATGAAGAACAGACCGAGCAGCAGCCCTTTAAACGGCATTATATCCACCTCAACCTGTTTGCGGAATTCGGTCTCGGAGAGCATCAGCCCTGCAATAAATGCGCCTAATGCCATGGAAAGCCCGGCTTGCTCAGTGATATAAGAACCGCCCAGAACCAACAGCAAGGTAGTGGCAACGAACAATTCAGAGCTTTTAGTTCCTGCAATGAGTGAAAGAACGGGTTTGAGCATCAGTTTTCCGATTGTGAGCAGCGCAATGATTGCGATAATTGCCTTGATTGCGGTTTCTGTCAGTTCAGTAGTAAGGCTCTCACCCGGAGTGCCGTTTCCGGAAAGGATTGGCACAAGGATAAGCAGCGGGATAACTGCAAGGTCTTGCAGCAGAAGGGCTGAAAACGAAACCCGGCCAACCTGGGTGATTCTTTCCCCGTGCTCATCGAGAACCTGCAAAACAATTGCGGTAGATGAAAGCGCGAGTGCTGCGCCAATGAATAACGCGATTTTTATCTCCATACCCAGATAGTCATGAACTATCCACGCGATTAGTGCCGCCGTTACCAGCATTTGCAGGCTGCCCAGCCCCAGCACATAAATCCGCATTTCGCGCAGTTTTTTGAAAGAAAGCTCTAAGCCGATAACGAAAAGAAGCATCACTACGCCGAACTCGGCGAGATAGCTTTTTCCTTCAATATCATGAATCAGGCTGAACCCGTGCGGGCCAATTGCCGCGCCTGCAACAAGGAAGCCTAGCACCGGGCTGAGGCGGAACTGCCTGAATAATGCGACAATAAGTACGGCAGCGGCCAGCAGAATTACCGCATCGGGAAATTCATGTACGTTATGCGGTAAGTCCATACGTGTTCTGCAGCGGTCGGTTTAAAGATGTTTGATTTGTTGTTCCATAAGAGGTAAAAAATATAATTATGTCCAGAAAAAATGTAAAAACCGCGCTGGTGACAGGCGGGGCGAAACGGATAGGCCGCGAAATTGCGCTATCGCTTGCGAAAAACGGCTGGAACATTGCGCTGCACCACAATACCACCCCGGCGGATAAGGTGCTTAAGGAAATCAAGGCTTTTGGCGTTGAGGCTATTGCGCTTAAGGGCAACCTGCACGACCATGCATCGGTTGTGAAGCTCATCCCGCGTGCAAACGCGCAGCTTGGCGAAATTTCCCTGCTGGTGAACAACGCCTCGATTTTTGAGAAGATACCTTTTTCCGAAACCTCGGAAGATGTTTTCGACAGGCATTTCGGGCTTCATGTCAAAGCACCGTTTTTTTTAGCGCAGGAATTCGCAAAGCAAACTAAAAACGGCCATATAATCAGTATTGCCGACGCATTCACCGGGCGCAACCGCAGCAAATATTTTGCCTATCTTGCGTCAAAGAAAGCCCTGCGCGCGCTTAATAAAATGCTGGCGGTGGAGCTTGCGCCGGATATTGCCGTCAACGTAATCCTTCCCGGCGCGGTGGAGGAATATTCCGACAACCTCGACCCGGAATTCCTGCAACGGCGCATCGGGCAGCTTCCCGCAGGGAAACTCGGCAGCACCGCGCAGATATTGGAAACCCTGCATTTCCTTCTGGGCTGCGGCCTGACCGGACAGGAAATTTTTGTCGATGGCGGGGAACATCTGATATGATTATCAGGATAAAAAAACTCCGCGCCAAAACCATTATCGGCGTGTTCGACTGGGAAAAAACCACCCCACGCGAAGTTGTCATCAATCTTGAAATGGAATTGGATAACGAAAAAGCCACAGAATCCGACAAGCTGGAAGACACTCTTGATTATGACACATTGAGTAAAAAACTGGTGGCAGCGGCAGCAGAGTCAAAATTCGAGCTAATCGAAAAACTGGCAAAACACTTGCTGGACATTGTTTTTGAGGACAAGCGCATCATCCGCACGCGCGTTGAGCTGGACAAGCCCGGCGCGGTGAAAGAGGCAAAAAGCGTTGGCATTGTGCTGGAGCGCAAACGATGAAAATATTGATACTGGCTAGTCCGGTCGGGGTTTTCGGCAGCGCTGAAACAGGTGGCGTTTCACTGATGATAGAAGGATTAGCCAAGGCGCTTAATTATCTTGGCCATAAATATGAGATCATAGCCCCCTATGGTTCAAAAAGATGCATAGGGATCAAGGGAACCCTGCAAAAATCGCTGCCGGGATGGAGCGCCGAATACTACCCTGTATTGCCGGATTCATTTCTCGCGAATGCGTGCAGGTATATAACCGAAAAACAAAAAAACTATGATCTGGTCATCAATGCCGCAAATGACTGGCTCCCCTACTACCTCACGGATTTCCTGCAAATAAAAACCGTCCATTTATTGAACCTTTCCTCAATCAACCCGGCGATAGATGACATCGCAAGGTTCATCAGCGCCAGATATCCTTACCGTGTGGCGGTATTAAGCAAATCGCAGGCAAAGGACATAGGGCTGAAAAAGGTAGCCATCTACAGGCCGGGGCTTGATTTAAAAAATTATACTTATGTAGAATCCCCTCAGGAATATCTGTGCTGGGCGGGAAGGATAAGCCCTGAAAAGGATATCGAAACCTCAATAAAAATCGCCAAAAAGCTCGGCCTCAAATTAAAGATAGCCGGGAAAATAGAAGACAGGGAATATTTCAACCGGCTAAAAAGCAATTATCCGGCGGATATCCACCATGTAGGTTTTCTGGAACGGGACAAATTGCAGGAATTCATCGGCAATGCCCGCGCAATGTTAATGACCTCCGCGTGCGTGGAAGCATTCGGAATGGTGGTCATAGAATCGCTGGCCTGCGGAACCCCGGTGATATGCAGGGATAGCGGCGGCCCCGCCGAAATCATTAAAAATGGCGTCACCGGAATAAAATATAACAAGCTTGCCGATATTACTCCGGGCAGGCTTAAAGAAATCAGCCGCGCTGCCTGCCGCAAGCATGCAGTTGACGGATATTCAATAAAATCTTCCGCCGCAACATTGGAAAAATGGTTGGAAAAAGCTTCATGAAGCAGAATCTTCCCTTGAAAACTTGGCGGCTCTAAAGTAATTTTGCTTAAATATTTTAATGAGGATAAAATGCAATCTATGGCAAAAGTTTCAAAAATTTCACCGGCTTCCGGTTCAAACACAGTGCGCGAGATACTTTCGCATTACGAATCCGATAACCCCGGCACCAAAGGCAACCTTTACCGCCTTCTCAACACCGGCAAACTCGCCGGAACCGGCAAACTCGTCATCCTCCCCGTTGACCAGGGTTTTGAGCACGGCCCTGCCCGCAGCTTCGCCCCGAACCCGGAAGCTTACGACCCGCATTACCATTTCCAGCTCGCGATTGACGCAGGCCTAAATGCCTATGCCGCCCCGCTGGGAATGCTGGAACTCGGCGCAGATACCTATGCAGGCCAAATCCCGCTTATCCTCAAAATCAACTCATCGAATTCGCTTACGCCAAAAGGTGCCGCGCCTGACCAGGCCGTTACCGCCTCAGTCAAAGACGCTGTGCGCCTTGGCTGCGCGGCGATCGGCTACACCATCTATCCGGGTGGCGACAAAACCCTCGACATGATTGAAGAACTCCGCGCCCTTGCCGAGGAAGCAAAATCTTACGGCCTTGCGGTCGTCGTGTGGTCTTACCCGCGCGGCGCAGGCGTTTCCAAGGAGGGCGAAACCGCGATTGACGTTACGGCATACGCGGCGCATATCGCGGCCCTTGCCGGTGCGCATATCATCAAGGTGAAACCGCCTACAGCGCATATCGACCAGGAAGAAGCCCGCAAGGTTTATGAAGCGAAGAAAATCCCGGTTGGCACATTGGCCGAGCGCATCGCCCACATCAAGCAGACCACATTCAGCGGTAAGCGCATTGTGATTTTCTCCGGCGGCGCAGCGAAAGGTGATGCCGATATCATCAACGAAATCCGCGAAATCCACAATGGCGGCGGCAACGGCTCGATCATTGGCCGCAACACCTTCCAGCGCCCGCGCGAAGAAGCCCTCGCCCTGCTTGATAAAATTATTGATGTTTACCTGGGTAAATAACCTTGTCCAAACTATACCCAATTTCCCCGCCGCAAATAAAACTCCCACAGTTTGCGGATGACCTAAAACGCATACTCGGCGAGCATGATTGCGCGTTATTCCAACTCCGCCTGAAAGATGCCCCTGATGCAGAAATCCTCAAAGCAGCGGAAAAACTGCGGCCAATCTGCACGGAGTACAAGGTTCCGTTCATAATGAATGACTCAGTTGAACTTTCCATAAAATCCGGCGCGGATGGCGTGCATATCGGGGAAGATGACAACGAAATCACCCGCGCGAGGGAGTTGCTCGGCAACAAAACCATCGGCATAAGCTGCTATAACTCACTCGAACGCGCACTGACGGCGGCGGATGCGGGGGCGGATTACGTGAGTTTCGGCGCGTTTTACCCGACAACCACCAAAACGCCAAAGTCAAAAGCGGAGATCACAACTTTGCGGGAGTTCAAAAAACTTCGCCCAAACGTGAAAGTTTCGGCCATCGGCGGGATAAATGAGCAAAACGCAAAACCCCTGATAGAAGCAGGCGCGGATTATATCTGCATGATAAGCGCAATATGGAAAACCTAGCGCGACCTTTTCGGGTTGCCCAGCTGTTGTAAGCCTTCGGCGGTTTCTATAGCAGCCCTTTCTACCAGATATCTCGCGTTAGCTGTTTCCTTTGCATATACATCAAAAGAATCAAGGCTAGCCAACATCATATTATAACTACTGGGTTTTATTTGGGGGTTGTCCTTTACGAATTCGTAAATTTCATATAGCAGGTTAATTCTGCTGTTGTACACCCAATACTCAGTAGGGCTTAACTTGCCATATTGGCCTAATTTTAAAGCGCTCTCATACTTGGAAATCGTGATTTCCAGGTCTTTTATAAAAAACTCTCGCGTAA
>CAZJFC010000003.1:55445-60155 GCA_964545245.1 uncultured Rickettsiales bacterium
GAGTCACACTTAGGGTTTTCTTTCTTATTTTGTTTTCCCTTAAAAATAAAATAAAAAAATAAGTGGGGACTCCAAGTCTTTTATAAAAATCTCACGCGTAATTTCTTTCGGCGCTTCCACCTGCTGCAAACGCTGCTCCGCCTCTGCGGTTTCAACCTGGTATTCTGCCAGACGGACGGCGGCTTTTCCCAGGGCATCATCATCTTTTGTGCCGTCATTCAGGCTTTTGGCGGCTATAAAAATACCACCCCCAAAAAGGGCGCCCATGATCCAGCGCGGTAAATTACTTAATTTCATGGTCGCGGATATAAAGGATTTTTACGGGAATATCAACAAAAATTTATTATTTTTGCCGATTATATCATCTTTCACCGGATTACCACTTCGGGTGATGCGTCCCATTCTGCGAAAGGGTAAAAATTTCAAACCCGCTCGCGGTCACGCCGATGGAGTGCTCGAACTGCGCGGAAAGGCTGCGGTCGCGGGTAGTGACTGTCCAGCCGTCATGCTGGCTGAGGCGGGTGTCCGGCTTGCCGACATTTATCATCGGCTCAACGGTGAAGAACATCCCTTCTTCAAGGATAAGCCCCTCGCCGCGCTTGCCATAGTGCAGAATATTGGGCGGCGCGTGGAAAATCTGGCCGATTCCGTGGCCGCAATAATCGCGCACGACGGAGTAACGGTGGCTTTCGGCAAAGCTCTGGATGGCGTGGCCGATATCGCCAAGCCTTGCGCCGGGGCGCACCTGCTCGATGCCGCGCATCATGCATTCATAAACCACCTGGCACAGCCGGACGGCCATGATTTTCGGCTTGCCGACGAAATACATGCGGCTCGTATCGCCGAACCAGCCGTTAAGGTTCACGGTGACGTCGATGTTGATGATGTCACCATCTTTCAGCTTCGTATCATCCGGGATGCCGTGGCAGACAACATGGTTGACTGAAGTGCAGACGGTTTTGGTATATCCGCGGTAGCCGAGGCAGGCAGGGATGCCGCCATTATGCACGATGAAATCATGGCAGAGCCTGTCCAGCTCGTCGGTGGTAACACCCGGCTGGACGTGAGGGGCAATCATATCAAGGGTTTCTGCGGCGAAGCGCCCTGCTTCACGCATACGCTGGAAGTCATCCGCGTTATGGATGGTTATGGTATTTTCTCTTGGCATTAACTTGTTTTCTCTTATTCGCTTGTAGTCCTGTTCATAGAATCCATAAAGAAATTCTCGTATAAATCAAGCCAGTTGGGGAATTATATTTCACCTCTTTGCCACCTCACCCCAACCCTCTCCTCATAGGAGAGGGAGCGGTACCCTCCTCCCTGAGGGAGGAGTTGGAGGAGGGTTACTTTCCGATGTTCCAAAATTCCGAATTTCCGAGGTTCCATTTTACCCGGAAGCCATTATATAACCTACATATGGTCGCACTAAGTCAAACAAGCAGGCACGAAACGCGCAAGGTGATGGTTGGCAAAATCGCCGTTGGCGGCGGCGCGCCGGTTGTGGTGCAGTCGATGACGAACACCGATACCGCCGATGTCGGATCCACCGTAAAACAGGTGAACGAGTTGGCGGAGGCAGGCAGCGAGATCGTCCGCATCACCGTGAATAACGAGGAAGCGGCGGCGGCGGTTCCGGCGATTGCGGCGCGGGTGAACGTACCGCTGGTGGGTGACTTCCATTATAATGGCCACCGCCTGCTGAACGATTTTCCCGAAATGGCGGAAGCGCTGGCGAAATACCGCATCAACCCCGGCAATGTAGGCTTTGGTGACAAGCACGACCCGCAATTCAAAATGATGATTGACGCGGCGGTAAAACATAACAAACCGGTGCGGATCGGCGTCAACTGGGGCAGCCTTGACCAGTCGATGGCGGCGAAGCTGATGGACGAGAACGCGAAATCCGCGAACCCGAAAAGCGCGGACGACGTGTTGCGCGGCGCGATGGTCCTCTCCGCCCTCACCTCGGCAAAAAAGGCGGAGGAGTTCGGTTTAGGAAAAGATAAAATAATCATCTCCTGCAAAATTTCCCGCGTGCCGGATTTGATTGCCGTTTACCGCGAACTTGCAAAACAATGCGATTACGCACTGCACCTTGGCCTCACCGAAGCGGGGATGGGCAGCAAGGGAATCGTGGCGACCACCGCCGCGCTTTCAACCCTTTTGCAGGAAGGCATCGGCGACACTATCCGCGCCTCCCTCACCCCGTTTCCGGGCGAATCCCGCAGGCGTGAGGTGGAGGTTTGCCAGGAAGTCCTGCAATCATTGGGTTTGCGCTCATTCACCCCGCAGGTTTCCGCCTGCCCCGGCTGCGGGCGCACCACCAGCACGTTCTTTCAGGAGCTTGCCGATAAGATTCAAGGATATTTAAAGGAATCAATGCCGGTGTGGAAAACGAAATATGCAGGGGTGGAAAAACTGAATGTGGCGGTGATGGGCTGCATCGTGAACGGCCCCGGCGAGAGCAAGCACGCCGATATCGGGATTTCACTACCGGGAACGGGGGAATCGCCTTCCGCGCCGGTATTCATCGACGGGCAAAAAGCCATGACGCTGAAAGGCGAACGCATCGCCGAGGAATTCCAGCAGATTGTTAGTGATTATATCGAAAAGCGTTACGGCAAAGTGGCTTAAAAATCTCTGGTGCCACTATATTGGTTGGCATTACCTGCCCTGATTTCCAATAGCAATTCGGCATATAATCCGTCATGTCTTGCTGTGCGTGCTATATCCCCTCTTTGCAGCAGGCGTTCTGCATGAGTTGCCGGCCTTTCATCGGTTAATTGGTTTTCCTTTAGCCTGCCTTTATCGTGCCTTAAATCTTTGCTCATAATTTTATCCCAAGATTGGTTATAAGTTGGACTTATCCATCTTTAGTCTTTCCCGATGACCGGAATCAAGAAAAATCCTCCTGCAATTGAAGTTTTTATAATAAGTATTTGTATTATATAATTTAAATTATCAAACAAAAACCTTGACAATGCACAACCTTTAATGGTATAGTTATGAGTTTTCCGCTTTATTCGCGGAATAATCCTGCGTGCGTGACATGAAAAAACAAAGGGCGTGGGATGGGGCAACGGGGTAACCCGCCCCTGCTATTTGACATCGTTAGTGAATTTTATAGGCACTAGGCAACAGGCTATAGGCAAGGGAGATGCGCTGCGTCTTTTCAGGTGACAAACTACTCCCTCTCCCGCTTGCGGGGGAGGGTCGGGGTGGGGGCGCATTGAAGGCAGCTTGGCTAGAACAACTCGCGGAGATGTATTCGCTTTTCGGCACCCTGTAGCTCTACCGCAATGCTTTGCAGCCCGCGTTTTCTTGCGGCTGTTGAGGCGCGCAGGCTGGTATGTTTCGGGTCGGCCCCGGCGGCCAGAAGATGCTGGACGCAACCCTTGTTTATGACCATATGCAGCGGGGTTTCATTCTGGATATGCGTGGTGATGTTGGGGTTCGCGCCTGCCTTCAGCAGTTTTTTTGTTACCCCGCTCGCGCCAAGGGAAACGGCGTTGTGGAGGGCGGTTCTGCCCTCATCGTCCTGCGCGTTGATGTCCGGTTTTGCGCCGAGTATCAAATCCGTGATTTCCTCATTACGGGCGGCGGCATGCAGCGCTGTTTTGCCATTCGCTCCTTTTTCGGTTACGGAAGCGCCCCAGCCAAGCAGGTATTCGGCAATTTCATGATGTCCTCTGGCGCAGGCGATCTGTAGCGGGGTATCCTGCCCCTCAAGCCTTGTATCGGGATGAAAGCCGTGTGCCCTGAACGCTTTCAGCGCATCCAGATTGCCAAACTCCGCCGCATATTGAACCGGGGTCTGGCCGAAAGCCTCAGCCACTTTCTGCGTAAAGCCTTCCTCCGCCCTGTTGTCCAGCAATGCGGAAACTTTTTTATAGTCATTTTCCTGCGCGGCGCGGAATAATTCCACGCACAGCAATTCCTGTTTTGAATAAACCTGTTCAGTCATAAAAGTCCCTCTCGCCGGGGGTTTTAGCATAGATGTTAATGAATATCAATTATTAAGTTTGTTACATAACCACCCATAACGTGTCATTGCGAGCGAACAACGTGAGCGCGGCAATCCAGACTGGATGCTTCGTCAGGCGTTGCCTTCCTCACAATGACGTAGCCTGAATGCATATGCAGGTTTGATATATGCCCCTTCACAATATGGGCAAAGTCAGTTTGACATTCGCCCCGCCGCCCGGCGTGTTGGAAAGCTCGATCTTGCCGTGGTGGTCTTCCATGACTTTTTTCACGATGGCAAGGCCCAGCCCGGTTCCTTTGGTGCGGGTTGTCACATAAGGCTCGGTGAGCCTGTCGAGGAGTTCTTCCGGGAAGCCCTTGCCGTTGTCGGAAATGTTGATTTCGATATTCTCATCCATTTTCGCAACCGCGCGGATCCTGGCGTCCTTGATGCCGTTTTCAGTCAGGGATTCCGCCGCGTTTTTGATGATGTTGGTCAGGACTTGCGTAATCTGGCTGCCATCCACCATGGTTTCCATCTGGTCGGGCATGTCGAGTTCAAAATCAATTTTTGAATGGGCAACACGGCCTGAGAACATCGCGTCTTTGAGCAGGATTGAGATATTGTTCCTCGCAAATTTCGGCGCAGGGATGCGCGCGAAGTTTGAAAATTCCTGGATAATCTGGGCGATATCCGCCGTGTGGCGCACGATGGTGTTGGTATATCCCTCGAAATTCTCCCTGTCT
>CAZJFC010000004.1:0-56720 GCA_964545245.1 uncultured Rickettsiales bacterium
CAGGATGATGTCTGAAGCACCGATCGTCCTTGCGAATATGCTGTTGGCGGTAACTGCAGCAAGGGTGATGTTGGCGCCGTCATGCGTCACTGCGCTGAAATCGTTATCGTCGAGGTCCTGCGCGCCGGTGAGCGTGATATCACCACTGCCGCTGACAAGGTATACATCCGAACCCCAGTTGCTATACGCGCCAATATTGATATCGCCCTCGCCATCCTCTCGGCCTATGTTCAGCGTACCCGTGGTGATGCTGTCGAGGATACCGGTTGTTAACTCAAGACCGCCAACCCCACCAGCCACATTGATCGCTGTCTCCGCCGTGCGCGGAGTAAAGGTTACAGAACCGGTAGAAGCCGTCCCGATTGCGGCAGTATCGGAAATGATCCCGATATTATCGGCATTGAAGATGATATTATTCGTACCGCCGCCGCCGATAACATTGTGCCCGGTCTCAAACGCTATATCGCGGCTGTTAGCGCCGCTGCCTTTGGTGCCGGTGATGGTTATATCACCGTCATCGGTTGAGATGACGCTTGCGCTGTCACTGATATAAACACCGTGGTTCTTGCTGCCGCCGGTAGAAGTACCGATACCCGTAATATTGATATCACCGGACGCACTCTCGATCTGGCCTTTGATCCAAACACCGATATTATTGTTGCCGGTCGCTTCACTGCCGCCGGTGCCTTTGATCTCGATTTTGCCAGTACCGCCGGCTTTGATCACGCCGCCAGTAAGTATGGCTGAGGAACCACCATTTTTGCTTTGCGTGCTTTCAAGGATAATATCACCATTTGCAGTGCTGATATCGCTGCCGGTCAGATAAATACGTTTATCTGTGTTCTTAATGATAATATCGCCATCACCACCTGCATGGAATTTGCCGGTGTTATCTGTATTGAATCCATTAGTAGTGGTTATCTCGATATTACCGCCGGTAGTGCTGATCTCATTATTTGCGCCGGAGTTGGTAAAGAAGCCGGTATTACCACCATATGCCTTGATTTTTATATCACCCTGCTCACTTTTGATCATGCCGTTGCTGACCAGATGGACACCAAAATAACTTCCAGAAGAACCATCTATTATTACATCCGCACCGCCAAGCGCCTGAATTGTTCTATTACCAACCCTGACACCAGGAGACAAGGTAGATTCACCTTTAATCTCAATATCACCATGACTGGTGATAGTCTGCCCAGCACGGACACCGTCTGAACTCGCACCAGTTCCGCCTATACCTTCAATGCTCAATTTCCCGGTGTTATTTTCAATCAGGCTGGTTGTTCCATTCAAGTGGACACCATGATTCTCTTTTCCCAGCGCGCTTTCGCTACCCTGACCGAAAATAATTATATCCTCACCACTTAAGGAAGAAATCACCCCGTTAGACGTGCGGAAACCAATGTTGTTGTCACCTGTACCATATGAAGTGCCGGATAATTTGATCTTGCCGCTATTTGCTCCCGCCTCAATCCTGCCGCTAATATTTATACCGTAATTATTATCCGTTCCCGCACCGCTATGGCCTTCAAGCGTGATGCTGCCGGTGCCGTTATTGACGATCCTGGCGGTGCTTAGTATACCCGTACCGTTGATGCCTCCGCCCTTGCCCTCAATCTCAATATCGCCGCCGGTCTGGACGAGGGAGGTCACACCTTGCAGGTAAATCCCGCTGTTATTAGAGCCCGCCATGTTCTGCCCACCGGTGCCGTTGAGCGTGATTTTGCCGGTATTGCTGGTTATCTTGTTCGTACCGGTGTTGGAAAGGTAGATACCATTATTGTTGCCGCCATCACCAGCCCCGCCGGTGCCCATCACCTTTATTTCACCGCTATCACTTTCGATTGCCGATGTACCCGTCAGGAATACGCCATATGCACTACCGCCTGTATCATAGCCTTCGCCATTAACCAAAACCGTACCTGCGCCGGATATGAGTTTTGAAGCACTAAGCTTAATACCCTCAATGTTACCAGCCCAACCCATAGCCGCCTTGCTTTCCGGCGCATCGCCGCCGCCCAGCGTAATGTCGCCGCCGTTGGTGGTTATGGTTGCGCCGGTCATGGCTATGCGGCCACCATCGATTTCGTCACTGTCAGAGTTGAGGATTACATCCAGCTTATTGTTGTTCGAGGTTATATCCGCATTAACCAACACGTTGCGCTTCGCTTTCAGCCACAGCTCCGCATCATCGCCCGTGGTTTTATCGATTTTGGCGTTGACGATAACGTCCTGTTCTGCATCGGCAAGGAAATTGCCACCGATATCGAGCGCAGATGCGATGGTGATATCATTGCCGCTGAGGAATGTCAGGTCGCTTGCCCATGAGGCGAGGTTGGAGGTTAGGGCGCCCGCCTTGGTTGAGCCGATAATCAAATGGCCAGTTGTGATTGCGTTAGTCAGATCAGTGCCATAAACCACATCCGCAGCACCGCTTGTTACCGCAACCGTTTTACCGTCGGTACGTGGGCGAATAGTGACAGAGCCAGCATCATTCGTCTGGATAACCGTGCCGGCAATTGAGTAATCATCCATGTTAAGGATAACGTTATTTGCCTTGGCTATATTACCAATAATATTACCAGTACCATCAGCAAAGATATCATAGCTGTCCGCACCTGCACCTTTGATACCTGTAAGTTCAATGGTGCTGCTATCGGATGATGTAATCTTAGCGCCACCAGATAAATGGATACCATGAGTACCACTTGCCCCGGCATTACTACCACCTGTACCAGTCAGTTTTATATAACCACTGACCGACTCTACTATACCTTTAGAACCAACATAGACACCTACGTTCGCAGTTTCGTCGCCAGCGCCGCCTATACCAATAATGGTAATATCGCCACTATTGCTACTGACTTTGTTGCCTGTAGTACCGTGGCTGGAGAAAGTAATCCCTCCATTACTGCTGCTTGTGGTGGCATGGCTGGTTCCCGTAATTACTATATTACCTTCATCAGAAATAATCTGGCCATCACCTTTTATAAATAACCCATGTGCCTGATTTCCAACAGCTTCACTTTCTGCCGTGATCTCAATAGAACCGGTACCTGTGGCTTTTATAGTTCCACCTTCAATGAAGACACCCTGGCCGTTACTACCTCCGCCACTCTTACCTTCAATCTCAATATTACCGCCGCTCTGGACCAATGAACCAACATTCAGGTGAACACCATGGTGGGCACTGCCACTGATATTGGTGCCGCCAAACCCTGCTAATTTGATACTGCCGGTATCACTGATAATCTTATTGTCTCCGGTACCGGTTAGGTGAATACCCCTGTTATTGCCACCTGAACCGCCGCCGCCGGTGCCTTCTATCTCAATGCTGCCGCTGCCGCTCTCGATTTTGCCACTGTTATCTAAAACAACACCGTAATTGCCTGATGCATTGCCGTTGCCGCCCTGGCCGGTAATTTTAATAGCACCATCGCCGGTAGTTTTTACAGTGCCACCGGTAATATAAACGCCCTGACCAGTACCGGCAATGCTGCCAGCACCCTCAATTTCAATATCGCCTTCAGTCTGGACAAGGGAACCGGCTTTCAGATATACCCCAAGGTTACCAGAGCCGGACGCATTATTGCCACCGTTGCCAGTCAGCATAATCTTGCCGGTATTGCTGGTGATTTTGTTGGTACCTGTATCAGAGAGGTAGATACCATAGTTGCTGCCGCCCGTTCCACCGCCGCCTGTGCCGGTTATCTCAATTTCACCGCTATCGCTTTTGATAACGCCATCATTATTTAGAATAACACCATAGTTTTTGGTGCCGTTACCGTTGCCGCCAGTGCCGTTAAGGGTTATCTTGCCGCCGGTTGATTCGACCGTAGAGCCATCCGCTATGCCAATACCATACCTTGAATTACCATCATCATCGTTATAGCCAACACCGGTAATCGTAATATCCCCATCGCCTGAAAGAATCTTTGAAGCGGCATTAAGTCGCACACCGTAGTTATAGCTGCTACACCCCTCTCCATTAACCAAGATGTCGCCACCGTTGGAATCAATATATGCGCCCTCTATCCTTGCATGCCCACCGTCCAGATTGTTGGCGTCACCATTCAGTTCTATATTCAGCTTATTATGGGTGGATTTAATAGTGCCGGTCACCGCAATACCAGTATCCGCGCGCAAAATAAGGTCGGCGTCATCGCCGGAATCCTTGACTATATTACCGTTCACTACGATATTACTTCCCGACAGTGCAGTCAGGTTGCCACCGATTTTGAATTCAACTCCTTCAAAGTTTATGCTGTTTCCAAGGAATGTGAGGTCGTTCAGCCATGTATATGAGCCGATCATTATCTTTCCTGCCTTGCTGCTGCCGAATACCAGATGGCTCCAGTCAGTGCTGATTTTATCCAATTCGGTAGCATCAACTTTAAACACCCCGGATCCGCTGGCATAACCGATCGTTTTACCATCGGTATATGGTTTAAGGGTCAGGGTTCCGGTACCGTCGATAGCGTCATTGATGGTTATAGCATCGGAAGTGAGGGTAATGTTACCATCATTCACCGCCGTGAGCTTGTTGGAGGTTATCGTATTGCCTGAGCCGGTGACGGTAATGTAGATATTCTCCGCCTGCATCATTGGCAGCAGCAGGCTGTTGACAGCGGTAACGTCGATAGTGCCTAAATCTCCGTCTACATAACCCATCCACGCACCGTTAAAATTGATCGTATCGGTGGCTGCGATGATCGAAGCCCCGGCTCCGCCGCCCGGATTGCCCGCCAGATCGGCGCTTGTCGTGATATAACCACCGAAAGTTAGCGTTCCACCGGCGGTGAAGGTATTGGTGTCACTGCTGCGCGTCCTTATATTGCCATTCAGGTTGATGTCCGTCAGGCTGCTGACATCAGTTCCTATGAGCATTATATGGCTGGCAGCACCGGTAGTGAAGTTTACTGAGGCATCATCCAGCCCCGCTATGCTATTGAAAAGATATATGTTAGTGCCAATACCATAGAAAGGATCATAGAAAGTTACGTCACCAATGAACATTCCTGCGGTTGACTGGCCAATATTTATTTTACCCCAGCCATCCTGGATTTTGGATATTTCTGCAGTATTAAGTTGAAGCCCGCCGCCGCCATAATTGATCCTCGTCTGCCTGAGGGAATCATATGGTCTGAGCGTGATCTCGCCACCGTCTCCGGTGAGGTTGGCGTTGATTCCCATGTCGTCGGCGGTCATGGTCAGGTCGCTGCCGGTGCCAACAGTCACGGCATCATTGATATTGATGAATTTGCCCGCACCGCTGCTAGTCATGACAAAATCGCCATCCACCTCTATCGCGCTGGCGATGGTGATATTGTCGTTGCTGAGATAGGTTAGATTGCTACCCCACTCAGCAAGGTTGGAGGTCAACGCCCCAGCCTTGCTTGAACCGATAATCAGGTTGCCGGTGGTAACTTTACTCAGCAGGGCGGTGCTGTAGAGGATATCCGCCGCGCCGCTGCCGACGGCGATGGTTTTGCTGTCCGTATATGGACGGAAGGTGACGGAGCCATCAGCGGAGGTGTTTATCGAGGCAGGCACGCCTGTATAGGAATCAAAGATAAGCTCAATATCACTGTCCGAGCTCACATCACCGATGATGTCGCTAGCACTTACCGAGAAGGCCGGGCTGTTGGGGCTGATGGCAGTTACCGTGATGTCACCTCCACCGGTGCTGGTTATCTTGTTGACGCCGGTGCTCATACCGACACCATAGTTCGCTCCCGGCGCGAAGCCGCCGCCGGTACCGGTAATGGTGATGTCACCCTCATCCGTGAAGATGTTGCTGGTATTATATACGTACACGCCTATATTGAATTTATCGGTGCTGGCCGCGCTGCCGATACCTTCCATCCTGATATTGCCGGTGGATTCGGTCTTGACCGTGCCGGTGTTCATCAATATGCCGTAATTGCCCGTAACTAATGATGAATCGCCCACAGCCGTGGATTTTCCGTAAATATCAATATCACCACCGTCAGTGGTCAGGATATTGCCGGTGATGTTAACGCCATTATTGCCGTGAGTGCCGGTGCCGCCCTCACCATATATGGTGATCTTGCCGGTAGTACTTTCGACCTTTCCTCCCCCGGTGATGCCAACGCCAACGTTAGAAGTGGTGGTTCCCTGCTTGCTGCCATAACCCTTGATCACTATCTCGCCGGTAGTTTTTACCTTAGCGCTAGAGAGCAAAACACCATAACCAGTTGTGTTACCACCACTTTCACCTTCAATATCTATATCGCCACCAGTCTGGACAAGTGAATTAGTGTGGAGAATTATGCCATAATTGCTAGAACCTGCTGCGTTCTGCCCACCAGTGCCCTTGAGCATAATCTTGCCGGTATTGCTGGTGATCTTGTTGGTACCCGCGTCGGTGAGATAAATACCGCGATTGTTTCCACCCGCGCCGGTACCACCGGTGCCGGTTACCTCGATATTGCCGGTATCGCTTTCTATTACACCGCTATTACTCTGTACAACGCCATAATTATGCGCGCCCGATCCATTACCTCCTTCACCGGTTACTTCTATTTCGCCGGAGTCAGTAACTTTGACTGTCGCCGCATTAATATAAACGCCATAACCATATGCATTACCGCCGCCTTTACCTTCCATCTCAATATTACCGCCGGTTTGGACAAGTGAACCCGTATAAAGGTAAACACCATAGTTATTATCGCCCGCCGCATTCTGCCCACCGGTGCCGTTGAGAGTGATTTTGCCGCTGGTGCTGGTAATCTTGTTGGCGCTGTTATTGAGGTATATCCCATAATTCAATCCATTAGTGCCGGAACCACCGATACCGGTAATGTCTATCTCACCGCTGTCGCTCTTTATCTGGCCTGCGGCTGCCATTACGATACCGTAATTACCGAATACCTCGACTATGCTGCCATCACCACCGGTTCCATGCACCTTTATATTGCCGCTGCCTTTCGCCTGGATAGTGCCGCCCTCGATCCTTACGCCGCTACTTTGTTTTCCGCCGCCGCCCTTGCCTTCGATATCTATATTTCCACCAGTCTGTATCAGCGCGCCAGCCTTGACCCAAAGCCCGCTATTTCCCGCCCCGGAGAGACTGCTTCCACCATATGCCTTAATATTGATATTGCCGCTACCGCTTACAACCTTGTTTCCGCCGCTATCCGAGAGAACAACACCATAATTACCTCCACCATCTCCTGCCCCGCCAGTTCCGAATATATCTATTTGGCCGGTTGCGGTTTCAATTACACCGGAATTAACAAGCGCAATGCCATATTTATTTGCGTTGTTACCATCACTGCCTTCGCCATTTATCTTAATTTTGCCGGTGCCGGTGGTTTTTACTGTGGCACCATCAATCCTTACGCCCTGCACAGAGGCTGCACCGCCGCCCTTGCCGAGGATTTCAATATCCCCACCGGTTTGCACCAGTGAATTTGTATGCAACATTACACCGCTCGTATTAGCGGTTGCCGAGCTGTTTCCCTCACCATCCAGCTTAATGTTGCCGGTATTACTGATTATCTTATTTACGCCCGTGCCAGTCAGTATTATGCCATGTGAGGTACCTGTCGAAGCCGGGTCACCAACACCAGTAAGAGTTATGTTACCAGAATCTGATTCAATAGTTGAACCGTCATGAAGGCGTATTGCCTGCGGTGTTCCACCACCTGTATAACTAGCACCGGTTAAAGTAATGTTTCCCACACCTGATGAAAGTTTTGAGCCGGTAGTCAAGTGTATGCCAACAGTGCTTCCGGACTTGCCCTTAGCCGCCTTGTTTTCAGGGTCATCACCGCCGCCGAGGATGATGTTACCACCGCCGGAATCAACAACAGCACTGGTAAGGACAATCGCGCCGCCGTCTGTTTCATCAGTATCGGAGTTGAAGATTATGTCGCCGCCACTGCCGGTGACGTTGTGGTTCACAAGAACATTACCCGCCGCCGCTAATATGATTTCTCCACCATTGACGGAAGTAAGCTTGTTACCGGTCGTAATCCCCTGATCCGCTCCGGTAACAGTAATATAAATATTCTCCGCCTGCATTTCCGGCAGCGTGAGGGCATTTACCGAAATCAGGTCAATCGTACCAAGCTCGCCATAAGCCAGATCACCCTTCCATGCGCCGTTTAAGCTGATCGTATCCGCAGACGCAGTAATTGAGCCGCCTGCCCCACCTGTGCTCGTTGTTACTCCCTTGAACGATATGTTGCCGCCTGCATTGAATGTAATAATGCCACCGGTACGCATCAAAACAGTATTGTTAAGATTAATATCAGTAAGGCTGCTGATGTTAGCGCCACCGTATGCGTTTATTACACCATCGAATGTAAGGGATGCATCATCCAGCCCAGTAACATCTCCTTTGAGGTAAACCGGTCTTTTTACAAGTAGCGGGTCATACCATGTACTCTCTCCCAAATGAACATTGCCACCCCCGTATCCAATCCTGATCTGCCCCCAGCCGTTCTGGATCCTTGCCAGTTCATCAGTATCAATCTGCATACCGTCACCGGCGCTGTTAACGCGGGTGGCCAATGAATTATAGGTTCCAAGCCATAATCTACCGCCAGTTCCGGAAAGGTTGCCGTCGATTTTGATGTCATCGGCAACCAGAGTGAGGTCTTTGTTGTTGCCGACTGAAATATCATCGTTGATATTAATGAACTTCTCTGCGCCACTGCTGGTCAGGGCAAAGTCGCCACCAACATCAATCGCGCTGTCGATATTGATATTATCACCGCTTAAATATGTAAGGTTGGTTCCCCATGAGGCGAGGTTGGAAGTAAGTGCGCCGGCCTTGCTGCTGCCGACAATTAGGTTGCCGGTGGTTATCTGGTCAAGCAACCCGCTGGTAACATCTAAATCCCCGCCACCGCCATTGACGCTGACCGTCTTACCATCCGTGCGCGGGCGGATGGTTACGGAACCTTCGTCACTGGTTTGAATGGCAATATCGCTTAATGAATGATTATCCGCATTAAGGATGATATTATTTGCACTGTTTATATCGCCTATAACATTACTGCCCTCTGATGAGTAAATATCATAGCTGCCAACTGCCGCACCTCTTGTACCAGTCAACTCGATAGTGCCTTCACCATAGGCCAGCACCTTACCGCCATTGTTAAACTGTATTCCATGCCATCCGTTTGGGCCTGAACCACCGATACCGTTCAATTTTATATTGCCATCAACAGTATCAATTGTACCAGCTGAACCAATATATATGCCTATAGAATTACTGCCGCCACCGCCGGTACCAGTAACAATTATATCCCCGCTGTTGCTGGTGATTCTGTTATCCGTGCCTGATGTCCCAGAAAGAACAACCCCCATATTGCCACTGTTGGTACCAGCCCCGGCGGTACCAATTATCTCTATTTTGCCGCTGTCACTCTCAACCTTACCATTACTAGAAAGCATTACGCCACGGTTATTGTTACCGGCACCGTCACTAACAACACCGGTAATCTTAATTTCACCGGTTCCGGTAGCCTCGACAGTTGCCTTCCTTATAAAGACACCATGGCTACCGCTTCCGCTGCCACCGCCTTTACCCTCAATCTCGATATTACCACCGGTTTGCACGAGCGAATTGGAATTGAGATAAACACCGCTGTTATTTTCTCCGCTTACATTTTGCCCGGCAGTGCCCTTGAGAGTAATTTTGCCGGTATTGCTGATGATTTTGTTTATTCCGGTACCAGAGAGGTATATACCCGAATTATGAGTTGTCCCAGTTCCGCTACCACCGGTTCCGGTAACCGCGATTGCACCGCTATCGCTTTCTATCACACCGCTGTTATTAAGATATACACCATAATTGTCAGAGCCTGCACCGTTGCTTCCTTCGCCTGTAATCTTAATGCTGCCCGTACCCGTAGCTTTGACGGAACTGCCTTCGATGTATACACCGGAACCATTGTTATTGCCGCCGCCCTTGCCTTCAATCTCTATATTATCGGCTGTTTCAACAAATGAGTTAGTATACAGATAAACACCATAGTTATTATCGCCCGCTGCATTCTGGCCACCGGTGCCTTTCAGCGTTATTGCGCCAGTATTGCTTATGATTTTATTTGTGCCGCTGTTGGAAAGATAAATACCATGATTTGAGCCGCCACTGTCACCGCCACCGGTGCCGGTTATTTCGATTTTACCGCTGTCACTCTCGATTATGCCGCTATCGTTGAGATATATACCATAATTTTTCGCCCCGGTACCAGCCCCGCCGGTGCCGGTAATTTTAACTTCGCCGGTACCGGCGGTTTTAATGGTTGCTGCCTTGAGATACACACCATATCCGTTTGCATTGCCGCTAATGCCCTCAATCTCGATATTTCCGCCGGTTTGGACTGACGAATTTGGTTGAATGCTAACGGCATGGATGCCTGAACCTGCCGTATTACTGGTGCCATACCCAATGAGTTTGATATTGCCGGTATTGCTGCTTATTTCGTTGGAACCGGAACCTCCAAGATAAACCCCCTGATGCGAACCGCCGGCGCCGATACCGCCGGTTCCCTTCATCTCAATATCTCCGCTGTTGCTCTTGATTTTACCGCTGTTGTTGACGAAAATGCCATGGTTCCCACCCCCGGAGCCAGAACCGCCGGTGCCGGTAATTTCGATCTTGCCGCTGTCGCTTTCGATCACGCTGCTATTATTGAGATGTATACCATAATTACTCGCCCCGTCACCAGAGCCGCCCGTAGCGACGATCTTAACTTCGCCGCTTCCGGTGGTTTTGACAACCCCTCCGTTGAGGTAAACGCCATGCCCACCATTGTTTCCACCACCTTCACCTTCAATATCTATATTATCGGCTGTTTCAACAAATGAGTTAGTATACAGATAAACACCATAGTTATTATCGCCCGCTGCATTCTGGCCACCGGTGCCTTTCAGCGTTATTGCGCCAGTATTGCTTATGATTTTATTTGTGCCGCTGTTGGAAAGATAAATACCATGATTTGAGCCGCCACTGTCACCGCCACCGGTGCCGGTTATTTCGATTTTACCGCTGTCACTCTCGATTATGCCGCTATTGGCGATGAAAACACCATAACCGCTGCCAGCTCCACCGGTGCCGGTTATTGTAATCTGTCCACTTCCGGTGGCTTTCACGGTAGCGCCATTGACCGATACCCCGCGAATGACAGATTGCCCGCCGCCTTCCCCCTCGATTTTGATGTTACCACCGGTCTGAACCAATGAATTTGTATAAAGGTAAACACCATAATTGTATTCGCCTGCCGCATTCTGCCCGCCAGTGCCTTTCAGGATTATTTCACCCGTGTTGCTGGTGATTTTATTGGTTCCGGTATTGGAAAGCTGAATACCGGTATTGCTGCCACCAGTTCCACTTCCACCAGCGCCGGTTACCTCGATGCTGCCGCTATCACTTGCGATTTTGCCGCCGTTATTAAGCAAAACACCATGATTACTGCTCGCCGTACCGCCGGAACCTTCACCATTAATCTTGACCGAACCGGTTCCGGTTGCCTTAACAACCCCGCCATTCAGGACTACGCCAATGCCATTATTACCGGTTCCGCCAGCGATACCTTCAATATTGATATCTCCACCGGTCTGGACAAGTGAATTAGCACTGTTCAGGTACACGCCATAACCCTTGTTGGTACCGTTGCTACCACCATAACCTTTCAGCGTTATCGCCCCGGTATTGCTGGTAATTTTGTTTGTGCTACCTTGAGAAAGTACGACACCATAGTTCTCAGTACCATTCCCGGCTCCGCCTGTGCCTATGACTTCAATCGCCCCGCTGTCACTCTCAATTGTACTGTTGTTGAACAGACGAACACCATATCTGACTCCGCCGGAACCATACCCTTCACCGGTAATCTTAATATCACCCGCACCGGAGCTAAGCTTTGAATTATCTAGGAGAATACCATAGGCATTAGCAGCATTACCTAGCGCCGTTTTATTCAGAGGGTCATCACCACCGCCGAGGATGATGTTGCCGCCGCCGGAATCAACAACCGCGTTGGTGAGGACAATTGCGCCGCCGTTGGTTTCATCAGTGTCGGAGTTGAAGATTATATCGCCGCCGGAGCCGGTAATGTTGTGGTTAACCAATACATCACCCGCCGCCGCGAGGGTAATTTCCCCACCATTTGTTGCAGTCAATAAACCGCCGGTGGTTATTGTGCTATCCGCACCAGTGGTAGTAATAAAAATATTGTCGGCAGTCATTTTCCTCAGCACGATGCTGTCTTCAGCAGTCAGGTTGATAGTTCCCAACTCGCCATAAGTTGCATGACCTTGCCATGTGTTGGTAAGGTTAATGGTTTTCGCGGTAGCATTCACTGAACCACCCACCGGGCCAATAGAATTAGCGTTATTATAGGTTCTGCTTACCGCCCCTATCTTTAGCGTACCGCCAGCGTTGATAGTATAGGTTTCCCCGGCCCAATATACACCCAAAGAGCCGAAAGTAATATCAGTCAAACTACTGATGGAGCCTTTCCCCACTACAGAATAACCAAAGTTGAAGGACGCATCATCCAGCCCGACTATATCACCATATAAATAGCTGCTGCTACCACTAGTACTGAGCGGGTCATACCATGTAACATCACCAAATACGTTATGCCCCCCATCCCTATGATCTAAATTAATTTTACCCCATCCGTTCTGGATATTGGCAACTTCCGGGGTACTGATTTGTATGGCTGCACCGGCATCCCTATTTATATATATGTGACGGTTATTGCTATAAGTCCTGAGTGTCAGCTCCCCGCCTGTGCCGAAGAGCTTGCCGTTGATTTCAAGATCGTCGGCGGTGAGGGTAAGGTTCTGGTTATTCCCGACCGAAATATCATCATTGATATTGATGAATCTTTCTGCCCCGCTGCTGGTCAGGGTAAAATCACCATCCACATCTATCGCGCTGGCGATGGTGATATCATCACCGCTCAAATATGTAAGGTTGCTTCCCCACGACGCAAGGTTGGAGGTAAGCGCCCCGGCTTTCGACGAACCGATAATCAAATTACCGGTAGTGATGTTACCAATAAAATCGTTAGCAATATCAAGATCACCGCCGCCATTAATGCCAATCGTCCTGCCATCCGTGCGCGTGCGGATGGTGACCGAACCTTCGTCACTGGTCTGGATAACCGTACCGGCAATCGAATAATCATCCATGTTCAGGATAATATTATTCGCCTTCGTCACATCGCCTATTGTGATACCATTCCCGCTGGTACCGGTATAAATATCATAGCTATCCGCACCTTCACCCCTGGTTCCGGTAATTTCGATTATACTGCCATCATCTACCAGTATAGAAGCGCCATTGCGAATCTCGACGCCATTATTATTGTCCGCACCTGTTCCTCCATAACCGGTGATCCTGATATCACCACCGTCAGTGGATTTTATTACAGCATTAGTGTTTATGCGTACACCACCCCCACTACCTTCTTCAGATTCCAGCCCGCCGGTTCCGATAATGGTTATATCGCCCGCCTCACTTTCAACCTTACTGCCTGTGGTTATCAAAGTTCCGTAATTAGAAATGCCCTTACCATCTCCGCCCTCGCCGGTAAGCTTGATTTCACCCGTACCGGTGGTTTTTATCGTTCCGCCGTTCTCAACGGTAATGCCATATCCGTTCTTGCTGCCACCGGCAGTACCCTCAATTTCTATATTTCCGCCGGTCTGGATTAATGCATTGCTATGTACAAGCTGGACACCGTGGTTATATATATTAGTCACCTCCCTGTCCTCAATCGCGCCACCGTTGCCTGACAAATTAATATTACCGCTGGTACTCTTAATATGACCTGCAGCAATACGAATACCTGTATTGCCGTTGCCTGCCTCGACACCACCCGTTCCGGTTACTTCAATCTTGCCGCTGTCGCTTTCAATCTTGCCGCTGTTGGTAAGGAAAACACCATAATTATTCGCACCGGAACCGCTGCTACCCTCACCGTCTATGGTAATTGTGCCGGTGCCGGTAGCTTTTACCGTAGAGCCGGCCATATAAACAGCCCATCCGTTTGTCTCCCCACCGCTGGTTCCGGCGATTTCGATATTGCCCCCGGTCTGGACAAGGGAGCCGGCATTGAGGTAAACACCATAATTGTCTGAAGCAGCAGCATCGCTGCCGCCGTAGCCTTTCAGCACTATCTTACCTGTATTGCTGGTAATTTTGGCGGCGCTGCCGCTGAGGAAAATACCGTAATTCGTGCCGCCCGCGCCGGAACCGCCTGTACCGGTTATTTCTACCTTACCGCTGGCGCTTTCGATTACGCCGCTGTTATTAAGATGTACGCCATAATTACCAGCCCCTGCACCGTTGCTTCCTTCGCCCGTAATTTTAATTTCGCCGGTTCCTGTTGTCTTGACAGTGCCGCCGCTTATGTACACGCCGTATCCATTTGCATTGCCGACACCCTTGCCTTCGATATCTATATTACCACCTGTCTGGATCAATGAATTGGTATTGAGGAAAAAACCATAGTTATCTGAAGCAGTAGCCTTGTTACCAGCGTCACCTTTGAGTATTATCGCACCTGTATTGCTGGTGATTTTGTTGATGCCGATACTGGATAGATGAATACCATACTTACCTCCAGCCCCGCCACCAGCCAAACCGGTAACTTCAATTTTACCGCTGTCACTTTCAATACTGCTGTCATCGGTAAGGGAAACCCCTGTTCCATTAACGCTTCCACCTTCACCGAATATCCTGATCTCGCCAGCGCCAGTCGCCCTTATAACCCCGCCTGTAAGCTGCAAGCCCCTGCCATGCGGGCCACTATATCCCCAAACCTCAATATCGCCTCCTGTTTCAACAAGAGAACCGGTGTCAAGGTCGATAGCACGGTTGCCGGAGCTGTTTGAATAGCTGCCGCCATAACCCACCAGCTTGATATTACCGCTGTTGCTGATAACCTTATTTGTTCCGGAACTATTAAAGTAGATACCCTTATTATTAGCACCTGAACCGTCACCACCCATTCCGGTAATTTCAATCTGGCCACTGCCGCTTTCGACTTCACTGCTGCCGGTTAGGTAAACACCGTAATTTGTGCTACCAGTTCCGTTACCGCCACCGGTGCCGGTCAGTTTTATTGCGCCGCTACCATCCGCTTTTATCTTGGCTCCACCAAGATTTATTCCTCGGCTAGTAGTGCTACCGCCCCCGGTACCTTCGATTTCAATATCGCCGCTGGTCTGGATTGATGAGCCAGTACTAAGATGAACACCGTAGTTATTGGAGCCAACCGCATTCTGCCCGCCGATACCGCTAAGGGTGATTTTGCCGCTGGTGCTGGTAATTTTGTTCGTGCCGGAGTTAGAAAGATAAATACCGTAGTTGGTGCCACCCGCGCCGCTGCCGCCGGTGCCAATCACCTCAATCTTGCCGCTGTCGCTTTCTATATTTCCAGTGCTAAGGATTACAACACCGTGATTTTCTGCGTCAGATCCGCTACCAGCTATGCCTGTAATTTTAATTTCGCCGCTTCCAGTAGCCTTAACCACCCCTGCACTGATAAGGACACCGTTTCCCTTGCTTCCGCCTCCGGTACCTTCAATCTCTATATCACCGCCGGTCTGAACAAGAGAATTACTTCCGTGCAGATAAACTCCTCGATTATCTGCGCTGCCCGTATTCTGCCCGCCGGTACCTTTAAGGATTATGGCTCCCGTGTTACTGGTAATTTTGTTGGTGCCGGTACTGGCGAGGTATATACCGTAATTGTAGCCGCCAATGCCGCCGCCGCCAATACCCTTTACCTCAATCTTGCCGCTATCGCTTTGAATGTGGCCACTGTTCTGAATAAGAACACCGTAATTACTGTTAACATCCCCATTTCCGCCTTTACCGGAGATATGGATTTTCCCCCCTCCACTGGCTTTAACGGCAGCCCCTTCTATACGGACACCCTGGCTATACGACCCGCCACCTTCGCCTTCAATTTCTATGTCACCACCCGTTTCAACCAATGAGCCAGTATAAAGATAAACACCATGATTGCCAGAACCAACCGTGTTGCTGCCGCCGTAGCCTTTAAGGGTTATAGCACCTGTATTGCTGGTAATGGTATTAGTACCAGAGTTAACAAGGAAAATACCGGTATTACTACCGCCGGCATTACTACCGCCTGTACCTGTAATTTCAATCTTACCGCTATCGCTTTCGATTTTTCCGGTATTGGTGAGAACGATACCATGATTATTCACACCCGTGCCAGCGCCGCCGGTACCGGTGACTTTTATCTCGCCAGTGCCGGTAGTTTTTATAATCCCACTATTGCTGACACCATATCCTTTACTAGCGCCGCCACCATAACCTTCAATTTCGATGTTGCCACCGGTACCGATCGATGCACTGCCAAGCCTTACACCATAATTGTCATCTCCTGAAGTAGCTGCAACAGTTCCTTTTAGCTTTATATTACCGCTATTGCTGGTAACCTTGCTGCTTTGGTCGACAAGAACACCTGTATTTAAGCCTGCTATACCATTACCTTCAATATCACCCGTATCGCTGCTGATCTCAGCGCCGTTGGTAATTATAAGCCCGCGGCTAGACGCACTTTCACCCGTCAGTTTTATGCTGCCTGCGCCACTAGCTTTTACTAAAGTGCCATAAAGATATAAACCATATGCATTTGTCCCGCCGCCACCTGTACCGCTCATTTCAATATTGCCGCCGCTTTCAACCAGCACTCCGGTACCCAGGATTATTCCATAATTCTTTGTTCCACCTGCGGCAACCCCACTCCCCGTTAACTTGATTGCACCGCTGGTACTGGTAATCTTGGCATTACTGCCGTTATTAATATAAATACCATAGTTATTGCCGCCGTCGCCGCTGCCGCCAGTTCCGGTTACATCGATCTTGCCACTGTCGCTTTCAATCACGCCGCTGTTGGTAAGGTATACACCATGATTATTCGCGCCGGTTCCTGCGCCGCCGGTTCCCTCAACCGCAATGCTTGCGCCGCCCGTAGCCCTGATAGTCGCCCCATTGACATATACGCCATAAGCAGAGGCTGCTCCGTCATCAATCCCCGTGGTAGCGGGGTTGCCGTAACCAATGATCGATATGTTATTGCCACTTTCTACAAGCGAACCGGTATTAAGAGCAACGCCATAATTATTCTTTGTGTACTTGTTAGCGCCGCCATAACCAGTGATGAATATCTGCCCGCTGGTACTGGTAATTTTATTTGCACCTGTACCGGATAAAAAAACGCCATAATTACCTTGGTTTCCGCCACTACCACCTTGACCGGTAATATTGATAGTGCCGGAAGTGCTCTCTATGGATGAACCGTCAACTAAAACAACACCATAAAGCTGACCGCCCGAATTATAGCCGGCTCCGGAAGCTTTTATATTTCCGGTGCCGGATTTCAGTGTCGAACCGCTTAAATGCACCCCATGATTATAAGTGGTAGTACCCTTCGCGGCTTTGAATTCTGGGTCGTCATGTCCGCCGAGGATAATGTTGCCGCCTGATGAGGTTATGTTGGTGTTGATGAGCGCGATTGCACCGCCACTAACCCCGTCAGTATCGGAGTTAAGAATAACATTCCCGCCGCCGGAGTTGATATCAAAATCAGTGAGTACAATATCTCTGCCTGCGTTGAAGCGGACATTGCCGCCCGTTGTGGTGCGGGTGGTATTGATGGTGCCTGCTGATGAGGTGTAGATATCACCACTCGTTGCAGTGAGCGTGATGTTTCTGTCGGCCACCACATTGAGCGTGTCGCCGCCGAAGTCGAGGTTGATGTAATCATTCGCGATGAGGTTGATGTGGCTGCCGATGCTCATGGTTTCGAGTTGGGCTACGCTGAATGTGTTCTCCTCATCACCGGGAATTGAGCTGTGTGTAATTGTGATATTTGCTGGGTCTAAGAGCCATGTACCTGTGCTACCCTTTGGCGCGGTAGTAAACACCAGCCCGCCAACGGTCAACTTATTTTTCCCAGAGGTCTCCACGAAACCGCCATTGCCGCCTTTCGCGCCGCCCTTCGCTTCGGTATGCCCACGGTAAACGGTTTTATCATCGCTCCAGAAAATTACTTCACCGCCATCACCTTTTACGATGGCGTTGGCTTTAACGACCGCGCCTTTCTCCACCGTTACATTACGCGCGTTTGGCGTTGCGCCCTTACCTAGATAATCACCACCAATTTTTACGCTGCCACCTCCGCTATAGCCGGAAACATCGATTTTCACGGTGGATTTCAGCGTAATATCATCGGCGGTAATAACCACCGAGCCGCCTTTCTGTCCCGCCTTATTGCCCTTCGCATAAATTTCTGCGCCGACGATAACCTCCGACTTCCCTGCTTTCGGAGTCTTGGCGGAATTTACTCCGCTTGCGCCGATATAAATTTTCCCATTACGCTGGCCCACGGTATTCGCAACAACGCTTCCACGCACATCAACCAAACTGTTGACTACTTTACGTCCAGCAGCCGCGGTAATATGTATCTCTCCACCCGAAGCATTGATTGCACCAGTATTTTTCACAAGCTGGGATTTCACGCCATCACTGACTTTCACCTCTATCAGCCCATCACCATACATATCCAACGTGAAACTATCACCGGATACAAGCTGCGCCTTACCCAGCTTGGCATTTATGGTTCCGCTGTTAGAAACATTCGGAGCAACCAGCCCCACCAGCCCTGCCTCCTTCACAGTAATGGTACCTTCGTTTATTACTGATGCATTCGGATCACCGGGTTTGGTGAACTTGATGTTTCCACCTTTCATGAATTGCTTGCTGTCCACATCAGCAGTCGTAGCAACAATGCTGTTGACATCCACCTTGGAGCCTTTACCGAACATCACCCCATTCGGATTAACAAGTATGACATTTCCGTTCGCTGTCAACGTTCCCATTACCTTGGAAGGAGTGTTGCCACCAATACGGTTAAGTGCTATCGCACGACGGCCCGGCTGGTGGAATTGCGTGTGCTCATCAAGCTGAATATTGAATTCACGCCAATCAATAACAACACGCTGTGATTTCTGGTGGATATCAAGCTTTTTACCCTTCTCGCTGATTGTGGCGGAACCGCCTTTTACCACCCCTCCTTCCGGATTAGCCTGCACAGAAAACGGCAAGCCCACCATAAGCGCAATTGCGGTTGCCTGCCTAACACCAGACAGTATCGTGGAGGTCGTCAGTAATTGATGTGCGCTCATCTTAACTTAAATTATCCGCCAGATACATTACAATTAGGTTAATTTATCATACAATTTGTGGATTTTTCTTAAACAGAACGACTTATCCAAATCATTGTTTTATATGCTTTTTTAAAAATTGATGGCCTTTCTCGAACTTTTTGATTAAGGTCAGCCTGAAAATTTCTACTGGAAACATTAATTTTGAAAATTATCACATATTTTCAGGGAGTTATGTTTGCGTCATTATCGTTGTTCACGGCTGCGTCCGTGGATGCCGTTGCGCAATCCCCAGTTGGGCCTGCGGATATTGACAGGATACGCAGTCTACAAGAAAGGTTTGTTGCGCCACAACCTGTTGACGAAACAGTGATTTCCAAACCTAAAGAGCAGCCGGTAGACGCACCCGAAGGGGCAGACGAAATCCTAATTACAATCAAATCCATAAAATTCAATGGAGTAACAGCTTTTTCCGAAGATGAGATTAAACCTATATATGAGGAATATATTGGAAAGGAAACTACTCTGGATACTCTTTGGCTTGTTGCCCAACAGCTTACCAAAAAATACCATGCGCACGGCTACTCCCTATCTCGCGCCTATATCCCCGTACAGGAGGTAGAAGACGGTAATGTTTCCATAAATGTAGTTGAAGGCTTTATCAGCACTGTAGGATTTAGTAATAATGCCAAACCAAATAATCCAACAAAGCAAATCATTAACAGAATAATATCTCAAAAACCCTTAAATATACCTTCACTTGAAGATAGCTTATTAAAACTTAACGATCTACCTGGATATTCATACCGCGCAATCATTGAAGCTGGAGAAGGCTTAGAGGATGATGGATCATTACATCTTACATTGATTCCGGTGGAAAAGCGCAGTGCCGGGCTTATCACTATAGATAACTACGGCTCGCGTTACCTTGGCCCGCATGAAGTAACCGGAATTTACAGCACATCCTTACTTGATATAGCAGATATTACCGTATCCGGCCTTTTTACTCCGCACGATGATGAACTTAGATATGGCGGACTTAGCAATAAATTTTACCTCTTTCCAGAATTAAGCATCGAAACTTATGGTAGCTATACAACAGCAACTCCAGGATATTTATTGAAAATCAGCGAAATAGACAGCCAGTCCACAACCCTTGGTATCGCCGCTAAATACCAGCTCACACGGCAGCGTGAGTATAATATGGCGTTAAGACTTTCACTTGTAGGCAGGAACACCAACACTGATTTGATAAACACAGCATTAGTACGTGACCGCGTAAGAGTAGCCGGGATTGAGTTTTTAGCTGATTTTAGTGATCCTCTAGGGGGTTATAGCGACCTCAATTTCAAAATCAGTCGAGGGCTCGACATTTTTGGCGCCAGCCAGGAAGGAGAACTCAACCTTTCCCGTGGTAAGGCAACACCGCATTTTACAAAAGTCCAGATTGATGCTGAACGTATACAAGCTTTGGATAATGATTGGTCTTTTGCAACAAAACTCTCAAGCCAGTGGTCTGACAACCCCTTGTTCTCATCAGAGCAATTTGGTTATGGCGGAATCAGCCTTGGAAGAGCCTATGACGCCTCTGAAATCACCGGGGATTCTGGCCTTTCATTCTCATTCGAGCTTAGATATGACGGCTTGGGCCAATTCAGCTGGGTAGCTCTTACACCTTACGGTTTCTATGATATTGGCAAAATCTGGAACAAAGATTCAACACAAGTACATCATCAAAGCGCATCCTCAGCTGGTTTTGGACTTCGGGCAGTAACAAACATTAATGTTTCGGCTGATATAGGTCTTGCCTATCCTCTTACACATGACATATCTGCCCCTCTTTACGGTGCTGACAAAGATGACCCGCGTTTACTATTCTCTATCAACTATAATTTTTAATCTGCTCGCCATATACTGGCTCAAAGAAGAGAATAAGAAAAATTTGGCGAAGACCATTCATATTGGTATGCTGACTTAAATATCAAAATCAACTGGATTATTACTTTTACCCTATACTTCAGGCAACAACCAGCCCGTAAAGTCAATGCCGAACACCTTGGAGACTGCGGTACAAACTTCATCGTATGCTTCATGCCAATTACCACAGCTAAAAGGCTTACCTTCCGGAGGCAAACGCTTCCGCCTGCCGTACAGGCACAGGAAATTCCCCGATCGTCTCCAAGAACATCTGGCCGTAACGCTCGATCTTCTTTTCACCGACACCGTTTATTTCCCTTAGTTCCATCAACGAGCGCGGCTTGACTGATGCCATCTCGTGCAGCGTCCTGTCGTGGAAGATCACATAAGGCGGCAGGTTCTGCGCCTTGGCCAGTGTCAAACGCAGGGCTTTGAGCGCAACAAGCAAAGCCGCGTCATCGGAATGCACCACTGGCGTTTCCGTGCGCGGCTTCTTCATCGCCTTGGCAGGAACCGCCGCAAGCAATGCGCGTAACGCAAGCCTTGGTTTTTCCCGCAAAAACACCTGACCGGAGGGCGTTACCTTCAGGCCGCCATGCCCGGTGATATCCACCATAAGCAGGTTCTGCGCCGTCAGTTGCCGGAAAATACCCTGCCATTCCTGCTTGGAGAATTCCGTGCCAACACCGAAGGTCGGAAGCCGGTCATGCCCGAAGCGCGCCATGCGCTCGTCGCTCTTGCCAGTCAGCACATTTATGAGATACGCGACACCGAAACGCTGCCCGGTACGCAATACGCACGAAATCGCCTTCAACGCCGCCACCGTGCCATCGAAGGTTTCCGGCTGTTCCAGACAGGTATCGCAATTACCACATGGCGAGGAAGATTCCCCGAAATAGTCAAGCAACACCTGCCTTCGGCATCCCGCCGCTTCGCACAATCCTAGTAGCGCGTTCAGCTTCTGGTGCTCAACGCGCTTCTGGTTATCGGGTGCATCACCGCCATCAATGAAGCTGCGCTGCTGCGCCGCATCGCCCATCCCATACAGCATCAGCGCTTCCGATGGTAAGCCGTCACGCCCGGCTCGTCCGGTTTCCTGATAATAGGCTTCGATATTCTTGGGAATACCCATATGAGCGACGAAGCGTACATCCGGCTTGTCAATGCCCATGCCAAACGCAACAGTGGCCACCATCACCAGCCCTTCCTCGCGCAGGAAACGCTCCTGATGCCGCTGACGCGTCTGCGAATCCAGCCCGGCGTGATAGGGCAACGCCGGGACACCTTCCCTGCATAGCCACTGCGCCATATCATCGGTCTGGCTGCGCGACAGGCAATATACAATCCCGCTTTCGCCCGCATGGCCCTCCCTGATGAAACGCAGAACCTGCTGCTTCGGGTTATCCTTCACCGCGATGCGGTAATGGATGTTCGGACGATCGAACCCGGCAACGAACACGCGCCCGTCCTGAAGATGCAGCTTCTCCACTATATCCTTACGCGTCGGCGCATCGGCGGTAGCTGTCAGCGCTATCCTCGGTACACCGGGAAAGCGTTCAACCAGTAGCGTGAGCTGTGTGTAGTGCGGACGGAAATCATGTCCCCACTGCGACACGCAGTGCGCCTCGTCAATCGCAAACAGTGCAATACGGGATTCGGCCAGCAACGCCAGGAAATCCTCCATGAGCAGGCGCTCCGGCGCGACATATACCATATCGAGCGTACCATCGCGTATGCCGCACTTGGCCATTGCCACCGCTTCCCGCGGAAGGTTGGAGTTGATAGCCGCCGCCCTGACGCCCAGTTCCTTAAGTGCATCAACCTGATCCTGCATCAGCGCTATCAGCGGCGAGACTATAATCCCCACCCCGTCACGCACCAGCGCAGGAATCTGGTAGCACAGCGACTTGCCGCCGCCGGTCGGCATCAGCACGAACGCATTGCCACCGCCGCTCACATGGCTGATGATCTCTGCCTGTTGCCCGCGGAACCGGTCATAACCGTAGGTCTTTTTCAGTATCTCAAGAGCCGTATCCATGAATGTCATACCCATGTTATAAAACCTGTTTCCGCGGCTGGTAATGGTATAAAACAACCCTATGCGTGGATGCCTGCCGTTAAATTCGGCTGCCGGAAACCAAGCTGGGAAAGAAATTCAAATCTGCCGAAATTTAATGAGATAAGAAAACGTTACATAGCGGCATTGCGTGAAACAGATGGCAGAAATTGCGAGCCGCTGTTGGCATTTGCAGAATCGTAGCACACTAGTTTACCCTGAACTATAGTAAACAGTACGAATAGCGCCACCAGCAGCCCTCCTTAGGGCGCATAGACCAAATATCTCTAAACACTGGGAAAATGGTGGGGCGAGAGGGATTTGAACCCCCGACCAAGGCGTTATGAGCGCCCTGCTACTAACCGCTGAGCTATCGCCCCAGCTAAAAGTCTGGATAGATAATAATCATGATTAAATCAACTCTTTTATGACTTCTGAAGATCAATCAGAGTACACCATCACTAATCATGACGTTAACACTTTGGCGGCAATAGTTATAACCGTTATACCAGGCAACTTCATATTGATAATTGCCAACCATACTATCATCTCGTTTATAGCCATAAAAACTCTTATAAAAATGGTTCCCAAACACCGCATACCCGGTATGGCAACCGTCATCCCAACCTTGTTTATAGGCCGGATCTGCCCCCTCTGGAGAATTGGAACGTATCTTGTCGTACCACGGTATAGTTGGGTCAAAATATTTGCACCCGGAAATCGCTATAACACATAATACCAGAAGTGCTTTAAGCATTAATCCATACCTCCGGTATAAAAATCATGAGTCTGCCATTTAGCGTTATAGTGCCTGCAATAATCAAAAGCCTCGTGCCACGCAGCATTATAATGTGGGTTGTGAAGCATTCTGTAATCCTGATAAAAATTATAGAACATTTTCTGTATAGCAGTGCCATATGCAGCAATCCCACTTTGGCAACCATCTTCCCAGCCCCTTTTAAATTCAGGTGTTCCGGGGACATCAGTAGACATAAATAAAGGACTTGGACCAGACCACACACATGAGGTTCCTAGCAGAGCAACTATAATCAAAAATATATTCTTTATTACCATCCTCCCATCACTCCGCTAATACCGTCTTCATTACTTCCCATAAAGACGTTATCGCCACCTCCCATTAAAGAATCAACCCCGCCACCGCCTAAAAAGCTATATCCCCGGCTTTCGGTTGATGCACCATAAAATGGAACTGAATTTGTCGTAGGATCAACACAATCATCTCCCAGACCATCCAGAGAGCACCATGCTTCCATGTTACGGAATGAATAAGCGAATATATATGTCCGACAGAAATTCTCTGAATCCTTCCAAGCTTTGTAATATACCGGATTCGTAACCAATGAAGGGTTCTGGCGGAAAGCAAAAGTGGTACGGTAAAAATCGTTACCATGCGCCGCAATCCCTGTTTCACATCCATCAAGCCATCCTTCCCTGAACTCTGCAGGGCCACCTTCCGGTGGCCCAGGCATAAATGGCGGTAAAGTTGGGCGAACGCCCCCAGTGCTACCCAACCCGCAGGAAACAAGTACCGAAAACACGCACATAAGTAACCACTTTCTCTTTCTCATAAAGGTGATTGCCCTGAATGGTTCCATTGCCTGTTGTAAACGAAATACCACATGTAACAATAGTTCCAGGCATCCTTCCAAATTTGGTTATACATTACATTATTTGTGTAGCGTGGGTCCACATGAACACCACCTTGCTGGGTTCTGATAAAACTGTTACTGGCATAGGCAGATAATGCCGACTTACAGCCATCAGTATAACCCTGACGATATTCTGGTGGCCCGTAATCAACTTCAGTGTCAAGCAAGAGCGGTTTCGGGTTGTTGATTGGATCAACGCCACAACTAGCAAGCAACAGAACTGCAACCGCTACTACGACTGAATTAAGAGTATGCAGCAGAACTGCCTTATTCCGGCGCCCTATCCAACTCAAACTTGCAATAAAAATACCCATCTTTCCACGCTTTATAGTAAACAGAATCGTTTAATGCCTTATCTACATCATAATAAACTTCATTGTACATCAAGTTATAAAATCCTCCCCCAGAGGCCGTAGAGGCCGTTTTACACCCGTCAATTATCCCCTGCTGATAGTTGGGGGGACCATCAGGAGGAAAATTTGTAGCAAACATTGGGCCAGGAAACATGCCAACCGGACCGCAAGCCGCCATAGCCAATATTAGCCCCAATAGTGCACATCTAGCCATTGAATCCATCATACCTTATGAATATTGCAGTTTTGTGATATATAGATGCAATTTGATGATTATCTAAGAAGAACATGAAACTTCTATATGTCTTGCCCACTCTGGGGGATCATTAGAATAACCATCAAATTCCTCTTGTTCTTCCGTTGGTATTCTCAATATTTTCAACAACTTATCGATCTCAGAATAATCCCTTTCATCTTCTGCCTTGCGTATAGCTTGTTCCGCAAGGTAATTACGGAGAATATATTTAGGATTAGACTTCAGCATTAACTCACGGTTTGGAAGGGTTGCCCTTTCTTTATAAAGCCTAAACCACGGCTCATAACTTTCAGTATCATCAAACTTATGGCTTAGTTCTTCACCTTTCGAAAATCTACGAAAAAAATTTGTATAATCCACATTATTTATTTCCATTAAATCAAGCAAACTTTTTACCAGATGTATATCGTCCGGATGCGTATCTTCTAACCCCAGTTTTGCACGCATCAGCTCTAAATAATGCTCAGCAAGCACAGGCTGATATTTTTCAAGAATTTTAGCGACCTGCTCCAGAGGCAATAATGGCTCAAATGCCTGGGCCAATAGGCGACGGAGCAACTTCACTAAAAAAGTTTTTCCCTAAACTGTAAAATCTACTTGCATATGGAAGATTGGCGACATCAAGCATTTTTCTTAGTCTGCTTATCATCCACTCACTTCTAATGCTTTTATAATCGCAGGCGAGATAATCAAAGTAATAAGCGCAATCAACATTAAGGGTATAGTGTAAACAGCAATCTTGGCTGGCAATTTACCAGCTTTTTCTTCTGCAAGCATCATTCTCGTCTGCCGGTAATCATCAGAAAGAACACGCAAAGTATCCACAAGGCTTGTACCAAATTTTTCTGATTGTAGTAGCGCAGCAACTAATGATTTAAACGCTAACAAGTCGGTCCGCTTACCTAAATTAAGGAGCGCCTTTTCCCGGTCATTTAGCATCGTCAATTCCAGACGGGTTTTATTAAGCTCCTGCGTAATCTCAGGATGGCTATATTTTAACTCCTTGCAAACACGTGCCAAAGAGACATCAAGCGCCAAGCCAGATTCGACACAAACTAGCAATAAATCCAGTGAATCAGGAAAAGAGCGCAGTAGAATTTTTTTCCTGTTTTCAATTGCACCTTGTATCCATAAGTGCGCACCAAATGAAACCATCGCCGCTAGAAAAACTCCATTGGCTAAGATTACCCAAAACATCGTCCCTTCATGGGATTGCGCTACAAGATATATTAGAAAAAATATCGCAATTCCTATAATCCATCCAAAAGTAGAAAAGAATATATAATAACTTACAGCATCTGGAGACGCGGCTCCCGCCTGATATAGATGCAATTCTATACTTTCCCTGTCATCACTGGCATTACGAAACGGAACCGTAAGACCTTCAAGCGCAACAGCCAAGGAAGAACGTTCTTGCTGATAATCCTGCTGTATCTCAATAAAACCTTCATCTGTATCAGTTAAGCTTTGCACGCGCTTTTTTCTTAACTTATCCTCCCCCATCATCGATTTAGCTACTCTCAAGGTTAGCGTAAAAACGACTACAAACACCAGTATAGCAATAACAATATTCATCAGATGTCCAAATCAGTAAGTTTTTTTGTTATATATATTGAAGCTACAATCATAATCAAGGCAACAGTAAGACATATATTCCCCGCTGTAGTCTCAAACAACGGATCAAGATATTCTTTTGAAGAAAATCTTACAAATGTCATCTGAAGCAAAGGAATAGCTGCAAAAATTTTTGCCGTTATCCGCCCTTCAGCAGTCAATGCATTGATCTTTAATTTTAGCTGTTTACGCTTACGAATTATCGTTGAAAGATTTGTAAGAACTTCGGCAAGATTTCCTCCAGTTTCTTGTTGTACGGATAAAATAACAACAAAGAAATTAACATCCATCAGCCCTATCCTGTCAGCCATTTTTCTTAATGCTTCAGGCATTGGCCGTCCATAGGATACTTCGTTAATCACTCTTTGAAACTCAGTACTAATAGGCGGTTCAGCATTCTGTGCTATAAGGCGCATCGATGAAATAAGCGGGTGTCCTGATTTTACACTCCTAACCATCATATCAATTGCATCTGGAAAATGATTAAGAAAGTAATCATTTCTTTTTTCCAGTTTTCGATTCAGCCTAGTGCCATTATAATAGAGGATTGCAACCAATCCTATACATACCGCGTATAGTGGTGATTTCAGAAAATAAAATGCCAAAAAACTAACAACAATCCCCACCAGTAACAAATAAAATAAGTGAGCACTAAAACTTGTAACATCTCCTGCTTGCTGGAGTTTTCGGTATATGTTACCAAAAAAAGGTACCCCCACTATTTTCTCAGCGAAGACCTCTTCCCTTTTAGCAGCCAGCAAATACGATTCACTGTTCTCATCAGAAAAATCTCCCCGTGTAATATTCTCAAGGGATTTTTTTTGATACCTTGACGATTTATCGGACAATAACCTTGACAGCAGAAGAAACACCACAACAAACGCAGCAAGAGTAATAACAAATAACAGGACCTTTTGATTCATTTTAAGCTATTCTTCCACCGTTTTTTTGTATTATTGAGTCTACGCGCAAAATATCAAACGGCAAGAATTATTGCGAATTGAACTCCAAACAGCGCTCCATTTCCTTGGTAAGGCCAAAATAATCGATTTGCGAGGCAAACCTTGGACGCAGTTTTGCCGACTTATACTTCCCACGAAGCCTACCATCCTCACCCATTTGTCCTGATTCGAATGAGAAAAGCTCCTGTAGCGAAATAACATCAGTTTCTATACCAACTACTTCAGTAATGCTGGTTACCCTTCTTCCGCCATCCCGCATACGCTGCACCTGCACAATAAGGTCCACAGCGCTGGCTATCTGATGCCTCATGGCCGCAATGGGTAAATTAACCCCTGACAAACCAATCAGGTTCTCCAATCTTGTCAGACAATCTCTTGGTGTATTCGCGTGTATGGTAGCCATCGACCCTTCATGACCTGTATTCATAGCCTGTAACACATCTATAACTTCCTCTCCACGAATCTCACCAAGAATAATACGGTCCGGTCTCATCCTCAATGCGTTTTTTAATAACGCACGCTGAGTGATGGCTCCTACCCCTTCCATGTTGGGTGGCCTAGTTTCCAAACGTAGTACATGGGGCTGCCCTAACTGCAACTCTGCAGCATCTTCTATAGTAATGACACGCTCCCCTACATCAATATGCTGCGATAATGCATTTAACAGGGTAGTCTTACCAGAACCAGTTCCGCCGGAAACCAAAATACTTAGCCTACTGGCACCACAGATTTTCAGAAAATTACACATATTTTCTGACATAGAGCCCAAGCCGACATAGTCATCAAGTGACATCTTATTCTTTTTAAATTTACGTATCGAAACAAGTGCTCCATCAATTGCTAATGGAGGAATAATAGCATTAAAACGTGACCCATCAGGCATACGAGCATCCACCATAGGGCTGGACTCATCCACCCTGCGCCCCACCTGAGAAACAATTTTTTGTATAATATTGATTAGATGATGCTCTCCGTTAAAATTCAGGTCAGTGATATAGATTTTACCAAATTTCTCTACGTACACCTGTTTTGATGTATTAATCATTATATCTGATATATCTGGGTCGTTCAGCAATTTCTCCAACGGTCCAAACCCTCTTACATCATCTATAATCTGGCTCTTCATCAAATCTAACTGCTGCTGGTTTAAGGGCAGAGACAAATCGTCAAAAATTTTGATCGTAAATTGATTGATTTTATCAATTTGCTGTTCCTTAGGAAGGGAGTTAATCAAGCCAAAGTTAAATCTTTCAATAAGAACTTCAAATACAAGACTTTTAGATTTCTTATACGCCTCTGACTCTAGCTTAGCATCTGTATAGATAAGTTTTTCGCGCACATCTTCCTGATTGGGTATAAATACACCACCCAATTTTTTAACAGACTGGCCTAAAACTTCAGCATTTGGAGCAAAATTCCCTATCGCAGCATTAGCAGGATCAGCATTTTGGAAAACAGGAATATCAGGTTTTAATACCTCGTTAACAGGTTTAGGCAAATCCTTATCTGTTTCTATCTTTTTTTTTCCGAACATTTTAATCACCCACGGATTCTTGTTTCATTTCAGATATAGAGCTAGCTATCTCCAGAAACTGGCGGTTTAATACGCTGTTTCCAATTTCAATCGCAGTTTTCCCCTGATTCTCAGCCATTGTAATTGTTTTGCTATCGTTTGTTATATAGTGGGAGATTTTTTTCTTGCATACTGCAGCAAATTCAGCCGGGGTAATAGCTTCCTTAAATTTTGAACCGCTACGGTTAAGTATTAATGATATCTTTGATGTAAACACACTGTTTGACTGCATGGCATCAAGAAACCTGGATGCATGCGTTGCCGACTTAAGCCATAATTGAGAAACAAGATAATTATGATCTACTTCCTTTAGGACAGTGGCAACCCACTCGCTCCATATATGTGGCAAGTCCAAGATAACATATTTATATCTGGATTTTAGTGTATACAATAAATTACCTATCATATTAGGTGTGATATTAGGCACGAACCTTAAATTCTTGGGAGCCGCAATCACACTAAGATTATCTTTGTACGGAATCGCAGTTTTCTCTAATAAGGTAAGATCAATTGAACCTTCAGGATGCTCGTAAAGTTCTCTGATGCCATAACTCGCTGGCAAATCTAAATCCCTTGCTAACATCCCAAATTGGTAATCCATATCAACGATTACAACTTTCTGCTGCAGTTCTTTAGCTAACTGATATGCAACATTAAGGGCCACTGTAGTAGCCCCATCTCCTGATGCAGAAGACATAAACGAGATGATCTTACCACCCGCATTTGTCAAGGCAGGCTTTGGGTTTTCAATATTATTTCTAAAAAAGGCACCCTTAATATCCTGTATGCTTGCAGGTTTAGTAAAATATTCTGCCACACCTTTTTGTAATAACTGTCTATACAAATTTAAGTCATTTGTATGCCCCATTATAACAACTTTTGTATTCTCGACGCAGTGTTGCGCCAGTTCATCAATCTCAGGGATAGCCTCAGCCCCACGATTTCCTATATCTATTAATAAATATAACGGGATAAATTTATCATTCGTTGCTAAAAAAGAAACAACATCAAGAGGTGTCCCGTGAATGATTTTTGGCTCAACGAAACCCATTTCCGCTGCTACATTATCAGCTAGCTCGGCCGACTCTACATCCTGCACAACCGCAAGAAAACTCATAACCAAAATTCCTAATTTTACAGTATTTCTATACTAGTATGATGTTTAACAGAGAATAGTTAAATATTTATTGACCGCTGGTACTTATGGTATCCAAGGATATAGTATCACGAGACAAGTAAGTATCATAGTTCTGAGCAGCCTTTTGACCATCATACCCACCCAGCAATAATGGATCAACAAATTGTCTTTTGTCTGAAACCATTTGAACCTGATTTGCAGCTACCGAACAGCCGAAAGTCACATGATTAAGATTATAAGGGTTATTATGGTTGGTGATGTATCTTGACTCACAGTCACGTGCGACCACATTTTGGAATGATAGGGCAACGCGATTACCAATACCACTAGTCGTGTTATATGGTATATTGTTTCTAGTCAGGATTTCAACAGCCTTTGCACAGAATAACCGGTTGGAACAAGTTAACTCGGCAGATGTTGGTTGCTTGGAACCTGCAATTGACTCAAGTTGAATAATACCATTCCTCTGTGCCAAATCGATAGTGATTTCTTCATTAGAAACCTCAAGCAATGATTCAGGTTGCCCCCGTTCTACATAAGCCTTGCCAGGAATTTGGCTACATGCGACTAAAGCAGATAACAACGCTAAATTTAAAATTTTTATAGTCTTACTTTTCATACAAATCCTCACTAATCCATCATGAAGCCTATTGGCCCCTCAAGTACAGGAGTTTGAGAAATCCTATCAGCATTACCGCTCATAGATCCCAAAGCACCATAAAACATCATTTCCATAACAGATGGCGTCCTATATTCATCAGAAGGCATTCTTATGTTGTTAGACACAACAGGATCCACAATATAAGGAGTCACCGCAATAACTAACTCACTTTCTTCCCTTTGATAATCAGTACTTCTAAAAAGTGCGCTGATAATAGGGATTTCAGCTATGCCCGGCATCTCATTGATAGCCGTATTCACCCTATCACGAATTAAGCCAGCAATCATAAGTGACTCACCTGGAGCCAACTCAACTGTCGTCTTAGATTTACGCGTTGTCAAAGCCGGTATATTACCAACAGCATTACTTTTATCAATTTCAGAAAGTTCTGGGGCAACCACTAAACGTACACGATTTCCAGATAAGACATATGGTACAAAGGACAACGAAACACCATATTGCTTAAATGTTGTCTGAGCAGTATCCGATGTCACCTGAGGTATAGGAAATTCGCCACCAGCTAGGAAACTGGCAGCCTCACCAGAGACAGTAGTAAGGTTTGGCTCTGCGAGCACCTTGAACAGCCCATCTCCCTCAAGAGCATCAAACCAGCCAGCCACTTCAAAATTGCCACGTCTGAACCCCGACGCACCACTTCCAAACGTACCGGCAGCCTGCGACCCGAAATGCCCAATACCAGGAGCGACACCTTCATCATCACGGATAAAGCCATACTGCCCGCTACCAGTAGCAAACTGAAATATTGAGCTACCTGTCTTTAATGCTGCTTGTAGATTTATGCCAAGCTGCTTTACTGCAGATCTTTTCATCTCACCAATCTTGACCCGTAACATTACTTGCTGACTACTATTCAGCTTCATTAAATTCACAATACCAGGAAATCGGTCATCTTTCTCTGTAAATTTGCCTTCAGTTCCACTACCGACATCATCTTTCCTGGATTCCTTTACAAATTCATAAGAAATTTGCATAATTCTGTTGGCAGTCTGAGCGTCCGGAACAATTCCGGCAATAGCCAAACTATTATTGATGGTTTCTACAGAAATATCTACATCAGGATAAAATTTCTTTAAAGTCCTTCTTATGGCTGGCAGATCATAACCGACAATGATATCTAACTCATGTATGAGATTCGATTTAGCATCAAAAAATCTCATATTTGTCGAGCCAATTTTCTTGCCTATAACTGAAATCTTCTGCGAGCCATGCACGACAACATCGGCAACTTCTGGATTAGCAATCATAACTTCATTCATGGGCGTAGACAAGGACACCAACTCAGCCCTGTTTAGACCAATATCAAGAACCCTACCTGCATGGGCTGCAGGCATAAGAGCTAAGGATAAAAATAATACTGCAGCAAAAACTTGCTTTCTCATGGTTTTATAACCTCCACTTTCTGTAAAGCTGTACCACGATATACGTTTATATTCATATAAGGGCTAGCCTTCTCTTTATCACCAACATTAATATTATCAGTACCTGCGATGGAGCTACCATACAAGTCAACAACACTAAAATCATAAGCTGCATCACTATCAAACAGCGCTGGAAAATAAGCAGGGGGTAGAATTCTACTCAAATCCTGTTCCGCAGTTGGCCTTACGCGATCAAAATTGTCCTTGTCTTTCACAGAACGCAGAACCAGAGACAATTTACCCATTTTTTCAGCCAGACGGAGTTTTTGCGCTCCCTTTTGATTTACTTCCAATGTTACACTGGCCGGAATAACAGGCTGATTATTACTTCCTGCTTGCTGACCAGCTATAACCCTTTGGTCTACTGCAAGAATCTTAATATTAGGCATAATAACTTCAGTAAAAGATACGTTACCCCCAGTGTCATTTCTTCCACCTTTAGTAGAAGAAACATCGCTTCCTTCGATAGCATTTTTTGACAAATCAAATGTGAACATCACATCAACTTTATCGCCTGGCTGGACAAAGCCCGCAACAGAGTCAACAAGATTAACTGAAATTGTAAGAGCCCTCATACCCTCAGCAAGCTGACCAGCTATATAACCCGGATCATTTGGGTTACGCAGCTTTGCAGCAAGAAGGGGCTCATCTTTGACCAAAGGGGTGCTTGTAATCATGCCATCTATCACCTGACCTTGTTCACCATAAATCATAGCACCGGGAGGAAGAAGATGTTGTGGCCAAGGCTTTATATCATAATCCGCTTGGGTAATAGTTGAGCCAATTGGAAGATCACGTTGCGCAACATAAATATTTACTTTCTGGATTGCTGGCTCTGATTGCACCGGTGGCTGATCAAGTACCCTTGGTTGCGTGACTTCTTGCTCACTAAAAATACCGCTTACTGCAAAAGCTACAAGAAGTGCTACTACTAACGCTACAACTATTATTACAAGCCTCATAATGACACCGTGATTGATTAAGGACTTTTCCCCCGTGAAGAAGGCCGTCTTCTCGTTTGCTATGCTATAATTTTTCTTAAGTCAAATGAAATGTATGTTACACAATCCATATGAATGATTATTGCATTAGCTATGCGATTAATATAAAAGCACGGGCAAAAGAAAAGGTATATGGACAATAGAATATTAATTATAGATTTTGGATCGCAGGTTACGCAGCTTATTGCCAGAAGAGTAAGAGAGGCTGGGGTTTACGCTGAAATTCACCCTTATTTTATTACATTGGATAAGATAAAGGATTTTGCGCCGAAAGCGATTATTCTTTCAGGTGGGCCTGCTTCGGTCACTGTTGCTGAGTCACCACTAATCCAGAAAGAGGTATTTGACCTTGGTTTACCAATTCTGGGGATCTGTTATGGTGAGCAACTTACCTGCCAGTTATTGGGGGGAAGAGTTGAAAGCGGTCATCACAGGGAGTTTGGACGCGCGTTCATTGAAATCACTGAAAGCAGCCCCCTTTTTGATGGAGTTTGGGAAAAGCAGGGCTCATATGAAGTCTGGATGAGCCATGGAGACCGTGTTACAGCTTTGCCTGAAGGCTTTAAGATAATTGCAAAAAGCCCTGGAGCCCCTTTTGCGGCAATCGCCAATGAAGACAAGAAAATCTATGGCGTACAATTTCATCCTGAAGTGACACACACTCCTGATGGCACAAAGATCATTGCCAATTTTGTTCATAATATTGCTGGCCTGAAAAACACTTGGAGTATGGGCGCTTTTCACGATAACGCAGTTAAAAGTATTCGCGAAAAAGTTGGTAAATCAAAGGTTCTGTGTGGTGTAAGTGGTGGCGTGGATTCCTCAGTTGTAGCCCGTCTTCTTCATGATGCAATAGGTGACCAACTCCTTTGTGTATTCGTTGATACCGGCCTGCTCCGCCTTAATGAAGGACAGCAGGTGCGTGAAATGCTTGACAGGAATTATAAAATCCCTCTGGTGTATGTTGACGCCTCAGAAAGATTCCTTGGATTACTGGATGGCGTTAGCGACCCGGAAACAAAACGCAAAATCATAGGCAAAACCTTTATCGACGTATTTGAGGAAGAGGCCAATAAATATGGGCCATTCGATTACCTTGCTCAGGGAACGCTATACCCTGATGTTATCGAATCTATCAGCTTCAGTGGCGCCCAAACTTCCACAATTAAATCGCACCACAATGTCGGCGGACTTCCTGAACGCATGAAACTTAAGCTGATTGAACCAGTACGCGAATTATTCAAAGATGAAGTGCGCGCCCTTGGCCTTCAGATGGGCATGAGCGATGAATTAATCAAACGCCATCCCTTCCCGGGCCCCGGCCTCGCGATTAGAATTCCTGGCGCTCTCAGCAAAGAAAAAATCAAAATCGCTCAATTGGCTGACGCAATATATATAGAAGAAATCCATAAAGCTGGCTTATATGATCAGATTTGGCAGGCTTATGCTGCAGTTCTTCCGGTTCAGAGTGTAGGTGTAATGGGTGATAGCAGAACATACGAATATATGTGCTCTCTTCGTGCAGTTACTTCAACTGATGGTATGACCGCAGATTTCTTTGCCTTTGATCATGACTTCCTGTCGCGGGTTTCCAATCGTATCATTAATGAAGTGCGTGGAATAAACAGAGTTGTATATGACATCAGCTCAAAGCCACCCGCCACAATTGAGCTTGAGTAAGCATTATGCGAAAAGCCTTTCCTCATATTTTTGTAGGGTTTTCCTTCCTGATTCTGGTTGCCTTGGGTACATGGCAGGTATATCGCCTGCAATGGAAAAAAGAAACGATGCAAAAAGTTGAATCCCGCCTTGCTCAAGAACCAATTACGTCTGGGATATTCACAAGCGTTGAGAATGATGAATTCAAAACCATGAAAGTTAACGGCATTTTTCTCAACGAAAAAGAAATGGTATTACTCAACAAGAATTTCAATGGCAAACAGGGCTATCACATAATAACACCGCTCAAAACTCCGCAAGACGAAGTTATTCTTGTTAACCGCGGCTGGACACCCAGTGATAAAGAACCGGCACGCCCTGACACAGAACAGACTGTTACAGGGATTATTCGCGGTAGCCAGAAATTGAATTTTATTGGACGTAATATTGTTATCCCGAATACTCCTGAGAAAAATCAATGGTTTACGGTAGATTTGAAAGCAATGTATAAGCAAGTAGGTGCGCCAGAGAAACCATATTATCTTGAGGCGATTGATCCTGAAGTTGCGATCAGAAAAGTTCCTAAGTCACGCCAATCAATCTCAGGAGAAGTAAAACCATCAAGAGAAACCATGCGCCAGACCTACCCATACGGGCTACCTAAGGAAATAAAGATTTACAATGAGCACATACAATATGTGATTACATGGTATTCGCTGGCAGCAGCATTGCTTATTATTTATTATTTTAGATTTTTCAAAAAACCTACTAACAAAGAATAATATATCTTTACTTACTTAGCATAATACTCTAGTAGGGTATTATGCTAAGTAACCGAACCAAATATGCTGTGAAGGCTCTTCTTGCCATATACCGCGATAGATCCGGTAAACCAGTACACATATACGATATCGCGAAAAATGAAAACATCCCGCAAAAATTTCTGGAGCTCATTATGCTGGATCTCAAAAAAACTGGCGTAATTGATTCCAAGCGTGGCAAAGGCGGTGGTTATTATCTTACTACAGAACCACAGAGCATTCGCATAGGAGATATTATCCGTGCTTTTGAAGGTCCGCTTGCCCTACTTCCCTGTGCGAGTCTTACAAATTATAAGCGCTGTAAAGATTGCCATGATGAAAATACCTGCTCATTACGTCACCTAATGCAGGAAGTACGAGAAAAAACCTCTCAAATTCTGGATCAAACGAACCTGGCTTCCCTCAGTAGCAAAGGATTGCAGTTTTAACTACTTGTTCCCAGCTGACACATACTAAATTCAAACCGTAACTACAATTTTGCCAGCATTTTTATATTGTTCAATATAATCAAGCGCGGCTTCTTTTTCTTCAAGCGGAAAAGTTTTTGCAATTATTGGTTTAATCTTTCCAAAATATGGAGCTATCGCGTCCCTTATTTCGCGTTTCTTGCTAAGTGACAGGCCACGTATAGTTGAACCGAAAACAGACAGATCCTTTATCAGTAGCGGCGCAAGATTAAACTCCCCCCTTGCTCCACCAATAAACGAGATTATTGTCAGCCTGCCACCTTTTTTCAGTGCTGTAATATTCGCATTAAAATAATCCGCGCCTACAATATCCAGAATCACATCATATTTATCTTTGCCGAAATCTTTTTTCCTATAATCAATCGGATCAGCACCAAGAGATTTTATCAGGTCCAGTTTTTCCGGTTTGCCAGAAGTTGCGTAAACCTCCGCGCCAAGCAGCTTTGCCAATTGAATAGCCACGACACCAACACCGCTACCGCCACCATGAATAAGCACCTTCTCGCCTGCTTGCAACTTACCCAATATTACAAGATTATAATAAGCGGTGAATAATGACTCGATAATTGCCACCGCTTCAACAAACTCCATTACTTGTGGAATTTCCAATGCATACTCCTCCTGAACTTCAACCTGTTCTGCAAATGCACCGCCATCCATAATCGCAGCAAATTTCCGTCCGTCTTCCGCGACTCCCGCAACTTCCAGTCCTTGCACCGGATATTTTCCCTGACGGAAAAACACATCCGCGCGGTTAACTCCGATTGCCTTAACTTCAAGTTTCATCTACAAGGCCCTTATGTTGAAAATTCTTGCTATCATAGCCGCAATTACTGTTGGAGGCAATTCCGCCAGTGAAAACTATATTCAGATGTCCGGCCACCTAAAGCAAGGCGGGCTTGTTGCATTCCGTGCTACTCCAAAATCCACAGTGAAAGTAGACGGGATAAAACTGCGTGAATTTAATGGCAAATATTTTGTTGGTTTTGGACGTGATGCACAACCAGAAAGCATTGTTGAAATCACCTATCCTGACGGGAACATTGAGAAGTATAACTTGCAGATTGAACCGCAGAAATATGATATCCAATACATAAACAAGGTTGATGACGCTAAAGCCAACCCTAACCCAAAGAATACAAAAATAATTGAAAAAGAAGCCTTCGCCATTGGCAAAACACGTGTTCTGGCAAAACATCCCTGCCCTGACGTTTTGCAGTTCATACGACCGGCAGATGGCATAGTCAGCGGCGTATTCGGCAGCCAAAGAGTTTACAACGGAGTTCCCGGCAGGCCTCACTCCGGTGTGGACTTTGCGCAGCCGGAAGGCGCTCCGGCCTACGCTCCGGAAGCAGGTAAAATCATTTACGTTGAAGATATGTTCCTCACTGGCAAGACAATGGTAATTGACCATGGTTGCGGCATCACCAGCACTTTCATGCATTTAAGCAAAGCCAACGTTAAGACGGGCGATGTCGTTGAACGCGGACAAATTATTGCGCGCATTGGCAGCACAGGGCTTGCCACTGGCCCGCATCTACACTGGAGCCTTAACCTTCGTCAGGTGCGGCTTGACCCGTTACTGGTGCTGGAGTAAAGAATATTCAAATTTAACAGGATATATTTATGAAATTTTTTATCGACACTGCTGATGTAGCCGAAATCAGAAAACTTAACGATTATGGCATGGTGAATGGCGTGACCACTAACCCTTCCCTGATTGCAAAATCAGGCCGTAACTTCATTGATGTGATCAAGGAAATCTCTGAATTCGTGACCGGCCCGATAAGTGCAGAAGTTGTCGCAACCGAAGCAAGCCAGATGATTGAAGAAGGGAAGAAACTTTCCAAAATTGCAAAAAATATCTGTATTAAATTACCACTCACGCCAGATGGTTTGAAAGCATGCCGCCACTTCCGCAATGAAGGCATCCAAACCAACGTTACACTCTGCTTTTCACCTAATCAGGCACTGCTTGCTGCAAAAGCCGGTGCGAGCTTCATCTCCCCATTTGTAGGCAGACTTGATGATATAGGTCAGGAAGGAATGCTGCTGATTGAAGAAATTCGCCAGGTTTATGACAATTACGGTTTCGACACTGAAATCCTCGTTGCATCTGCGCGCCATGCAGAACACGTGCGCCAGGCAGCACTTATCGGCGCGGATGTAATTACTCTCCCTCCTGCGGTAGTGTGGCAACTTTATAAGCATGTTCTCACTGAGAAAGGGCTTGAGGCATTCCTTGCTGATTGGGCAAAGACCGGCCAAAAGATTTAGTTGAACACTCACAATTAGAATGATTGAATGGTGGGATGGAACAACAAGCCACTTCTGCCCCTGCACTAAATAGCTATATAGCTGAGTGGCAATCCTGGCTTGCGAAGCAGCGTAATTACTCACCTAAAACGCTTGAATCCTATTCAATTGACCTGCGCTATTTTCTTTCGTTCATATTTTCCTATCGAGAACAGGATATTGACCTCAAACTACTTGAATCCCTTGAGGTGCGTGACTTCCGCGCATGGCTTGCAAAGCGCAAGAACGATAATATGGAGCAATCTTCCAATGCACGCGCTGTTTCATCCATCCGCAGTTTTTTCAATTACCTTGAACGCAATAACATTATTACTAACCCGGCAATTCGCGCGGTAAAAGTTTCTGGCCGCAGTAAAAAAATTCCAAAATCCCTTTCTTCAGACCAAATTCTATCAGCGATCGAAAATATCGAAGTCACCGATTGGGTAGATTTACGGGATAAAGCCATATTGACCCTGCTTTACGGCGGTGGCATGCGCATTAGCGAAGTGCTTTCACTCAATAAAAATGATATTGGCAACAACCAGACAATCACTATCCGTGGCAAAGGCTCCAAGCAGCGAGTGATTCCGGTTTTGTCGCAAATGAAACAAGCGGTGAAAGAATATATGGCATCTTGTCCATTTTCTGGTGAAGCATTGTTTTATGGCGAAAAGGGAAAGCGCTTACGTCCGGAACTGGTTCAGAAAAAACTACGTGACCTTCGGGCCATGTATAGTCTGCCAGATTATACCACTCCTCACGCATTAAGGCATAGTTTTGCAACCCACATGCTGGCTGAAGGAGCCGACCTTCGGAGCATTCAGGAGTTATTGGGACATGAATCACTTGCCACAACGGAAAAATATACGCATATTGACTCCAGGAGATTAACTGAAGGTTATAAAAAAGCGCATCCGCGCGGATAGCATAAGGAAAAGCAAAGTATGCCAAACCCGAATAAATCTTTAAAAGTTCTACTTCTGGAAGAAGCCGCTACGGGAAAAGTACGTGCCATTAGTTTTCAAAGACACGATATAGATGTTATACACCTACCCGAAGAACCATTAAGTAATTTACGTAGCCTGGTTGCAATTCACCAACCTGATTGCGTTATTATCTCACGTCAAGGACACTACGACTGTGTTACTGCTAAAGGCTTGATACGTGCCACTACAGAATGGGAATCTGAAAGACCAGTTATAATTGCCATCGCTGAACCGGAGTTTCATGCAAAATTCAAAGAAGGTGGCGCTAATCGCTGCTTTGATGTTCTTGAGTTTTCAAAACTTAGTTGCAGGAACCCAAAAGCATGTTTACAGGGAATCATTTCTGAAGTAAGAGCGGAACAAGCAGATAAAATTTTAACAGAGCTTGGTTTCACACCAGCAAAGGAATCGAGACATGCAAGGAACTAAAGTGAGCTTTTTCCAGAGATTTTTTGTTATCACTCTCAGCCTTGTGATCCTTGGCGTATTACTTGCCGCCGGGTTTATTATCTTTGCGCTTAGCCTTATTCTGGTTCCGGCTTTTATGTTCTTTAACCGCAAATTACAGCGCCAGCGCTCATCCACGAAAGAAAAAACAGACAACCACGCAATTGAAGGTGAATACGAGCGTGTAAGCTAACTTAAAACACTAATTAGTAATTTGCAGGAACAACTCTTGGGCGACTGTCGTTATAGATAACATAAACCCTTTGCCCCGGTTGCAGAACCTGATCCATCCCCTGAACAACTGAAATCAGTTCAGTTTTCAGGTTAGTCTGGGTGGAGTTAGTGATTTTTTGCGAAACTTTGCCCTGATTGATAGTGATATTCTCATTGCTGCTATATGCACTGCCGGAAGCAACATTTTCTTTACTCACCTTCACTATATATTCCATGCCTTGAGAACTGCTTAGACCATCCTGAATTGCCGCACCAATAACCGCACCAGCGATTGCGCCGCCAACAGTTGCCACCGTCCTGCCGGATCCGCCGCCAATTGTGCTGCCAACCGCACCGCCTGCTACACCACCTGCAATCCCGCCCAGAGCATTATCTTGTAACTTATCACTGCCTTTAACATTAACCTGCCTTGCAGAAACAACAACTCCCTCTAAAACAACCCCGGAAGTATCTGAGCTTACATAAGTTCCGGAATCAATATTACGAGCACAGCCAGCTATTGTGAGCGAAATAATGGCAACAGTAGCGAACAGTTTTTTCATGATAAAACTCTTGGTAATTTGATTGCCCTGATATAGCACATTAATGCTTATGAATCCAGCGGGATAAAAATTTTGCGGCGCAGAACCATGTATGAAAATCATACTTTAATGAGGGCAATCATCGGCCCTGCGCCGCTTCTTACCCGTTTCCGGGTATTCACATTCTAGGAAACAATCTCCCACGAACCATCAGGCTGGCGGCACGCTGTGCCATATCCTTCCTGCCATGCACCACCAACGCTTATTCTCTGGGTAAATTCGCGGCAATATCTGCCATTATCCACCTGATATGTCCTTATTGGGGTGAAAGTTCCATAATTGCCGGAATCAGGATTTCTCCATTGGGATGTCTGACCTACCGGCATATATTCTAATGAGCTTTGCGCGCTACGTTCATAGTAAACTATATCAGCTCTGTCTAACGAAGCACCAACGCTGTTACCGATACCAGCACCAATTAAAGTACCAATTGCAGTGGTAGCAAGCCTGCCCCGACCTTTGCCGAATTGAGCGCCAGCAAGTGCACCAGCGGCGCCACCAATTACTGTTCCGACCTCGGTTTTACCGATAGCAGAACCACCTGCCCTACGGTCTGCATAAGGCGAGTTCGCGCAAGCAGATAGGATTAAGGACGCAATAAGAGCTATAGCTGTTAATTTTTTAAATTTCATAATGTTACCCTCATTATTTTGATAGCATTTTTAATGCTAAAATTGATTATAGTTTTAATCTTAATATTGTCAATAAAAATTTGTTTGCAACCTTTCTTTCGCTGGTTTAATGGCAATAGACGGGGATAATATGAAAAAAACCGCACTATATGACGCGCATGTTAAATCAGGCGCCAGAATCGTTGAGTTTGCTGGCTATGCAATGCCCGTGCAATATGAAGGCATCATTGCCGAACATAGCTGGACACGCGGAAATGTCGGCGTTTTTGACGTTTCCCACATGGGTCAGGCAATAATCTCTGGCGAGGGTGCTGCTGCCTTTACTTCCCGCATTACCCCCCTTTCATTTGAAGGCACTGCACCATACACAGCAAAATATACCGTTCTTACTAATAACAACGGTGGTATAGTTGACGACCTGATAATCACCAAGCTGGATGAACAATCTTTCTTTGTAGTTTATAATGCTGGCTGCCGCGAGAAAGACGAAGCATGGATACGTTCAAACCTTACCGGCAACGTGAAATTCAACCCTCTAGATCGCTCACTGATAGCCGTTCAGGGCCCTAAAGCCGAAGAAGTTCTGAAGAGTATATTCGACGATATCCCTGAAAAATACATGACACTGGCAGAAGATGCCGACTGCTTCATCAGCCGCCTTGGTTACACAGGTGAAGACGGATTTGAGATCAGCGTTGCTAATGATAAAGCAGAGGAACTCTGGAATAGAATCCTCAGCAACCCAGCCGCAAAACCTGTCGGTCTTGGCGCACGCGATTCTTTAAGGCTGGAAATGGGCTACCCGCTTTATGGCCATGACATTAATGACGAAACCTCACCAGTTTCTGCCTCTCTTTCGTGGGTTATCGCCAAAACCAATAGCGGTTTTATTGGAGCTGAAAAAATCCTCGGTAGCACACCGGCGCAAAAACGCGTCGGCATTGAAATTCTGGATAAAGGAATTGTACGTGAAGGTGTTGAGATCTTTAACGCAGAAGGCCAGAAAATTGGCCGCGTAACCAGCGGTGGCTTCTCGCCAACCTTACAAAAACCGATTGCACAGGGTTATGTCGCTACGGAATTCACGCCGCGTGATACTGTCATCCAACTTGAACTCAGGGGCCGCAAAATCCCCGGCAAAATAGTGCCGCTTAATTTTATCAAACCAAAAACCAAGAGTGCAAAATGAGCAACGTACCAGTAGAACTGAAATACACAAAAGACCATGAATGGGCAAAAGTTGAAGGTGATATCATCACCATCGGCATCACTGATTTCGCGCAGAATTCACTTGGCGATCTAGTTTATGTCGAGCTCCCTGCGGTTGGCCGCCAGGTTCAGAAGGGTGAAAACTTTGTGATTGTTGAATCATGTAAAGCCGCATCAGACGTTTATGCCCCGGTAAGTGGTGAAGTTGTTGCAGTTAATGATGCAGCCGTTGCAGACCCTTCAACCGTAAACAACAACCCATATGAATCTGGCTGGCTGGTAAAAATCAAACCTGCGAATCAGGATGAGCTTAATGAGTTACTTGATTCCACCAAATACTCCGAATTGGCCGCATAATGAGATATCTACCGCACACTGAGAAAGATAGAGCAGAGATGCTCGCCAAAATTGGCGTAAGCAATATTGATGCGCTCTATGATAACGTACCGAAGGATTGCAATCTCAATCCCTCATTAAACCTCCCAAACACCAAGACTGAGGCAGAAGTCGAGTCAATAATCTCCCGCATGGCAGCAAAAAACCACGCGGCACAAAATGGGCCGTTCTTCCTTGGCGCAGGTTGCTATTACCACCATATCCCGGCAACGGTCGATTATATTATCCAGCGCTCTGAATTCCTTACTTCTTACACGCCATATCAGCCTGAAGTTTCACAAGGTACTCTATCGGTTATCTTCCAGTTCCAAAGCATTATCGCAGCGCTTGCAGGCCAGCAGATCGCAAATGCTTCAATGTATGATGGCGCAACCTCGGCAGCCGAGGCAGCGCTGATGGCAAAACGTATTACCAAACGCCCGAATGTTGCAATTCATGGCGAACTTCACCCGCATTATTTTGAAACCCTAAAAACTTATAAAAAGCACCTTGATGGCCACGTAATCGGCTCAGAGCCGGATGAAACCACCGCTTGCTTAATTGTCCAATACCCAGATTTCCGCGGTAATATTCATGACCTGGCCGCCCTGCGCAAAAAATGTGACGCAGCAGGCTGCCTGATGGTTGTTGTCGTATCTGAGATTTTATCGCTCGGCCTTCTCCCTGCGCCCTCAATGGCAGACATTGTTTGCGGGGAAGCGCAAAGTATTGGTGTGGGTATGCAATTCGGTGGCCCTCACCTTGGCTTCTTCGCTACAAAAAAAGAATACCTGCGCCAGATGCCGGGACGTTTATGTGGCGCAACCGTTGACGCCGATGGTAAACGCTCCTTTGTTCTTACCCTTTCCACCCGTGAGCAGCACATTCGCCGTGAGAAAGCAACCAGCAATATCTGCACCAATGTGGGGCTGATGGCCACTGCTTTCACTGTTCATATGAGCCTGCTTGGCGAAGAAGGGTTTAAACATCTGGCAAAATTAAATCACGCCCGCGCCTGTGAAACTGCTGATAAGATTTCTAAACTCAAAGGCTTCGAAGTTGTGACTAAAAATTTCTTCAACGAGTTCGTGGTCAAAACCCCGGTTAGCGCCTCTCATATTATTGATGAACTGGCCGGTAAAGGTATCATTGCCGGTCTTAAAATAAGCGGTTATGAAATTCTGATAGCGGTTACTGAAACCACCACAGACCAGCATATTGAAGAGCTGATAAAAGAACTTGCTGCATTCTAAAATCACGCTAATAACAATAGCTTACTTCTTACCAAGCTGGTTAAACCTCTTATTAAATTGACTTTTTCATTAAGATTCGTTAATTTATTATCATCTTTTAACGGATTACATAACTATGGCATATACTACTAAGGATTTTGCTGACTTTTCCTCAACCTATAAAAATAAAACCCCAAATGAGGGAATTGAAGCATTGCTTGCCCACGGGTTCATGCCCCATTCCTCATCAAGCAGCACATATCTGGTCTATTACCATCCTCAGGTGGAAGGAATAATAAGTATCCCACGCAATGCAAACCACCTTGGTCCGCAAATCCACAGCAAGATAATTGCGGCCTGCCGAAAAATCGGTTTCTCGGCGGTAACTGCCCATGTAGAGTCATTTCGCCAGTCCGAAGCTGTTTATTTTGAAGACCTACCGGAAATTCGCAAATATATATCCTATGATTCAAAAATCACCAAGGACGAGCGCGACTACATAAGAACAAAAGCGCTCAGTGAACTTGAGAACCTTGTAACCGACAGAGACGAACCTTTGCTGGAACAATACCGCAGACTCAAAAAGGAATATGAAACTGACTGCGGCGTAAAGTTCCACTATGACAAATCCAATCATGAAATCATCATCGCGGCGACAGACTCCGGCATTCTAAAACATATCAAATATGAACTGCGCGACGAAGAAGTGCAGAACCAGCCCAGTTACTCCGATATTCTGCATGCAGTAAAAGCAACTTTATCTGAAGTAGACGAAGTTTTAAGCCGCCGCTTTGCCTTGCTTGCACGTTTTATAGACAAAGATGATATCGGCGGTAGCGTAAATGAAACTCAGGATGCATACATCATCACCACACCTGAGATAAATGGCAGAACAAAAGAATTTAAATTACCAAAACTCAGCCCAACCGGCCATCTCACAGCGAAGGCTGAAGAATATCTTCATAAGGCGATCAAAACGGTGCAGGAGCAGGAAGAGGTAAAAATCAGTGAAGCTGAAAAGGCCGTCGAAGAAATAGCAATACAACCCAAAGCAACGCCAACTCCGGAAAAAAGTTTCGTGAGAATGGTCAGCATGGAAACATTTTCCTCACATCTAAGCCAGAATGCGATTCAGGCAAAAAGCGATATGCTCGACGTAATCAGGCTCTTAACCGGAATTGAGGATACAAAAGAAGCCCTTGAAGCAATAAGTATTGGCAGTGATTATCCGCTCGATAAAAAAGTGCCGGCGAAACTATATATTCTTGGGCAATATCTTGATCCCAAAAACACACTTGCGCCAACACATATCGACAAAACCGCCCTTGCAGGCTTCTGCAAGAATCTGCTTGAGGTTGTTGCGGAGTTGATTGACAAGACTACGGAGAAATTGCCTGCCAGTAAAGAGAAAATCCTCGCCTGCTTTAAAGAAGATTTCAAAACCGTACAAAAACAGGCAAACCAGCCAGTTCCCCGCGGCGCTGCTGATGTTATCGAAAAAACCTCACCCGGGTTTTCCTGAAACAGTAGAGGAACATTGCTTTAGCGCGGAAAAACCTGAATGCACTGATGATGGTAATCACTCCCAACATTGCCCCCGCAATCCATGAAACAAGGCTATCCTCAACATCCTTACCACTGATGGCGGTATAAATATATTCAAGATAAGACATCGGCAGATTGGCTTCTCCCGCTGCAATTTTCACACGCCAGTGCCAGTCCGTTAACACGCAATACCCTATGTGACCAACATAAAGACCAAGCGCCAGCCATGAAGCCCAAACAACAATCGTAGTAATGAAATGCGCCTTAACCAGCCTCTTCGACAACCAACCGAAAAGCAGGAAAAAGATAAGCGCAAGATGGATTATGTGGTTGAATATATCAACTGCCATTAAAGCGGAAGAGCCGGAAGGAACGAGTTGATCAAGAAACTCCATGACACAACTATGACAGTCCAAAAGCTAAAGTAAATGCCAATATGCCGATTGACAGGTTAAACCCATATTGTAGAACACCCTCATGCATGTTGAAGAACCACTGTTAATTGAGCAATCAGTAAAGGGCCGCTTGGCTGTGGACTTGCCGCCGCTTACCAGTTTTAAAAACCGCACCGGTACTGAAACCCGTACCAGTATTGGCCTGCCGGAGGTTTCAGAACCTCAGGTAGTGCGTCATTTCGTTCGCCTTTCGCAGCAAAACTTCTCTATCGATACGAACTTCTACCCGCTAGGCTCCTGTACAATGAAGCATAACCCAAGGCTAAACGAGAAAATGGCTCGCCTGCCCGGCTTCAACGTCCACCCTATGCAACCGGAATCAACGGTTCAGGGCGCACTGGAATTGATGCATGAGTTAGAAAATTACCTCGCCGAACTTACTGGCCTTCCTGGTATTACTCTAAACCCTGCCGCTGGCGCACATGGCGAAATGGCCGGGATTATGGTCATTCACAAAGCACATGAGGTAAAAGGCCGCCAGCGTAAAATTGTCCTAGTACCGGATAATGCGCATGGCACCAACCCGGCAACTGCCGCAATGTGCGGATATGAAATTAAAACCATACAATCATTGCCAAACGGCCTTGTTGATATGGAAAAGTTTGAAGCGGCCCTTAATGAGGATGTTGCAGCTTTCATGCTTACAAACCCAAGCACAGTTGGGTTCTTTGACCCTAACGTCAAGATAATTGCTGATAAACTGCATAACGTTGGAGCATATTTCTATTGTGACGGCGCGAATTTCAACGCTATCGTTGGTAAGGTTAAACCATCAGATTTTGGCGTTGATGTCATGCACATCAACTTGCATAAAACCTTCTCTACCCCGCATGGCGGCGGTGGCCCCGGCTCTGGACCAATTGCGGTCAGTAAAGAACTTCAACCTTACCTCCCTGTTCCAAAAGTGGTCAAGGAAAATGGGGAATTTAAGCTAGTCCATGAAGACAAGAACTCAATTGGCCGCATGAAATCATATCAGGGGCACTTCGGAATGTATGTGCGTGCCCTGACCTATATGCTTTCCCATGGTGCTGACGGAATGCGCAAAGCCTCGGAAGATGCAGTTCTGAGCGCGAATTACGTGCTTGCGAGCCTGCGCGACAAATACCATGTACCATTCCCGGATTTCCACTGCATGCACGAATGCCTCCTGACCGATAAAACTCAAAAGGGCAAAGGCATAACCACTATGGATATTGCCAAAACCCTCATTGACCATGGAATACACCCAATGACGGTATATTTCCCACTGGTTGTTCAGGGCGCAATGCTGATCGAACCAACGGAGTCCGAGCCAAAGGAAACGCTTGATGAATTCATCTCAATCATGCGCCGAATTGCCGATGAAGTCGAGGCCGGACGCGGGGAAGAATATCACTCCGCTCCTGTAAAAGCCCCCCGCAAACGTCTTGATGAGGTAAAAGCCGCACGGGAGCCTAAATTAACGTGGAATGAGCTAAAAACCCATAATTAACTTATAATTAACTATAATGCTGTTAATCTCACGATGACAAACATTACTGGAGAACTTATGGCACAAGCACAACAAAAAGACCAATCAAACAACCAGCCTTTATTCTTTCAGAATCCGGTTCCACTGCAAATCGATAAGCACGCGAAATCTGGTCTCTCAAAAGAAATAAATTACAAATTCGCAAAAGATACTAACAGCGCCCCTGTTAACATTCAGGAATTTGGCCTGATTGCGAAGCACTATCCAATTGTGTTTACTCCTGATGAAGTTTCTTCACCGGTAGCTGTATTAGGTCTGGAAAACTCAAAAAACCTTTATGTGAACAATAAAGGAGAATGGGAAAAAGATACTTATATCCCGGCCTATGCGCGCCGTTATCCTTTCGCCTTCACTGGTACAAATGATTCGCAGCTTGTGCTGTGCATTGATGAGGCTTCAGATCGTTACAAAGCCAGCGCAAACAAGGATGATGATAAATTCTTCAGCAATAAGGAACAGACAGAATTTACAAAATCCGCGCTTCAATATTGCGCTGATTATCACCGTGACCAGAAAATAACGCTACAATTCACACAAGCATTAAAAGATAAAGGGTTACTAGTTACACGGCAGATTACTGCTACTGTTCCCGGACGTAAAGAGCCTGTTGTGCTTGGTGGTTTTTCCGTCATTGATGAAGAAAAACTGGCACAACTTGATGAACAGACAATTGTCAAGTGGTTCAGGAACGGTTTTCTGGCATTGATAAACTTCCATTTTCTTTCAAGCTCAAACTGGCAGAATCTGGTTTCCCGTCTTTCAAAGAAATAGCAGGGTAATCCTTTGTTTATTGGTTGTTTATGCAATTATGGCGTTCATAAATCGAATTTTTATGCACCAGATGTTATATATAATGGGTCTTAATAACCAATGGAGAACCTATGAAACTACTGAATTTAATGCTGATTGCTTCCCTTATTGCCGTTTCCGCGTGCAACACAATTGAAGGGGCAGGAAAAGACCTAAAGGCAGGTGGTGAAGCCGTAAAAGATACCGCGCGGGAAAACAAAAATTATTAACCACCTTTTTAAGCCCCCTGCCGGGGGCTTTTTATTATAGCGATTAATAAAGTCTGCTAACTATTAGACAATTAATGTCATTATCAATATACTAACCCTTCATACGGATGAAAACTTTGCTGTTAATAGCAGCAGAATTAAGCAACAGGAAAAAATATGGCTCAGCATTATTATACCACCATAAAAAGCCCTCTGGGAGAGCTTTTACTGACATCAAATGGCAAAGAGATCACAGGGCTTTATACTAAAAAAGACTCACATTTTTTCCAAATCGCTAAATCAGGTATCAGGGAAAATAAGCCTTTTACCCAAGCCATTAAACAGCTTGATGAGTATTTTAACGGCAAACGCCATGAATTCGACCTGCCCATATCCGCGAATGGAACAGAGTTTCAGCAGAACGTATGGAAATCACTAAAAAAAATCGGTTATGGCAAAACAAAAAGCTATAGCGAACTTGCCAAATCAATTGGTAAGCCGAAAGCTTCAAGGGCAGTCGGCTCCGCGAATGGCAAAAACCCGCTTTGTATAATAATTCCCTGCCATAGGGTTATTAATTCCGACGGAGGGCTGGGTGGATATAACGGTGGAATACAAATAAAGAAATGGCTTTTAGAGCATGAGGCAAATAACTCTAACTCATCCGTATTTTACAAAGCCGGTTAGGTTATTTCATGAGCATGTATTGCAAATGCCGAAAATATTCACTTCGTGCTCGGCTTTTTTGAAGCCTTTGGGTAATTTAACATCTACCCCGCCACAGTCGATATCATACACTTTGTTACAACTATTACATTTGAAATGATGATGATGGTGCTTGTCCTTAAGGCAAAAGCGCAATACATCACCCGGCAGTTTAACCTCTTCAAGTTTATCATCGTCCCTTAAACGCTTAAGCTATTTCACAAGCTTCATCATACCGTGCGCCATTCCTCATATACGGAATGATATTACCAATAGCTTTCAATGAAAGACGGGTGAATTTATCAAAGCTTATCCCCAGTACTGCATCAATAATTTCCTGCTTTATTCCCGCTTCTGCCAGTTTGGATTTTATATCATCATCATTTTTCTGCAAAGTGAGTTGGGAAGTAATAATATCCAGCTTCCTATGCTGTTGCTCAAGGCTGTGCCACTCAATATCACCAAGCTTATCAGTAACAGCTTTTTTTAGGGTTTGATAACCTTTCAGTTCAATATATTTGCCCTTTTCTGGGTCTTTATCTTTTTTGTACGAATAAACCAGCCCCGGTGCCTTGAACTTTTCATCATTTCCAAGCGCAAGCCAATTTCTTAACTGGGAGAATTTTATATCTTTCTTTTTGTGCGCTTCATTAAAAACAAGCTCCCTTTCTTCTTCATCCAACCCCCTTTCCTTACCGAACTTATCAACTATGCGCAGGTTATTTATTTTGGTTAATAATACAAAAACCTCGGATGAATAGGAATGTTTTGCCGCGCGTTTTTCGTTTTGCTCAAATTCGCAAAAACCAACCATTTTATCCACAGAACGGATGGGAATCTGCCTGAAGGCATAGTGTTTGAATTCGTTTTTCAGGCTATCCGAAGCTTGTTGGTTGCCGAATTTACGTTGTTCCTCAAAAATTATATCCACTTCCCTTTCCAGCATATCACGGGAAATGCTGTTTATATAACTACCAGCTTTGTTGCGCTTGTTATCTGAAAAACGGGGGTGCCTGAACAGCATTTCGCCTGCTGTCCGGTATACAACCCCATTATCGCCCATTTCCAGCAATGACTCGTTTGTCTCAATCCCACTTAGTAGCTTCCCTTCGGTTTTATTGGCGCGTAACTTTTCAGTTTCCGCTTTGCTATTGCTCCGGAACCCACGCCTTTTTGCTATATGCGTAAGAACCCTTGCAAATTCTTTACCGCTCAACTTGCGCTGCAACGCTTCATAACGCAATTCCCATGGTGACAGCACCTCATCACCGGTTATATACAAATTATCTAATTCCCCTTCTGTGATAACACCATGTCCTACAAAAAGTTGGCGAATTTTACCAAGGCGTTGTGCCTTCCTTCTAATTAACCGCCTGACAAGCCTTTTGGTACGCCGTGGCGCGGCAAGCGATTCCCCTGTTTTTGGCTCTTCCGCTTTTGTGAAACATCTGACGCCAGAGCCTACAATTTGTGAATTTGCGTTATCAATGACCGACCAGCCTAAAGAGGCTATGCCAATATCCAGTCCAAGAATTTTCTGCGCTTTTGCCATAACCTTAACTTAAAATTGAGAATCATGGTTGACAAGAAAAAAATATAAAAGATAATAGGCTAGTTGTAGCTTAAAGCTGTGGGAGCCGTTGCTATAATAAGAGTTTATCTCGTAAGGTATGCCCCTCGCTGCAAAGTGTAGGGGTATCCTTTTTGAACTATGCTCCGTATCAATCCCTATAGTTCGCCCGCTAGTTTTTTGATGATAGCGGCTTCTGAAAGTTCTTTTATAGTTTTTTCCAGCAGTTCCGTCCCATCAAATTCTACCGCGACGGATGCAAGGGCTTGGCTTAGCTCAAAATAAAAACCTTTATCACCCGTAAGCCTGTGCCAAAATTCTTGGCCAATATACACGGGATAATGATATTTATTTTCTATCGCAAGGAAATGCCCACTTAATTCATGGCGTTCCCCATACAATACCCCAACTATTAAGTCATCAATGTTGACTTTGATGTTATTGGTACGTGCTAGGTTCTTTAGTTTTTTAAAATGGTTATCTATAACTTCAACACCACCAGAGTTAATATTGTTGGGACCTGCTTTTAGCTGGCAATATTTTTTCCTGCCATCAATTTGGTCAATAAATTCTATATCCATACCAGCGCCAATGCTGCCCATGGCTTCATTGCCGATAGCACCTTTAAGGTACGGGATAAATTTTTGTAAGTTTGTGCCTAGGGAAGTAGTGATAGATGTACCAAGTACACGCGGGTAAATAAGTGCCTTTGCAATGCCTTCCGGGTCGTTTTTTCCCGTCAAGAACCGGGCGAGGTAATTTACAAGGAATGGGTTGATGTTAAATTCATCTGGGTTAGAAAGCTTGGCCGTATTTTTAATATGGTTTACCGCAATCGTTTCACGCAACCATGTCTTGGCTGCATCTAAAATAATTTTTTTATCAATTTTATTCTTCGTCATTGGATAAACCTAATTGCATTTCTATAGTAACCATTGTAAAGTTTGATAATGTTTTTAGCCTTTAATCAAACAAAATTCAAGTAGGTTATGGAAAAACTCTATACTGTTGCACAGGTCGCTGACCTCTTATCCGTATCAAAGCAAACAGTAAGGAACTGGGATGTTACCGGCAAATTAAAAGCAGTCCGGCATCCAGTAAATGGTTATAGGCTCTATTCCGAAAAAGATGTTTTTGCATTAGACAAAGAAGGTGTGTTGACTGGCCGCGATTTGCCTGCGCAGGAAAAACCAAGCCATGATTACCGCGTTATAGAATTGTTTGCGGGCGCAGGTGGCCTTGCCCTCGGCTTAGAAAAAGCTGGCCTGTCATCATTAATGCTCAATGAAATTGACCGCCATGCTTGCAAAACGTTACGTTTCAACCGCCCACATTGGAATGTGGTTGAAGGTGATGTGCAGCAAATTGATTTTACCCCTTACCGGGGCAAAGCTGAAATTGTTGCAGGTGGTTTCCCTTGCCAATCATTTAGCTATGCCGGGAAAAAATTAGGTTTGGAAGATGCGCGTGGTACAATGTTTTATGAATTTGCCCGTGCCGTCAAAGAAATCCAACCCCTAATTTGCATTGGTGAAAATGTACGCGGCCTGCTCAAGCATGATAATGGCCGGACTATTGAAGGTATGGTATCTATCCTTGATGAGTTGGGTTACCGGGTATTACCGCCCCGTGTCCTCAAAGCAATTTTCCACCGTGTGCCGCAAAAAAGGGAACGCCTGCTGATTGTAGGCATCAGGAAAGATGCAGCTATAAATTATGAATTCCCACGGGCGCACAAAGAACATTACACACTGGCTGATGCGCTTAAAGCTGGCAGGCTATTCCCGCAAGACGTTCCTGCGTCTGCTGGCATGGCTTATGCAAAACGCAAAGCAGAAATACTAAAACACGTTCCCCAAGGTGGTTACTGGCGTGATTTGCCACTAAACCTGCAAAAAGAATATATGCTAAAAAGCTTTTATTTAGGTGGCGGTAAAACAGGAATGGCTAGGCGTATGAGTTGGGATGAGGCTTGCCTGACATTGACTTGTAGCCCAGCACAAAAACAAACAGAGCGTTGCCACCCCGATGAAACCCGCCCATTTACAGTAAAGGAATATGCGCGTATCCAAACTTTCCCGGATGATTGGCAATTTGCTGGCCCTATAACTTCACAGTACAAACAGATTGGCAATGCTGTACCAGTCAATATGGCAGAGGAAATAGGCCATACCCTTGTAAAAGCCCTTAATGATTATTTTGCCAATAAACCCCTTACTGGCAGCAAAAGTGGTTACAAGGTTGCGCCCCGCAAATATAAAGAACCACGCTTTGAGCGCATCAAAGCAAGCGCCTAGTGGTAAGGATGCATGGCAGACAATGCATTCAAAAAAGCTGGATATAAAACAACAAAAGAGCGTAGCCGCATTATGGCTACCATACGTTCGTCCAACACTAAGCCTGAATTCATTGTAAGGCGGTTGCTACACCAGCATGGTTACCGCTACCGGCTGCATTATAAGAAAGCACCGGGAAGCCCAGACCTTGCTTTAACTAAGCAGAAAATTGCTATTTTTGTGAATGGCTGTTTTTGGCATTACCACGGCTGCCATATTTCCCATGTCCCCAAAAGCAATTCCGCTTTCTGGCAGGCAAAAATTAAACGTAACCTTGACCGCGATAAAAGAAGTATTGATGCATTGTTTGCTATGGGCTGGCGTGTATTGATTATTTGGGAATGCTCTTTGATGACCAATTCAAAATTGGATGAGCAAGACCTGCTGTCTAAAATTCAGGGTTTTATAAATAGCTCCAAACAGGGTGATGTAATCGGCGGTTCCAAGCCATAATATACGGTATCGCATACCGTATGGCATACCCTATCCGATACCGTATCCGTCATTGCAAACTTGCCAATACATTGAAATAATTGATAAATTCCTTTTTATTCGGATATTTACCGCTATAATTAAACCCAGCAGAAAGCAGTAACGAATGAAGGATGTAACGGATGGCGCAAGGCGCATTCCATAGACTTAAACGCGAGATGTTCGCCCCAGTTGGATGGGTGGAATATTCGCCCACAACACGGCAGGTTTTGCTGAATGATAACCGCGTACTCGCCCGGCTGAATTTCAACGGCCAGAATGATTTAGTGTTCAGCTACATCTACGAAAACCCAAACCGCATTATCACGCTGGATGAAATTGAGGCCAACGCCACCCGCGAGCCGCTGAGGAAAAACCTGCACGAATTTATCCGTGCATTTGGTTTTTCTGGTTATCTGCGCCAATTTTTCTTCGATGTAACCAAACAAGCTATCCAGTTCCGCCCGGAAGTTTTTTATGCAGACATCCCGCCTAATTTCTACTGGATACTACAAGACCCCACACTGAAGTTTGATGAAGTCTTCTGAAATCTTATGACGCTGCTGCGACAGCGCATCCATGCCCCGCTAAATTTATGGCATGGACACAAAACTGAACAACACCCACGCCGCTATCCAAGAATTATACGATGAGCCGCTTTCTGCCTATGAACTGGCCGAAGCGAAGCGCGTACTGCTTGGCTATTTCAAGGTGCTTATCAAAATCCACCAACGCAACGAGCAGAAAAAGAAAAATGAAAATCACCAGAGTTAAAATTACGCGCATCCAGCCAACGGGCGGCATGGTCGCATTCGCCGATATTGTGCTGGAAGAACAGCTTTTACTAAGCAGCATTGCCATACACGAAAAGCGTGATGGAAGTGGCTACCGCCTGACTTATCCATCGAAGGTGAGCGGCAAATATGAGTTTCCTATCTTTCACCCGGTCAGCCGTGAGCTTGGCCTGCGTATTGAGAAGGCGATAACCCAAAAACTGAAGGATGTAACAGGCAATGAAAATGTTGGACACGGTAGCAATAACGCTAAATAGCAATGAATTCACCATTACCGACCCACGCAAGTTTTCGCCCTCTGCGGAAATTTTGACCAATAGCCGGAATGTGAAAGGCCGAATTGCCTGCACACAACACTTGAAAAAGGCAGGCCAATATTATCCGCGCCTCACACTTTCCCGCATACCAGCACGGCATGGAGTTATTATTTCCCTACGTATCGAGGCATCACTGCCAAAGCTGGTGTATGGCAATAATTTTGATGAGCTGGGCGGCGCAGATTTAAGCAAGGTCGCGTGGCTGCTGTTCTGGGCATTAAAAGATATGGGCGTAGAAACCAGCCAAGAGGCTTTATTGAAAGCTAGCGTTTCGGCAATCCATTATTCTAAAAATATCCTGCTTGGCAAATATGCTACTTGCTCAATGGTCATTACCGAATTGCAGAAGGTGAATATCAGCAAGCGGCTCGACATCAACCGCACCGTCTTTATCAATGGCGGTATTGCCATTAAATACCACGCGAATTCCTATGAGATTGCCGTTTACGATAAGTGGGCGGATTTGCAGCAATCCAAAATCAGCTCGAAACGGGGCATTGAGCGCGATTACGATACGCAGCACATCTTCCATCAGCGGGTGAAGCAATCGAAGCCCTGTGAAGTCCTGAGGCTGGAAATACGCTTTGTTAAACGTACCTCCTTGAGAGCCGCGCTTAAACTTATCGGCTGGCAAAGCGATATGACGCTGGAAGAGTTATTCAACGAAACCCTGTCACAGAAAATATTGCTGCATTACTGGCGGCAGATAATGGCGGCTTGGGATGTGCTGGCAATTGCCGAGAACCAGCCGGAAGATATTTTCCGTACCATCATCAACGCCGCGCCGGAATTGAAACCGCTAAAAGCATTCCAGCTAACAGGTGCGTTATTGGTTGCCCGTTCTGTCGGCATCCGGGGTTTGCGTGGATGCTTCGTGGCTCATCAGACCGTGCGTGGCAAAGTTTGCGTAAGCAGGTCGAATTTTGTGGACGGTTAAGTCTAAAAAGCTAGTCTTGAACATAGCAAATTTGCAAAGAGGAAAACATGAAAACCAGCAATTATTTTACCTACAACGGGGCAGGCAGAATCTCTGTCAGCCGCAGCGTTCCGCGCAATACCCCGGCAGGATACCGGATGTTCAAAAAACTCGCGCCGGGCAAATGGATTTTTGAGCGGCAATATAAACTCGACCAGCAAGCCTACCGGGAACGCTATTTCCGTGAAGTGCTTGCGCCACTTAACCCGGCGTTGTTGCATGGCGGATAGAAGTAAAGAGTGATTTCATAGGTAAGTTTATA
>CAZJFC010000005.1:0-55540 GCA_964545245.1 uncultured Rickettsiales bacterium
ATGGTCGCGCCGCCTGCCAGCTCATCCTCAATCTGGTTGCTTTTCTCATAAAGCGCGGCTTCGCTCTGCGCCGATTTCAAAAGGCGGAAATAACTTACATCGCGCGTTTCGGGTATCTGGAACTGGAAAGAATTCTCGAAATAGAACTCCTCAAGCTCCTTATCGGTCGGGTTGCCGGAATAATTCTTATATCCCGCCGGGATTTTTATCACCTCAAAATCACGTGTTTCCTCAACCACTTCGGCGTTTTTGCGGGTGATGAAATCATTGACCGGGCTGTTCACCCCGATAGTCGTCAGCAAAACGGTATTCTGCATATCGTTCCGCAGGTTTTCCACAAAACGCTTTTCTGTGAAGCCCATCATGGCTATCGCGTTTTCAAACCTTTTGCGGTCAAACTTCCCTTCGCTCTGGAATTCGCTGATATCCCTTACTTTCAGTACAACCGCCTCATCGCCAAGGCGGATATTGAGGTTTTCAACTTCCTGCCGCACAAGGCTGTCCTGAATCAGGTTGCGGAGGATGGCGGGCTTGCTGATGCCCAGCGCGGCGAGCTGTTCCTCGCTGAAATCCTTGCCGCCGCGGCGGATGCTGCGCACGATGCGGTCATATTGCTCGTCAACCACATCCTGCCGGATCTTTTCATTGCCCACTTTCACGATGTAGTTCTTGTCCTCACTGAAACTCATGCTTGAAATCCCGGTAATGCCCGTAACCGCAAAGCTCAGCATCAGCGCGCCGAGAAAGAGTTTCATCACCCAGGTTTTTGAGATTTTCCTGATTACTTCTAACATGTTTACATTTCCTTTTTTAGATTGTAGTTGTTTTACCATTAACAGATGAAGATTCAATGTTTATCATAGCTGCCAACTGGAAGATGAACGGTGACCCCGCCTTCGCCGCCGAATACGCGGAAAAGCTGGGCGCACATCTTGCCCAAAAAAACAATTCTCAAAACTCCCATGAGGTTGTGGTTTTTCCTCCCGCGCCGCTGCTGCCGCTGCTGAAATGCAACGGCTTCAAAAAAGGCGGGCAGGATTGCTACCACAAGGAATATGGCCCTTTCACCGGCGAAATCTCCCCGTTCATGTTAAAAGACGCGGGCGCGGAATATGTCATCCTCGGCCACTCCGAACGCCGTGAAGCAGGCGAAACCTCGGAACTCGTCGCCGCCAAGGCCGCCAACGCCTACAAGGCGGGGCTTAAAACCATTATCTGCGTCGGCGAGAAAAAAGGCGAGGATTTTGAAACCGTAGTGTTTGAACAACTCAAAAAATCCGTACCTTTCGCCGCGAGCGAAGCCAACACCGTCATTGCCTATGAACCTGTCTGGGCAATCGGAACAGGCATCACGCCAACCATCGCCGATATCGAACAGCGCCAGACCATAATCGCCGGGAAAACCAAGCTCCAGGTTCTTTATGGCGGTTCCGTGAAACCGGAAAACGCAGGCGAAATCTCCTCCGTTGCCAGTGTTAACGGCCTCCTCATCGGTGGTGCGAGCTTAAGTGTTGACAGCTTCTTATCCATCATCAATAACATATCGTAATGTCACCCCCGCGAAGGCGGGGGTCTTAAAGATTCCCGCCTCCGCGGGAATGACAATTGAGGAAAAAATGAACAAAAACGAAATCATAAAAATTTTTGAAGAATGCGGCGCTATACTGAAAGGCCATTTCAAGCTTTCATCCGGCATGCATTCCGATACCTACCTCCAATGCGCGAAACTGCTGATGCACCCCCAAAAAGCCGATATCCTCTGCGCCCAGCTCGCAAAGAACATCCGAAAAAAAATTACCCCCCACACTTTCCCGCTGCCGGGGAAGGAAACAAATGATCCCTCCCCCCTATCAGGGGGGAAATCTTTTAATTCATCCCCCCTATCAGGGGGGATTGAGGGGGGTGGAATCGACCTCGTAGTCGCCCCCGCGATGGGCGGCGTTGTCGTCGGTTACGAAGTCGCCCGCCAGCTCGGCGTACCCGGCATTTTCTGCGAGCGCGTTGACGGCAAGTTCGAATTCCGCCGCGGTTTTGAAGTCCCGCAGGGAGCGAACGTGCTGATTGTGGAAGACGTAGTCACCACCGCGAAATCCTCCTTTGAAACCATAGAGTGCATCGAACGCGCGGGCGGCAAAGTCGTCGGCGAAGCCTGCCTTGTCGACCGCAGCGCCGGCAAACACAACCTCCCCTTCCCGCTCGCCTCGCTGATCGAGTTGGACGTGCCGACCTATGACCCGGCGAATTTACCGGAACACCTGAAAGGAACCGAAGCCGTAAAACCCGGCAGCCGCTTTTTGAAAAGCGGCTGATTTTCAGACCTGCACCAACCCATAACCGTCACCCCGCGCTTGTCACGGGGGCTGGCGGTAATAGTGGCAGTGGCAGTGTGAGTGTCAGTTTTTCTCACACTGCCACTCTCTTAGCACCTCACCCCAACCCTCTCCTCATAGGAGAGGGAGCTACAGTTCTCCCCTCCTATGTGGAGGGAAATATCTTCTCTCCCCTCCTATCAGGAGGGGATGGGGGAGGTGGATGGGATGGAACCCCGGAATTTCAGAATATCCGAAGTTCCGGATTTCCGAGGTTCCAACTAAGCTACCGGCCACAGACCAGCGTCTAAACTAAAAAAAATCCCCGCCGCAGCGAGGTTAATTTTTATTATTCTTTAAGGCCACCCCGGAGGGTTCTCTCTCATCTTATAATTAGCATTATAGCATACAATCCCCGGTTTTGTCAAGTTTTTGGGGTCATTTATAATCTAGTTAATACAATGGGTTATAAGGCACTTTGAAAATAACTCGCATACTGTTGCAGATTTAACACAATCCAAGGTAGCATAAAAAACCTTGTTTCAAGGTTCCCGCCTACGCGGGAATGACAAGTAATGATATGGGAATGACAAGATTTCCTAATGACCAATGACTAACAACTAATGACCCTATTGCACCTCACCCCGCCCCTCTCCTTATAGGAGAGGGAGTAACTGTCATTCCCGCGCAGGCGGGAATCTCATCTTACTACTCCTAATTACCAATGACTAACGACTAATGACTCACTTACGACTTAAATAAACCCGACTATCTCTTTGATTTTTTTTAGGTTTGCGCCTGCAATCGCATCCGCTTTCTCCGCCCCCTCATCGAGCAGCTTTGATAGGTATTGTCTATCAATAATCAGTTTTTGATAGGTTTCATTTATAGGCGCGAGCTTCGCAACCAGCGCGTCGGCAATTTCGGATTTGAACTTCGAGAAATTGTATGGGGCAAAACGGTTCACCGCCGCGTCGCGCCCCTCGCCCGTCACCGCGCAATAGATGTTGATAAGGTTGGCGACTTCCGGGCGGGTTTCCTCATCGTAGCTGATACCCTCAATGGAATCCGACTTCGCGCGTTTTACCTTGTCGGCGATGACATCCGCGCTATCCGTCATGTTGATGCGCGAAAAATCCGACTCGTCGGATTTGCTCATTTTCTTGCGCCCGTCGCGCAGGCTCATCACGCGGGTCGCCGCGCCCAGGATAAGCGGCTCCGGCGGCGTGAAAAACTCCACGCCGTAATTGCGGTTGAACGCCCCGGCGATATCACGCGCAAGCTCAAGGTGCTGCTTCTGGTCCTCGCCCACCGGAACATGGGTCGCGTTGTAAGCAAGGATATCCGCGGCCATCAGCACCGGGTAGCCGTAAAGGCCGAGCGAGGCGTTCTCCTTATTCTTGCCCGCTTTTTCCTTGAACTGCGTCATGCGGTTGAGCCAGCCGAGCGGTGTGTTGCAGCTTAATATCCACGATAGCTCGCAATGCGCCGAAACGCGCGACTGGTTGAAAATGATCGATTTCTGCGGGTCTATCCCCGCGGCGATGTAGAGCGCGGCCACGCTGTAAATGCTCTCACGCAAGCTCGCAGAGTCTTGCGGGACGGTTATCGCATGCAAATCCACGATACAAAACAACGATTTATGCTGATGCTGGATATCCACCCATTGCTTGATAGCGCCGAGATAATTACCCAGATGCAAATTGCCCGTCGGCTGTACTCCTGAAAATACTAAACTCATATTTATTCCTTACCGCTATCGCCGGAATTTGCAATTTAAAAGTCTTAAGCCGTAAGGTTCCCCCACCCCCACCCACCCCCGCAAGCGGGAGAGGGGGGAAAGCCTTACAACTTACGACTTTAAAATTACCAGCTTTCCACGCGCTGCCCTTTGATTACATAGCGCTTTTCCGCCACGATTTTTAAGGCGCGTTTATATGCGATATGCTCGCGCTCAAGCAGCTTTTTGGCGAGTGTTTCTTCCGTGTCACCCAATTCCACCGGGATGATTTCCTGCGTGATGATCGGCCCGGAATCCACCTCCGCGCGCACGAAATGGACGGTGCAACCGTGGAACTTCACGCCCGCCTCCAGAGCGCGTTTATGGGTATCAACGCCCGGAAATGCGGGTAATAGAGATGGGTGGATGTTGAGCATTTTGTCATGCCATGTTTCAACGAACTTTTCCGAAAGCACGCGCATGAACCCGGCGAGGCACACGAAATTCACGCCTGCATCAAGCAGGTCGGCGTTCACTGCCATATCGAATGCTTCGCGGTTGGGGAAAGCCTTGTGGTCGATGAATTTGTAGGGGATTCCGGCTTTCTCGGCGAATTTCAGGCCCGACGCGTCTTTTTTGTTGGAGATGACGAGGGCTATTTTCGCGGGGAAATTAGGCTCGTTGCACTGCTCGATCAGCGCCTTAAGGTTTGAGCCGCGACCGGAAATGAGTACGCCGATTTTTAAATCTGTCATTCTTTACCTCTTTACCACCTTGTCATCCCCGCCCCCGCGCGGGGATCCGGCTCCATTTCTGGAGCGTAATAAAATATCTCCTGATATTTTATTACCGGATATTTTTCCCTGCCGGTAAAAATTCCGGTATGACTTACCTTTATGTCCCCCCTTATGTCACCCCGCGAAGGCGGGGGTCTTAAGATTCCCGCCTGCGCGGGAATGACAGGATGGCTAAATATACTTCACAACTTCCGTATCCTTCGCCACGCCGATCTCGAAAGCCTTCTCTCCAGCCGCTTCCAGCGCCGTGATGAATTCCTGCTTGTTCTCCTGCGCCACCACGGCGACAAGGCCGATGCCGCAATTGAAGGTGCGCAGCATTTCTTCTTCCGATACGCCGCCGGTTTTTTGCAGGCGCTTGAATAAATCGGGGAATTCCCACGATCCGAGCTTTATCTCAGCGCCGGTTATGCGCGGGATATTCTCGGTCAAACCACCGCCGGTGATGTGCGCGAGACCTTTAACCAGATTCTTGCGGATTGACGGAAGCACTTGTTTTACATAGATTTTCGTAGGGGCAAGAAGCTCGCGGATATCGAAAGCGGATTTATCGCGCTCATAGATTTTGCGCACCAGTGAATAGCCGTTTGAATGGACGCCGCTTGATGCGATGCCGATAAGCGCATCACCTTCCGCAATTCCTTTTGGCAGGATCGCGTCTTTTTCAACGATGCCCACGGTGAAGCCCGCAAGGTCATAATCGTTTTCAGCGTACATGCCCGGCATTTCCGCAGTTTCGCCACCGATAAGCGCGCATCCGGCGAGTTTGCAGCCCTCGGCAATGCCTTTGATGACTTTTTCAGCGACATCGACATGGAGCTTGCCGCAGGCGAAATAATCAAGGAAAAACAATGGCTCAGCGCCCTGAACGATAATATCGTTCACGCACATCGCGACCAGATCCTGCCCGATTGTGTCATGGATGCCGGAGTCAATCGCGAGCTTGATTTTTGTCCCCACCCCATCGGTGGAGGAAACGAGGACAGGGTTTTTATAGCTCAGTTTCGTGAGGTCGAACAACGCGCCAAACCCGCCCAGATCACCGCCTACACCAAGGCGGTCGGTCATTTTCGCAAAAGGTTTTATGCGTTCGACCAACTCATCGCCCGCGTCAATATCAACGCCCGCGTCTTTGTATGTTAATCCCGAAGAATTGCTCATGGCTGATGGTTATAACGATAATTAGGAAAATACCAACGGAAAAAACATATCAACGAGGGACAAGATAGTGGGAGTGACAGTGTCAGTGGGAGAAAAACTGGCACTATCTCCTCTGATAGGGCGGAAAATTAAGGAAGCCGTTCAGGAGAACGGCTCAGCCCTGAGCGTGAGCGTAGCGAACAGCCCATCGGAGGCGCAGCAGCGCCGCACGGGGGCAAAATATAATTCACAAGAAAAGAGCCGGGGGGAAACCCGGCTCTTTTCCAACAAACAAAGGATATTAAATTGGCTTCATGTTACCCGGCACTTGCAGGTTGTTCTGCCGCAAGGAACTGGGTGATAACCTGTTTCAGGGCAAGCTTTTGCTTTTTAAGCTCTGAAAGCTTGATGAAGTTTGGTAATGGTCTTTTTTGCTCAAATTCAATTTCGGCCTCAATTAATGCTTTTTTATCGTAAAGTGAAGAAACGTGAGCTGAAAGATTCATAGCAAGACTCCCTTTTTGATGTGTTATGGCCCGCTTTGGGTGCGTTTTGTGTCATTTTGAGCCGATTTTTATGGCCCCGCAATAAAAAATTATTGCATTTATGTTACAATAACACAGGTTTCAGGAAAAAACAACAAAATTCGCAAGAAAAAATTAGGGGAATTTTTACTTTACCATGTATAGAGGAGAGTTTTTTCGCTCGTATGAGGATGGAATCCCCAGAGATTCCCTGTATTTCATCACCGTCCGGCGGGAGATTTTCACCCCTCTTTTTTGCAGCGCCTTGGTGACATCGTCATCCGACATCGGGCGCGCGGAATCTTCAGACTGTATAATTTCCTTAATACTCTCCTTCACGCTGGTGCTTGCCACCTCGCCCCCGGAATTCACCACGCCGGAACTGAAAAAATACTTCATTTCAAACGCCCCGCGCGGGGTTGACATATATTTGTTGGAAGTAACACGGCTGATCGTGCTTTCATGCATGCCTATTTCCTGCGCCACCTGCGCGAGCGTTAAAGGCTTAAGATATTTTATGCCATATTTGAAAAACTCTTCCTGCGCAGCGACAATCGCGGCGGCGGTTTTAATCATGGTGTTGGCGCGCTGGTCGAGCGCCCGCACCAGAAAATTCGCGCTGCTATAATTCGCTTTCAGGTATTTCTTTTCTTCCTTGTCTTTCACCGCGGAAGAAACCTCCTGGTAATATTGTTTGTTAACCAGGACTTTCGGCAATGCGGCGTTGTTAAGCTCAACGGCAAAACTGCCGTCCTCTTTCCGCTTAACGTAAACATCGGGCTGGCCGGGGGTGATTTCCTTCGTATCATAACCCAAGGCCGGTTTCGGGTTCAGCGCCTTGATCTCCTCAATCATATCGAGGAGGTCTTCGTTATCGACATCGCAGATATCACGCAGGATATCGAATTTCTTCATCGCCAGCACTTCGAGGTTTTGCAGCAGGACGAACATGCACGGGTCTAGCCGGTTCTTTTCCTCAAGCTGGATATGCAGGCATTCCACAAGGTTCCGCGCGAAAATCCCGCTCGGCTCAAGCTTTTGCAAGAGTTTCAGCACCGCTTCAACTTCATCCCCGCTACAGCCGAGGTTTTCCGCAATCTCCGCAATATCACCGGTGAAATAACCGGCATCATCGAGGAAATCCATCATATAAAGGCCGATACTACGCTGCTGCGCGTCCTCAACATCAATATAGAACTGCTCAATTAAAAACTCGCGCAGGTTCTTCTCGCCGGAAATCGTGCTGTCAAAATCATCGCTGTATTCGTCAAAATTGCGGTTTCCGCCCTTTCCTGCGTCGCTCCAATCCTGATTATAATCATAATCCAGCGAGTCATTGCCCTTTTCAAGGTCGCGGTTGGCGCCAGTATCGGTAAGGTCAAGCGAGGAACTGTCGGCCTGCGCCGCGCCCGCCGTTACAAACTCACCGTCATCAGATGTCAGCAGCGGGTTTTTATCCAGCTCCGCGTTAATCATCTCCGAAAGGTCAATCGATGAAAGCTGGAGCATCTTGAGCGATTGCTGAAGCTCCGCCGTCATTGCCAGTGTCTGCGACTGACGCTGCTGTAAACCTTGGGTAATTGCCATATTCCATTCCTTTATTTTCTTAACTATAGCAGCCGTTAGTTAACAAAACCTAAAGCTGGCACGGTTTTTGCTAGAAAATTTGCAAAACCGCACCATAAGCAGTGAAGCGAAATAATCACTATCGGCAGTGAAAGAAGGGTTAACGGGGGAGAAACAACTAATTTCATGTGCGATTCGCCAGATATTTCAGTAGCATCAGGAGATAATTTTATAGGAATTTAAGTCTTCCTTAATATGGCTGTAGTATTCTTGTAACATTATGGCTCAGTATAAAAAGGGAATCAACGTAATAACCAACCGCTCTGGGGCGAGCACTGTAGATGAGCAACAAACAAGAAGGCGAAAACAAAAAAACAAAAAATCGGGGTTTTACATTAGTTGAACTAGCCATTGTGCTGGTAATCATCGGCCTTCTTATCGGCGGTATCCTCGTTGCGCAAAGCATGATCAACACCCAGAAAGTGCAGGCATTCTGCCGCCAGATAGCACAGTTCGATGCGGCGGTTTCCACTTTCCGTGACAAGTTCAGGGGCCTTCCGGGCGACAGTTATATTTACAATCCCGCCGTGGGTGATGGCGACGGCATCATCGAAAGCGCTGTCACAGTAGGAGCGGATACGCCCGGCTCATGGCTTGCGGCTGGGCAAATGGCCAATTTCTGGCTGCAACTTTACCAGAACGGCTTCAAGAACGATGAAATGCCCGGCGTCCCATTCGCGACCGCTTACGCAGCTAACTTCCCTATCAACGCCCAAACCCCCAATACGCCTAAAGGCAAAACGGGCAATAACATAGGCATCATACCATATGGCGGCGCAACGGTAGTCTCTCTTGGCCTCACCTATCCCGGCAATGTCTACATGGCGATGGACTGCACGAACTCCACAGCGCTTGCCGCCATAAGGTGCAATAACGGCTTCTCCGGCCCGGATGCCGCCTCGATCGACGCTAAAATAGACAATGGCCTGGGTACTTCGGGCAATATCGTGGCACGCACACTGGCCGCGGACGTTGCAAGCTGGGCCACTATCCGCGACGGCGCGGCAGTAAACTTCGCCGTAACCACCTTAACCAGCAACGCCCATATCCTTATTATCCGCATGGGTTCACAAACAGGGGAATTATATTAGTAAAACGCCTGTTATCCTCAACACCGGGTTAATAGCCCCAAATATCGGCCTTTATTGTTATTGCGCCTGCTTGGCAACATTTTCCCCCCTATATAAACAAAAAATTAAGGATATTCCTGCATTCTGCCTAAAGTCATTTATTACAAGAAGATACTATATTACCAATATGATAGGCAGTAAAAATAACCTGGGGCAAAGGATGCATCACAAAGAAAAAGGGTTTACACTGGTAGAACTTGCGATCGTCCTTGTTATAATCGGCCTGCTCATTGGCGGCATCCTCGTTGCACAAAGCATGATCAATACCCAGAAAGTACAGGCGTTCTGCCGCCAGATAGCGCAGTTCGACGCGGCGGTTGCCACTTTCCGCGACAAGTTCAGAAGCGTTCCCGGTGACAGCTATATTTACAACCCGGCGGTCGGCGACGGCGACGGCATCATTGAAAATGCCGTAACCACCGGCGCAAACGTGGCGAATACCTGGAACTCAGGCGGCCAGATGGCGCATTTCTGGTTGCAGCTATACCAGAACGGCTTCAAGAACGAGGAACTCCCCGGCGTTCCTTATGCAACCGCCTACGCGGCAAACTTCCCCATCAATGCGATCACGCCCAACGCACCGAAAGCCAAAACCGGCAATAACGTAGGCATCCTCGCTTATGGAAGCACCGCCATCACCTCACTCGGCCTTACCTACCCCGGCAATATATATATGGCCATGAACTGCACCGCATCAACCGGAGCCACCGCAGGCCTGATCTCCTGCACTAACGGATTCTCCGGCCCCGATGCCGCCTCCATCGATGCCAAGATCGATAACGGCATGAGCAACAGCGGAAACGTCGTGGCGGTAACAGTCACGCAAACCAGCTTTGACACCATAAAAAACACAGCTCCTCCCGCCACCTTCGCTACAGCAACGCTGACCAGCAACGCCCATATGCTTATGATCCGCATGGGCTCACAAACAGGGGAACTTTATTGATAGTTGAAAGTGCATCTATTCAGCAACAAACTGTGGACAAAGCTGTCAAAACACAGTTTATAAAGAAAATTTATATAAAAGCATTTTCGCGGCACGATTATGCATAATATATTGTTTCAGAAACACTAATGGGCGAGCTTAACTTTAAATGGACATGAAGAATCTCTCAAATAAACAATCTGGCTTCACACTTATTGAGCTTGCAATTGTCCTGGTTATAATTGGACTCCTTATCGGAGGCATCCTTATCGCGCAAAGCATGATCTCTACACAGAAAATCCAGGCATTCTGCCGCCAGATCGGCCAGTTCGATGCGTCAGTCGCCACTTTCCGCGATAAATTCAAATCCATTCCGGGCGATAGCTATTCCTATGATTCCTCCATCGGCAACGGTGACGGCGTGATCCGAAGCTCCACCGGCGAGGACTGGGACGGGGAAACCGCCAATTTCTGGTTCCAGCTTTCCCAGACCGGCCTTAAAAACGAAGAGCTTCCCGGCGTTTATTACTCGACCACCTACGCCGCCAACTTCCCCATTAACGCGGCTACCCCTGCCTCCCCCAAGGGAAAGATAGGTAACAACCTAGGTTTTATCGCCTATGGCGGCCTGTCCATCCCCGCGCTCGACCTGACATATTCCGGTAATGTTTACATCGCTGCTGACTGCACGCTTTCCACCGCCGCTGACAACATTTCCTGCACCAACGGCCTTTCCGGCCCGGATGCCGCTTCAGTCGACTCCAAGCTCGATGATGGTAACGGTACGTCCGGAAACATCGTTGCTTTCACCGCCCCTGCCTCAGTTGACGATTTTACCGATTTCATCAATGCAGTCGAAGTTCCATATGACACATCAATTATTGACCACAACGCCCATGTTCTGATTATACGCATAGGTTCCCAAACCGGTGAACTTTACTAGCGGGGTAACGGGTTATTAACCGTTACTGCGCTGTAACCACCACAATTTTTTTTACATTTACGGAAAATTAATGCCTATACGCCATCATAAATTTTATTTATTTATCAAATTGAAAGAACCGCTACACTAGGGAAAATTATAAAAGAAGCATATATGGACAGAACATATAAAAACACAACCAAGAACCGCAATTCAGGTTTTACGCTTGTTGAACTTGCCATCGTGCTTGTCATCATCGGGCTTCTGATCGGCGGTATCCTCGTGGCGCAAAGCATGATCAACACCCAGAAAGTGCAGGCATTCTGCCGGCAGGTCGCACAGTTCGACGCCGCTGTCGCCACCTTCCGCGACAAGTTCAAATCCGTCCCCGGCGACAGTTACATATACAATACCGCCGTAGGCAATGGTAACGGCTATATTGAATCCAGCGCCGCCACTGCATGGAACAACGAAGCCGCAAACTTCTGGTTCCAGCTTTCGCAGAACGGCTTTAAAAACGACGAACTTCCCGGCGTAAACTATGCCAACACCTATACTAACGGCAACTTCCCTATCAACGCAATCACGCCGAACTCCCCTAAAGGTAAAACAGGCAATAACATTGGTTTCATCGCATATGGCGGCACAGCCGTTACATCACTCGGCCTCACCTATCCCGGCAACGTCTATATGGCAATGGATTGCACGCTCTCAACTCTTGCAACAGCGCTTTCCTGCACCAATGGCCTTTCCGGCCCTGACGCTGCTTCAATCGACGCAAAAATGGACAACGGCGCCAGCGCAACCGGCAACATCGTCGGCCTTGCACTTGGTGCAACTGTAGCAAACCTTGGAACCATCCGTGACCAAGCCCCTGCAGCTAACTACGCCACCGGAACCATTACCAACAACGCACACGCCCTGATCATACGCATGGGCTCGCAGACCGGTGAGTTGTACTAGGAAATTCCCGCCTTGTTATCCTCAAATCACATGCTTTCTGTATTTGTTTGGCAACAGACTGCTTTATTGAAACTAAAAAAGCACTAATAGCCGCATATTAGTACTAAATTTACTTATTGCCGTTAGCTATCATGTTATTGCTTATTTTATTGCTCATTTCGGGATCTCACTTATCGCTGGAATATCTATTGGGGTAAATACGATTTTATGGAAAAGAATTTTAATAGAAAAAAGATAAAGCAAAGCGGTTTTACACTTGTTGAACTTGCCATCGTGCTTGTCATCATCGGGCTTCTCATCGGGGGTATCCTCGTAGCACAAAGCATGATCAACACCCAGAAGGTGCAGGCATTCTGCCGGCAGGTCGCCCAGTTCGACGCCGCTGTTGCCACTTTCCGCGACAAGTTCAAATCCGTCCCCGGCGACAGCTACATATACAACTCTGCTGTAGGCAACGGTAACGGCTATATACAAACCAGCGCTGCGACGGCATGGGACGGCGAATCTGCAAATTTCTGGTTCCAGCTTTCACAGAACGGCTTCAAAAACGATGAGCTTCCCGGCGTAGACTACTCCATCACCTATGCCGCCAACTTCCCTATCAATGCCGCCGCGCCTAGCTCCCCTAAAGGCAAAACCGGTAACAACATCGGCTTCATCGCCTACGGCGCTACCACTATACCCGCCCTTGACCTTACCTACCCCGGTAATGTGTATATAGCGGCGGACTGCACGCTTTCCGCCGACGATGACGATATTTCCTGCACCAATGGCTTTTCCGGCCCTGATTCCGCCTCGATCGACGCTAAAATCGATGATGGTAACGGTACTTCAGGCAATATTGTCGCAGTAACAGTTACCGGTGGCCCGCCGCCATCATTCAGCTCCTGGGCCTCGTTCATCGGCGCAGCTGAAGTTGCGCATGATACCAGCATAACCACCAGCAATGCCCATACACTGGTTATACGCATGGGTTCGCAGACGGGTGAGTTATACTAAGGGCCGCCCCTGATAAAGGCCGCAATATTGCCGGGCGGGCGGATGTTGTTTTTCGTTCACCGCGTCCCTTTCAAGATTTTTTCTTTCTCCCCTTGAAATATTCGATTAATTGCCCCATATAAAACCCAGAAATCATAATAATTACCAAAGCATTGGGGAGAAAACATGGCTAAAGTTATCGGTATCGACCTCGGAACGACCAACTCTTGCGTTGCGGTGATGGAGGGCAAAACGCCTAAAGTTATCGTGAATTCGGACGGCAAGAACACCACGCCTTCAATCGTGGCATTCGCCGGGGGTAATGAACGTCTGGTGGGTGACAACGCAAAACGCCAGGCCGTAACCAACCCGGAAAACACCCTGTTTGCGATCAAACGCCTTATTGGCCGCAATTTTGAAGACCCGATGGTTAAAAAGGATATGGGCATTGTTCCATACAAAATCGTCAAGGCAAAAAACAATGACGCATGGGTGGAAGTGAAAGGCGAACAATACTCACCTTCCCAGATCTCCGCATTCATCCTGCAAAAGATGAAGGAAACCGCAGAAGGCTATCTCGGCGAAAAAGTCGAGAAAGCGGTTATCACCGTCCCGGCATATTTCAACGACGCGCAACGTCAGGCCACTAAGGACGCCGGCAAGATTGCCGGACTTGAAGTCCTCCGCATCATCAACGAGCCAACGGCTGCCGCACTTGCCTATGGCCTCGATAAAACCGAAGGCAAAACCATCGCGGTCTATGACCTTGGCGGCGGTACGTTCGACGTTTCAATCCTTGAAATCGGCGATGGCGTATTCGAGGTTAAAGCCACTAACGGCGACACTTTCCTTGGCGGTGAAGACTTCGACATGAGAATCCTAAACTTCCTTGCCGATGAGTTCAAAAAACAGCAGGGCATTGACCTCAAGAAGGACCCCCTCGCCCTCCAGCGCCTGAAAGAAGCCGCGGAAGACGCGAAGAAGCAGCTTTCCAACCAGACTGAGGTTGATATCAACCTGCCTTACATCACGGCTGACGCTTCCGGCCCTAAACACCTGAACATCAAGCTCAACCGCGCGAAGCTTGAATCGCTGGTGGATGATTTAATCCAGAAAACCGTTGATCCGTGCAAAAAAGCCCTGGCTGACGCCGGGCTTAAAGCCAATGAAATTGATGAAGTGGTGCTGGTGGGCGGTATGACCCGCATGCCGAAAGTAATTGAAACCGTGAAGAATTTCTTTGGCCGCGAACCGCATAAAGGCGTGAACCCGGATGAAGTTGTTGCGATCGGCGCGGCGGTTCAGGCTGCCGTTCTTGCGGGTGATATCAAGGATGTCCTCCTGCTTGACGTAACCCCGCTTTCGCTCGGTATCGAAACCGCAGGCGGCGTGTTCACCAAGCTGATTGACCGCAACACCACAATCCCGACCAAGAAAAGCCAGGTATTCTCAACCTACGCCGACAACCAGACCGCAGTTACCGTGCGCGTGTTCCAGGGCGAGCGCGAGATTGCAGCGAACAACAAGCTGCTCGGCGAATTCAACCTTGACGGCATCCCGCCTGCCCAGCGCGGCGTCCCGCAGATTGAAGTTGCGTTTGATATCGACGCAAACGGCATTGTCCATGTTCAGGCGAAAGACAAAGCCACCAATAAGGAGCAGAAAATCATCATTCAGGCCTCCGGCGGGCTTTCCGAGGAAGAAATCGAGAAAATGGTGAAAGATGCCGAAACCAACGCGGGCGAGGATAAAAAACGCCGCGAACTGATCGAGGCAAAAAATCAGGCGGATAGCATTATCTACTCAACCGAGAAAAGCCTCGGCGAGCATGGTGACAAAATCTCCGACAGCGAAAAAGAGGCGATTGAGAAAGGTATCGCCGAGCTGAAAGAAGCCCTTAACGGCGAGGATGCGGAAGCTATCAAGGCAAAAACCAATGAGCTGACTCAGGCCGCAATGAAGCTGGGCGAAGCGGTTTATAAAGCCCAGCAGGAATCCGGCAGCAGCTCCGGCGCGACCGAAGCCCCTGAAGCTTCCAACCCGGATGATGCAGGCGATGAAAAGGTTGTTGACGCAACTTTCGAGGAAGTTGACGATAACGACGACAAGAAGAAAAAAGCCAGCTAATATAACCAATTAAAAGCCCCGGTTTTCGGGGCTTTTATTATTTTTTTATATCATGTCATAATATTTTCATAATAATATTGTATATTGATTATTATAAATATTGGGGGAAATTTATGACTGAAAAACAAGCGCAAGCTGAATACAATCCTATTAAAGCCATAAAAGAAGACGGAATCGGCAAGCCTTTCGATGGAAAGCTCGATCCTGATGAAATCCTTGCTGCAAGGCGTGCTTTCGCAAAGTCCATAGAAACCAATAGAATTGAAAGCTCAAGCTCCGCCCATTTTTCAGAATTGATGAATGGAAAAAGAAGCATAAGCGATGCCGCATTATTATATAAGCGGTATTTAGCTGATCACGCCGACACGGGGACATTTGCAAAAACGTTCTCCGGCACAAACACTCCTTCCGACGTAAATTCACGCCCGCTGGATGAGGGCGACAAGGCAGTTGCAGCTACAATCGAACAGGCAAAAATCGTTCAGGTAAGGCTCGACAGCATAAAAAATTATTCAGATGCTTCACCGGATTTCGACAAGAAAGCGCCGGTTATACCATCAACAGGGCCTGCCGCAGAACGAGGCGCAGAAACACCTGGCAGATAGTTTCAAGTATTAGGTTGAAAATTCCGTATAAATGCCTAAATCAATGGCATGTCCAAACGCGATTACTATGAAATTCTTGGGGTTGAAAAATCCGCCGGTGACGATGAAATCAAAAAAGCTTACCGCAAGCTCGCGGTAAAATATCACCCCGACAAAAACCCCGGCGACAAAGCCGCGGAAGATAAATTCAAGGAACTCTCCGAAGCCTATGACATCCTGCGCGACCCGCAGAAACGCGCGGCCTATGACCAATATGGCCATGCCGCATTCGGCGGCGGTATGGGTGGTGGCGGCGGCTTCCATTCAGGCCGCGAATACGCTTCCAACTTCGCCGATATATTCGAGGATCTGTTCGGCGGGTTTGGCGGTTTCGGCGGCAGTGGCATGCGCGGCGGGCGCAGCGATGCAGTCACCCGCGGGGCGGATTTGCGCTATAATATGGATATCACGCTCGAAGAAGCCTTCGGCGGCGTGAAGAAGGAAATCAAGGTAAACACTTACGACACCTGCAATTCCTGCCACGGAAGCGGCGGTGCAGACGGCTCGCAACCAGTCACCTGCCCGACATGCGGCGGACGCGGCACAACCCGCACCACGCAAGGGTTTTTCTCGCTTGAGCGCACATGCGGAACCTGCGGCGGATTGGGCAAGGTGGTGAAGAACCCGTGCAAGAAATGTGGCGGACAGGGCCGCGTGAAAAAAGACAAAACCCTCTCGGTGAACATCCCGGCAGGCGTTGAGGACGGCACGCGCATACGCCTTGCGGGCGAAGGCGAAACCGGCCTGCGCGGAGGCGATGCGGGTGATCTGTATATTTTCCTTTCGATGAAACCGCATAAATTCTTCAAGCGCGACAACGAGGATTTACATATCCGCGTACCGATTAAAATGACTACGGCGGCGCTTGGCGGCTCGATCGAGGTTCCAACAATTGAAGCCAAACGCGCGAAGGTGAACATCCCCACCGGCGCGCAAACCGGCGACAAGCTGCGGCTCAAGGATAAGGGGATGAGCATCCTGCAATCCAAAGGCCGCGGGAATATGTATATTCATTTGAGCATAGAAACTCCCAAAAACCTTACCAAGCACCAGAAAGAACTCCTTGAGCAATTCGATAAGGAAAGCGGCAGCGGCTCAAGCCCGGAAACCGATAATTTCTTCAACCGAATCAAGGATTTATGGGGGAGTGAGTAAATTTACCAGCATTTAGTTGCATGAACCGCCGGTTTCCATTATCTGTTGGGCATGACAATTAAAATCGGGATTCTCGGCAATAAGGGGCGCATGGGGCAAACGCTCATGGCGCTGGCGAAAGCAACCAAAGGCGTGACGCTGGTCGGCGGTGTGGATAAGGGAGATGATATCGCCGCTTTCATTAAAAAATGTGACGCGGTGATCGATTTTACCTCGCCGGAAGCGACGCTTGCCTTCGCCGCTGAAACTGCGAAACAGAAGAAAATCCATGTTATCGGGACTACAGGTTTTACCGAAGCGCAGCTTAAAAAGCTCAAGGAATTCGCGAAAAAAACGGTGGTTTTCTGGTCGCCGAATATGAGTATCGGCGTGAACCTTGTAACGCTCCTCACGCAGAAAGCGGCGGAAATCCTTGATGATAGCTATGATATCGAAGTGCTGGAGATGCACCACCGCTATAAAAAAGATGCCCCTTCAGGAACCGCGCTTCTTCTGGGTGAAGCTGCCGCGAAAGGCCGCAAGATCGACCTTAGGAAAAAATCCGACCGCGTGCGCGACGGCATCACCGGTGAGCGCAAAAAGGGAAATATCGGTTTTGCTACCTTACGCGGGGGCAGCGTAATCGGCGACCACACCGTTATGTTCGCCAGCGACCATGACCGCGTGGAACTTACGCATAAATCATCAAGCCGCGATATTTACGCAAGCGGCGCAATCAAGGCCACCGGGTGGTGCAAAGGCAGGAAGCCCGGATTTTATTCAATGTCCGACATTTTAAAATTCTAAAAAAAGGGAGCCGAAGCTCCCTTCCCATTAACGTAACAAATCAAAATTAGTGCTTATCAACGTCGTATTCACGTTCTGACTGTTTTGAATTGTACTTTTTAGGATCTTTGGTCGTATTCACTTCCTTATTCCATCCGCTTTTTTTAGCCTCTTTATGAGCGCGAAGCTCTTCGCGGGAAATTGTTCCATCCTTGTTAGTATCAATTTTATTGAACTTGTTTTCACTGAACGCAGTGTGCTCTGATTTTGTGATGACACCGTTTTTATCGGTATCGATTTTATCGAACCAGTGATCTGCATTCTTGTCGTGATCTGCCATAGCCGGCCCTGAGGCACAAACGGCAATAGCTGCGATTGCGAGATATTTTTTCATGATAACTACCTTTTGGTTAAGTTTAATGGGAGTTTTCCCTTTCATGATAAACTTAGGCAATAGCGTATAAGAATCCCATAGTCACATAGGCATGATTGTATAAAAATGCGTTTATACAGCTAAAAGGTCAGGCTACGTCGCGCAGCAGGTCGTTGATGCCGGTTTTGCTGCGGGTTTTCTCATCGACCTTCTTTACAATAACCGCGCAATAAAGATTAGCCTTCTCGCCCGGCAGCGTACCCGGCACAACCACAGAATAAGACGGAACGCGGCCATAGGTGACCTCCCCGGTTTCACGGTCAAGGATTTTCGTGGAGGCTCCGATATAGACGCCCATTGAAACCACCGCACCTTCCTCGACAATTACGCCTTCGGCAATTTCAGAACGCGCGCCGATGAAGCAGTTATCTTCGATAATCACCGGGTTTGCCTGTAATGGCTCAAGAACGCCGCCAATACCCACACCGCCGGAAAGATGGCAGTTCTTGCCGATCTGTGCGCAGGAACCGACTGTTGTCCATGTATCAACCATTGTTCCCTCACCGACATAAGCGCCAATATTCACGAATGACGGCATCAGGATAACACCCGGAGCAATGAACGAACCGCGACGCGCAACCGAACCCGGAACGGCGCGGAACCCGGCGGTTTTGAATTGTTCTTCCGACCATCCGGCGGTTTTGAGCGGAACCTTGTCATAAGCGGTTTCGCCCATTTTTTCATTGGCATTCAGGCGGAAAGAAAGCAGCACGGCCTTCTTTGCCCATTGGTTTACAACCCATTCACTGCCGTTTTTCTGCGCAACGCGGAGCTTGCCGCTATCCAACCGGTTAAGGGTTTCATTTACCGCATCGCGGATTTCGCCTTTGGTGCCGGTGCTGATCTCCGCGCGGTTTTCCCACGCCTGCTCGATAATGTCCTGAATGCTCATTTTATACCTCTTTGTTTGAAAGAAGGTTTATATCTTCGGGAGTTTTATTCAAGGATTTATTTGTCTGTCCTGCTTCTTCTGCCATTTACCAATTCAGGAAACTGGTTTTTGAGTTCAGCAGCAATTTCCTTAGCCCATAGCGATGGCGTCTTGTGTTTGGTTCCCCTGACATTAACCATGGCGACAATCATATCACCCATAGTCATACGGCGTGAGTCAACTTGGGTGAGGTTATTCGTATCCACCATCACAAAATAATTGCCGAACCGCCCAATATCCTGAAGGATACTATCCCTGCCCACAGGCAACTTTCCATCCTTTGGTGTATTGAAATAAACCAGCCCGCCGAATCTGGTTTTATCAGAGGCATTATATTCAATTTCTACAAAATTGATCCGCGGCTCAAGCAGCCGTAACTGCTGGATTATCTCCCGGTTCTTGCCGCTCTCATCAAGAACAGCTATTTTCTTTTGTCTTCCTGACATAACACTACCTGTTAGTTTAAGTTATCAATCGCCTCTTTGATTTTTCCTATCCGGTTCTCCGGGTTGGGATGGGTGCTGAAAAACTCAGGAGTTCTACCACTTCCGGCAGATTCCGCAAGGATTTCCATCACCCCGATAAGCTCATTCGGGTCATAGCCCGCCTCGCTCATGAAGCGCACACCCAGCACATCGGACTCGATCTCATCCGAGCGGCCATATTTCATATTCACCAATTGCCCCATAATTGCCGCCATCTGGCCGGAACCATGGTCACCTGTGGCAATCACGGTTGCGCTGGTAAGACCTTGCGTCAAGCGCTGTTTTGCCAGATGCTCCGCGCCGTGGCGGGCGATAACATGGCCAATCTCATGCGCCAGAACTCCCGCAAGCTGGTCTTCGTTTTTCAGTTTATCAAGCAAGCCTTCAGTAATAAAAATCTGCCCGCCGGGAAGCGCGAAAGCATTGATGGTCTGGTTATCGGCAAGCAGGTGGAACTCGTAATTCCACTTTGTTTCAGACGCTATGCTGTTTTGAACAAGGTTCCGCCCGACATTTTTAACCAGCGCGGTTTTCTGCCTGTCTGCGCTAAGCCCGCCATGTTGTGCCGCCATCGACGGTGCCGCTTGCAGCCCAAGCGCAATTTCCTGATCGGGAGAAAGCGCGACAAACTGTTTTTCACCGGTGATCGGGTTATATTCCTGCGAGCTTAAATATGATATGAGCGCAATGACCGCGATTATCAGGGCAAGAACCCAGTTCCCCCTACGCCTTGGCTGGCCCCTGCCATATCCGCCGTAAGAAAACCTCATATCATCTCCTTATACTGGCTGTCACGAGGACACTACGCGCCAAGAATATTAGCGAAGAAACGCTTGCCGTCTTCCCCGCCGAGCAGTTCCGAGATCGCGCGCTCAGGGTGCGGCATCATACCCAGCACATTGCCTTTTTTGTTGGTGATTCCTGCAATATCCTTAAGCGCCCCATTCGGGTTTTCAGTATAGCGGAAGGCCACCTGACCGTTATCTTCCAGCGCCTTAACCGCCGAATCATCGGCAAAGAAATTGCCATCATGGTGGGCAATCGGAAAATTGACTTCCTCGCCAAGCTTATAATTTTTTGTGAAGGCGTTATCGTTGGAAGCTACCTTCAGTTTTTGTGGCTTACAGATGAATTTGAGGGTTTTGTTTGAAAGCAGAACGCCTTCCAGCAGGTTGGATTCGGCAAGTATCTGGAACCCGTTGCACACGCCGAGCAGCAAACGGCCTTCATCAGCATGTTTTTTTACTTCCGACATGATCGGCGAATGCGCGGCAATCGCCCCGCAGCGCAGGTAATCGCCATAGGAGAACCCGCCCGGCAGCGCGATAAAATCGAGCTTGGGGATTTTAGTATCCTTATGCCATAGCATACTGACTTCAAACCCAGCCTGCTCCAGCGCAACCTTCATGTCGCGGTCACAGTTTGAACCCGGAAATACAACCACACCTGCTTTCATTTTACGCCACCAGCTCGTATTTAAAGTTTTCAATCACCGTGTTCGCCAGAACCGATTGGCAGGCCTGTTTGATTTTTTCTTCGGCGTTGTCTTTTGAATCAAGCTCGATCTCAAAATATTTGCCTTGGCGGACTTCCTTGATCCCTTCCACGCCAATGTTTTTAAGGGATTTTGAAATCGCCTGCCCCTGAGGGTCAAGAACGCCGTTTTTGAGTGTTACATATACTTTCGCTTTCATTTTGTTACTCCGTAATTTCTGGACCTATCTGGTCATTGGCGGCGGCATGTTCGGAACCGTTGGAACATACTGCTCATTAGTAAATCCCGGCCTTTGTATATATTGCGTGGGCGCTACGTCAACCCCTGAACCACCTTCAATATGGCGATATTCCTCTGGAAAATCGTCCTCTCCCTGTTGCGGCAACACTGCGCGGTATGGCACGTTCGTGTTGGAAAAGCTATGCGGCAAAGACTGGCCATATGATTGCTGCCCTGGAAGCGGCGGCAATGAACTTACCGGCGGCTCAGGAATTTGCGGCTGCCCGTAGGGCTGCGGCGGATGGCCATAAGGCTGCGAGTAATTCTCCGGGTAAGGCTGGGGAGCCATCTGCTGTTGATACTGAGGCGGAACCTGCCTTGGCTGCTGCTCATCACCCCCGGAATAATCGCTGTATGTCGGCATATTGCGGTCAGACCAGTTTGCAAAAGACGTCCACTGCCTGCCTGTCCAGCCGCAGGAAGAAAGCAGCAACGCCAGTGAGACTACCGCCAGTTTCTGCATCCTAGAGTTTCTCCACATTATCGGCAGCGCCAAGAACCCCAAGCCGGCGCGCGACTTCCTGATAAGCTTCCGCCTCACCGCCAAGGTTGCGGCGGAAACGGTCCTTATCGAGCTTCTCATTGGTTTCGATATCCCACAGGCGGCATGTATCCGGACTGATTTCATCGGCCAGCATAATCTGCATTACGCCCTGCTCCTCCATGATGAAGCGGCCAAACTCGATCTTGAAATCCACCAGACGCAAACGGCACGCGGAGAACACGCCGCTAAGGAAATCATTGATACGCAGGGCAAGGTTGCGCATAATGTCAACTTCTTCCGCGCTGGCCCAGCCAAAATTGAAGATATGTTCCTCAGTCACCAGCGGGTCGCCCAGTTCGTCATCTTTATAATACCATTCAATAATCGGGCTTAAGAGCAAGGTCCCTTCCTCAATGCCAACCCTTTTTGCAAGGCTGCCCGCAACCACGTTGCGCACCACAACCTCAATCGGGATGATCTCAAGATGGCGAACCAACTGCTCGCGCATGTTGAGGCCTTTGATGAAATGCGTCGGGATGCCGATATCGCCAAGGCGGGTCATCAGAAATTCGGAAATGCGGTTGTTGATAACCCCCTTTCCGGTAATGGTTCCCTTCTTCTGGTTGTTAAAGGCGGTCGCATCATCCTTGAAGTGCTGGATAAGGGTTCCCGGCTCGCTTCCTTCGTATAGTGATTTGGCTTTACCTTCGTAAATTGGTTTTTTGCGGTTTTTTGGCAGCATAATGTGATAATTTTAAGTTTTGTTTATCTACTTGATATGATTAAATTTGAACATTAACTTAATTGCATATTGTATAAATCACAAGGAGAAAAGAATGCAACTAAACGACAGGGAACGCGCTTTTGAAAACAAATTCGCGCATGATGAGGAATTAAGGTTCAAGATACGTGCAAGAAGGAATAAACAGGTCGGCCTGTGGGCTGCCCAGAAATTAGGCAAAACCGGCGAAGCGGCTGAGAAATATGCCAGTGAGTTGGTTAGTGCGGTGCTGACGAAAGATAATCTGCGTGAACGCCTTTCAAATGATTTTTCGCAGGCCGGAATTAATGTCCCGGTAGAAGAAATTGAAGCAGTGATTATGGAGAAGATAAAACACTCCCGTGATCACTTCATGGAACTGGAAAACAACTAATAACCTGAGGGTCGAATGAATTTTGCCGCTGCATTTGAATGGTTCAAGCCTGATACCGCGAGTGAAACCGCATTCGATCCTTATAAAACCCTTGGCATCAGCCGCTGGACCGGTAACGACCAGATCAAACGCGCCTACCGCAAGCTTGCCATGCAATACCACCCGGATATCGGCGGCGATGCCATCCGTATCACGCAAATAAACGTGGCGTATAACATGATTCGTAAGAAACGTGGTTTCTAGGCAATTCCAGTCACCTAATTTCGATGAGCGCAACTCCCCCGTTGAAATGCTCATATTGCATTATACGGGTATGAAAACCGCCCAGGAGGCCATAGACCGCCTGTGCGACCTGGCCAGCAAGGTCAGCGCGCATTATGTGCTGGACGAGGATGGCTCACTTTACCAGCTTGTTGATGAATCAAAACGCGCATGGCACGCCGGGATCAGCTATTGGCGAGGGCGGGAAAACGTGAATGCATGCTCTATCGGCATTGAAATCGTGAATCCCGGCCATGAATGGGGCTACCGCCCGTTCACCGAAGATCAATATATAAAACTTATCGATTTATGCTTATCGATAAAGAAAACTTATGGAATCAAGGATATTGATATAGTCGGCCATTCCGACATCGCCCCGGAGCGAAAGCAAGACCCCGGCGAGCTTTTCGACTGGAAACGGCTGGCAGAAAATGGAATTGGCCTGTGGCAAGCAACCACGCAACCACGCAACCACACAACCACGCAACTAACCGAACTCGGCTACCAAACCCACGATGCAGCCTCGATAACCGCCTTCCAGCGCCATTGGCGGCAGGAAAAGGTTAACGGCGTCTGGGATGATGAATGTTGCGAAATCCTGCAAAACCTGCTAGAACAGGCTGGCAGATAGCCGGATGGCAGCCGCGTGGCAACACGGGGAGGAAAGTCCGGGCTTCACAGAAACAAGACAGCGGGTAATAACCGCCCGGGGCAACCCGAGGGAAAGTGCAACAGAAAACAAACCGCCTTGGTGTTCGCTCTCGAGAGACATTAAGGTAAGGGTGAAAAGGCGGGGTAAGAGCCCACCGCTTTGCCGGTAACGGCAAAGGCATTGAAAACCCTGTCTGGAGAAAGATCAAATAGGGGCGGCGTCAAGCCTGTTTCTGGCGTGCCGTCCGGGTAGATCGTTAGAGGTTATTGGTAACAATAATCCTAGATGAATTGCCATCTCCGCGGCCAGGTAGGCGGCGCAGACAGAATCCGGCTTACAGGCTATCTGCCACTTCTTCCTGCTGATTGTTGGACTTCAGGAGCCTTCCCGCCAGAAACCTGTGGAGGAATTAATCCCCCCAGATCTTTTTCTTTTACCTTTTTTAATTTACCATCTTCCTTATCAAAATTCAGTTCCCCTCCTAATTCTTTAGAGCCATCTTTTTTCTCTATCTGCCGAACATTAATATTACCGCCCGGCCAATCTATACCGAACGTTTTTGCATTTGTTTCGATTATTGTTGTTGGCATTTCCTTACCGGGAGAACGGATGGCTAGCTTTGCATCTTCAGTAATACCTATTTTTCCAACCTTAAGCCCCTTATCTGCCAATAACTCGTCCAGATCCTTGCCATTCGTGCCATCTCTTGCGTTGCCATGCGCTGCACCAAAAAAGACGCTGGTTTTACCGGTTTTGGCAATTTCAGCTACCCTGTCAGCAACGATTTTATCCCCATCTATCCTGGGAGCAAAATCTACCGTACCCTCTGCCCTGGTCTTTTCTTTGGCGCCACTATCCACCGCATGAGTTTTTATCCCCTTTTCTCCTGCATAAATTACCCCTTCAGCCATTACTTTAAAATGCTCACGCTCTTCTTTACTGCCCTCTTTAAAAGCAGCATTGCCAACACTTTTTACAGCATAATCAACAAATTTTTCCTTAATTTGATCCCTCTGCTCCGGCGTTACTTTTGCCCCTTTAGAAATCGCATCACCAACATTATGTAAATAATCCAGTGCCGGCTGCATTAATTTGGGCGTGTTTTCGAGGGCAATATTTTTTGTGCCACCCGCAGCCTGGGCATCTATATTATCTTTTGAATAAAAATGCCGCTGCACATGCTTGCTGGCATGGTCATAGTCCTGATACATTGTCACATCGTTCTGGCTCACAACGTGCTGCGTGACCGCCTTGGCTACATTCTTATCGGACATAAGTCAAATTTACTTAATTTTTATTAAAAACAAGTAAATTTATTGCTAAATTCGCCCTATGTAATAAAAACTTCAAATGCATAAATTTAATCCTTCAATTTTCCGCGAATATGACATCCGCGGTATTTTCAATGAAACCCTGACCCTTGATGACGCCTATTGGATTGGCCGCTCTTATGCCCAAAAGCGGGAAAAAGGGAAAATAGCAATAGGTTATGATGGCAGATTATCCTCCCCCGCCCTTAGCGAAGCTCTTGCAAAAGGGCTTAATGATGGCGGAATCGACGTTGTGGATATCGGCCTTGTCCCTACCCCCGCGACATATTTCGCCGTCTTCCACCTTAACCTTGATGGCGGAATCATGGTCACCGGTTCACATAACCCGCCAGACCATAACGGTTTCAAAATAATGCTGGGCAAGGATTCACTGCATGGGGAACAAATCCGCCAGTTGGCTGATTTGGAGATTCGGGATTCGGGACAGGAGATCCGGGGAAAAGTAGAGCAATATGATATAAAACCAGAATACATCAAAAAACTACTCTCGAATTTTAATTCCCAAATCCCGAATCTTGCCATAGGCTGGGACCCCGGTAATGGCGCGGCGGGCGAAATTATTGAAATGCTTGCCCCAGAACTTTCGGCAAAACATTCCCTGCTGAATACAAAAATTGATGGGACTTTTCCCTCTCACCACCCTGACCCGACAGTGGAAAAAAACCTTGGGCAGCTCAAGGAAGAAATAGCAAAACATAAGCTGGACGTGGGTTTTGCCTTCGATGGCGATGGTGACAGGGTCGGTATTGTGGATGGCAAAGGCAGGCCGATCTGGGGCGACCAGATATTGGCAATCCTCGCAAAGGATATTGCGAAAAAATATCCCGGCGCACCAATTGTCGCCGATGTTAAAACCAGCAGTACAGTGTTCGATTACATTGCCTCACTAGGGTTAAAACCGGTGATGTGGAAAACCGGGCATTCCTTAATCAAGGCAAAAATGAAGGAGCTTAACGCCCCGCTGGCCGGGGAGATGAGCGCGCATATCTTTTTTGCCGATGATTATTATGGTTATGATGACGGGATACTCGCCGCCATACGCTTCCTGAAAATTATGGTTGAAAGCGGCAAAAGCGCCGCCGAACTGCTGGACGAGTTGCCAAAGACTTTCTCCACCCCCGAAATCCGTTTTGAAGTACCGGAGGAAAGGAAATTTGCCATTGTTGAAGAGATAAAAACCGCTCTCCTTGCCGAGGGAACCGAGTTCTCCGATATTGATGGAGTGCGCGCGCAGCTCGGTAGCGGTTGGTGGCTGTTAAGGGCTTCCAACACCGGGAACCATCTGGTCGCGCGTGCCGAGGCTGACTCGGAGGCCTCACTGGAGGAACTGAAAGCGGAGCTGAATAAGCATTTAAAAGCCAGATTATAAATTTAGTTACTTTAACTTGTAACTAACCAAATTAAGAAGATGTTAACACCTGCTACTTATCATTAAGTTCATTATACTTTTTGAAAATGAATTCGGGAGGACTGTATGCCAGAAGAAAAAAAAGATCAGGCAGAATTTGAAGAAAAAATGTCTAAAGTATATGATAGACTAATTGAGGCAGACACTGAACATAACATCGGCTGGAACGGGAAGCACAGGCACTTTCCCCCCTCAGGCGGGAATGGTGAAAGATATATAAGTCGGGAGGAACTGCACAATTATCTGGAAAAAAAACTTGATAGCGCCAGCTTACCAAAAGGAGTCACAATAAAAGAACTGTCTGAAGAAATTTTTTCTACCCTGGATAACAGATATGTTTTTGCAGATGGCATCGTAATTACTTCTGATAGTAACCGATGGAAAGACGACCGTGTAAGAGGCGGCGTTGATAATATTGAAAATGTATTAGAGAAACCGGAAAATCAACAACTTCTGAAATTTCTTGCCGACCTAAACCCTGCTGATATCCCCGCTAACGGAAGCTTTAAGGAAGCGCCGGCAGTAAACCAGCCTAATAACGATTCAGTAAAAAACCAAAGATAGCTATACGCGTGAATAGCCACGACCATTGCCGCGCTTGTTAAGAAGCTGCTGGTAAGAAAGCGGCACGACGTTATCAAAGCCGTATTCCGTCATTTTACCGGCCAGTTCGATAACATCGTCTGTTGTTTCTTCGCATTCCCGCAAAACTAACTGTACTGCTGCGATCATATTTTACTCCTCTTGAGAACCATTCTTAGCACTAATTCTATATTCTTCAATAGCTAATAACACTTTTCTTAACGCTGCGCCCACACGGACTTTCATGGCATTGGTCGGCGCCTCGCCCCGCTCTATCAAACCGCTAAAATCCTCAGCAATCTGGTTGGCAGATTCTTCAATCTGTTTCACCAGCGGGTCGATCTCGAAAAGGAACTGCTCATGGTCAGTGACCGATTCGTGATAGGCGAGCTTGAGTATGTTTTCGGCATGGTCATAGAGCCTGACGATCTGGTCATAGACCTCGTCAAACTGGGTTTCTTCATTCTTTACAGCATTACTTGCCATGCCTTAACTCAGCCCCTGAATATTGGGTATTTTATGGAATATAAACGATTATTTAACTTTTGTAAAGAGTTTTCTATTATTGGTATAATCTTTTTTGACTCAGGTAAAATAGGAATGATTCGCAGAGAATGCAAGTTTATTGTTGAAATTTCCGTTTTCTGGTTTATCTCTGTCCATCCCACAGGGGAATATGCTGCGAAACGGCTAAAAACGCCATAAACAGCAGGAAGGAAGGGTAGCGGAGCCGTAAAATCCGCCTTCAGCCGGGAGTTCCGGCTGGCGACATATACGGAGGGGTGGCCGAGTGGCTGAAGGCAACGGTTTGCTAAATCGTCATACAGGGAAACTTGTATCGTGGGTTCGAATCCCATCCCCTCCGCCACTTTTAGTGGGATATTCCATATAATACAATAGTTTGGTGGGTCACATGCATTCCTGACCTACAAATTAACCCACAAATAGATAGCGGATAGAGATGTACGTTTATGAACACGTACGATAGCAAGGGGGGTATACTTTTTTAGAAAACGGCTTTATGGGAGCGGAGATAGTTACAAACACAATACATGACCCCTTCCCATTTTTGGGTACTATTTCAAAAAAAGATATTTTACAATTCAAACCCTAAAGTAATTAGCAGCCCTTTCAGGCTTTGGTCGTGCTTGGCAACACGCAATAAATCATCTAATGAAAATTTTGAGGAGAGAGTTCTGCTATCAACAGGTTTTCTATAATCAGGCCATACACGCTGCAACTGGGCTAGAGTATTCGATGCGTTTGGCTGGACTTGTTCATTTCCTTTGAACATCCGCAGAAACAAGCCTTCCTGATTAGGGGATTGGAGGCATATATCCACCTTTGCTTTTTTGGCCTCCTCCTGTAGTTTTTGTATTGCCCAACCATCATCTTCCCTTATAGCACGGTCTAAATCCACTATTAGGATAGTGGATTTAGCGCTATATCTTTCCTTGCGTTGCCGTTGCCTGACGACTTCGGCCAGCATGGTTTTGTAACCTCCGCCACCTAAAGGTTGGCAGTCAAGATGGATATGCAACCCCAGTTGTTCGGACAGTTCTTGAAGCCACTTCACAAAAGATTGTTCGCCATCACCTTCAACAGCAATAAAAAATCTAGTACGCTGAACAATTGTCTTGCGGGGCATTTTTATCCTATATGTGGCACAGCACCGAGTTCTCCGGCGAGATATTTTTTCATTAAGCTTGGCTCTCGACGCAATCCCTTAATATCACGCGCTCCATATATCCTGCTAGCTTTTCCGCTAGGCTTTTCTGCAAAATATACCTGCTCTTTTTCCAAGTCCTGAAGCAATGCCGGATTATGGGCGGTAAAAATTAATTGTGCGCCATGAGGGTTGCGTGTTGAATCGCCAAACCACCGGAACAACTCCGGCACAAGTAAGGGGTGTAGGTCGGTATCCAGTTCATCTATCACTGCTACGCTGCCATTTTCCAATACATAATGCAGCCGTGGGAATATTTCGACAAAGCGTTGCGTTCCGCTTGATTCTTCATTCAAAAAAACAAAATTATCCAATCCTACATGGCTGAATTTAGCAAATAACCCATTGCTGCCTTGTTCCACTATCATGGACTCAAGGCCAACATCAAATCTACGCAACTCCCTGTTTAGATGGTCTAAACAATTTTTATTCATGGCATAGGTCATAAGCAATGAATCCATATTTTGCTGAACTTTATTAAAGCCAATAATATTGCTTTGCAGAGTAGAAACTAGCTGGCTTATAAAATTAGCCAGTTGGTGATTTAATTTAGCTAATGTGCTTATGACACTTGCATTAGGGCGTATGCTTTCTTTTCTGGGGTCATTATCGCTGGAAATAGCAAATTCCTGTCCGAACTTGAACTTTTGCCCATGTCGTTCAAACAGACGGCGAAACTTTCCTTTTGGCGCATAGGACAAGGATTCGTAAGCAACGATTTTATTAAAAAAGTTATTGGCCTGATGTTGGACATGTAGCTCATAACGAAAAATTGAAGATTCTCCATCAATACTTAATTGCCCATCAAATTCTATTGCAATTTTGGTAGGTTTACCCCACCAGTCTTTATGCCTATAGGGTTGAAAAAGCATATCCATTTGCTCATTCATATCAAAACTTTTGCATACAAATAGGGCTGAATTAGCGATTGCCCGTAATACCGTTGATTTACCGGAAGCATTAGCACCAAAAAAGCCGATAACAGTCGGCAAACGGTAATCAGGTTCTGACCTTGGGACTTTAAAACATGGCAATTCAGGCGCATTTCGCGGAACAGCAAAATCAAGCTCTTGCTTTTCTGCGATTGAGAAAAAGTTTTCTATGGATATTTTATACAGCATATTCGCATCTTTGCATATTTTATGTTAAAAGTCAAGTTTAGAGTGGTTTATGGTATAAAATAACTATAACTTTGCTTGGTAATGTACAAAAACCTTCTTTTTCTATGTGACTTACTATCAAATTGTTAATATTTTCAGATGCTATCTCAAAATTATGGGTTAGTTAAACATGTGCTAGCTGAACGACATCACCTATTCTTCTGTCGCTAAACTCCGCACCATATTTTTTCGCCAGCAATTTCTCTGCATCCTCTAAATATAATTCAACATCCTTACATGTCAGTTCTATCCTAGCATCTCGCATCACTAGCACCTCCGTTGTTATGCTTCACCGGATAAATGTGACTGTTATCAACGATGTGCAGAGGTTTGGCACTTTGCGGTAAATGCGGCCAAATCCATTTCAATTAAAGCAGCGTTGGGCGTTGCTAGATAGGGCTCGTGCTCATTACCTATCACTTTAAGCCAACGCCCTTCTTCCGGTTTCTTGGTAACAGCAAATGCTGGGGAGTGACGAACAGTGGCACATTCATCATAAACAGCAAAGTCACCGGGCTGATAAGAAATTTCCGGTGCCTTTTCTAAGGATACCATAATATGTTTCAACGCAGCTTTTGGATAAGTGGCAGAATCATTATCAATGAGTGCTGTGATCATTTTTTTCATATCTGGCAATAATAGGTTCGGCACAACTTTCTGAATAGGTGCGCTTACATCAAATAAGCTCGGCGAGAATTGGAATCTTTTTCCATCCTGCTGCATAAGCGAAAAAGGTTTTATGCCGGGAATAGATGCGGATTTAATCGAAAATCGTCAACTAAGGCCCGCCATTTAATATCGAGCCGCTGAGGTTCGCAGATAGCCTCAATCAGCAGGTTCGAAAATTCACAAAGTATAAATTGATAAATAGTCAAGATACTGTATTTATTAAATAATCACAGGTTCGAATCTCACTTGGCTAATTATGAGACAAAGCACGCGACAACAAGAATTATTCGATGATATTTGCGAGCATATCAAGCGCATGTATGCTGAACGTGGGGAAGTTCTAACCGAGCAGGAAGCCTTAGTTGCTACCAGAAATTGGTTGGGCTTTTGTGAGAAGCTGATAGAAATTGATAATATAGAGGGTAAGAAATAATGCGCTAACCCTCCCAACCGTCGCATTATTACCTCAACCCTGTTCGAAGATTACCTCAACTGCCCGACAAAATGCTTCCTGCGCGCATCGGGAGAAAAACCGGACGGGAACCTTTACGCAGGCTGGCGGGAGGAACAGAACCGGATATACCGCCACCGGGCGGAGAAAAGACTGGTGGAAACTTCGCCGCAGGGAACAATCACCTTAAACGTCGTAACAAGTAACCATAATGTGGAGAGCAGCATCCATGCCCTTGAAAATAACGGTAAACAACTTGTCCCCATACGTTTCACGTTCCCCAACAAGCTCTCCCATATTGATAAGATGCTGCTCGCATTTGATACGCTGGCACTACCGGATAAGACGCAGGCTAACATAGATATGGGCAGGATAATCCATGGTGATGATTTTACTTCCTCCAGAATCAGGATAGCACCGCTGCTGCCCCCTGCCTGTAAAATCACCGGCATGGTTACACCGCTCTTATCACACCCCGACCCGCCAAAATTCGCCCTTAACCGCCATTGTCCGGAATGCGAATTCCAGAAGCGGTGCCATAAGCTCGCAATTGAAAAAGACGACCTCAGCCTGCTTGGAAGCCTGCCGGAGAATGAAAGGATAAGGCTGAACAGCAAGGGCATTTTCAGCGTCACCCAGCTTTCCTATACCTTCCGCCCGCGCCGCCCTTCCCGGAGAATCGCCCCCAAGCCGGAAAAATACCGCCCTGAGCTGAAAGCGCTTTCAATCCGCGAACAGAAAACGCATATCGCTAACAACCCCCGTCTGGATATTAAAGGGACACCGGTTTTCCTTGACGTGGAAGGAATACCGGACCGCGATTTTTACTATCTTATCGGCCTTCGCGTGCAAAATAGACAGCACAGCCTATGGGCAAAGAATACCGCCGATGAAGAAAAAATCTGGCGGAATTTCCTTGATATATTATCCAACATCGAAAACCCTGCGCTGGTTCATTACGGCAGCTTTGAAACAACTTTCCTGAAAAGGATGTGTGAACGTTACGGCGCGCCGCCGGAAAATTCTGTGACGGCAAAAGCGTTAAAATCCGCTGTCAACCTGCTTTCCGTCATATTCGCGCAGATATACTTTCCCACCTATTCCAACAGCCTCAAGGAAATTGCTAAACATCTCGGCTTCCAATGGCATGACCCGGAATCTTCCGGACTGCTTTCGCTGGTCTGGCGGCAGGAATGGGAAAATTCGCATAACCCTGAACTGTGCCGGAAACTCATCACTTATAACGCTGATGACTGCGCTGCGCTTAACCTTGTTACCGACACCATTCGCCAATATGCGGAAAACACGCAAAATCCCGATATAATCAATGCCGACTCGCTGAAAGGCAACCCGGTGGACAGGCTCGGCACATTCAAAAGCACCATCGCCGACCTTGAGCATATTAATAACGCCGCCCTCTGGGATTACCAGCGCGGCAGGGTATATATACGCTCAGGCATCAAAGCACCTGCCCCGCCCCGAAAACCGCTTAAGACCGATAACCGCGTGGATACGACTGTCATATGGAAGGTTTCCAGGGAATGCCCGAAATGCGGCAGGAAGGACGGTAAAAAAGGCAGGATATCATCGCGCACCGTACACGACCTCATCTATGGCCGGAGCAGCCTGAAACGCCGGGTTGTGAAATATCTGTTCCAGACCTATCAATGCCGTGGCTGCGGGCACAGATACGGCGTTGACCAAAGGTTCGGCCATGCCAACCGCAAATATGGCTGGGAAGTGCTGTCTTACCTAATCTACCATATTATCGGGTTATGCGTATCGCAAAGCACAGTGGCGCGGAGCCTAAACAAAATACTCGGATTTGACCTTGACCGCAGCAATATGAATTTCATGAAGATCCGCGCCGCCGCATATTACCGGGAAACCAGGGATGGAATATTGGAAAGGATATTGAACGGCAACCTTATCCATGCCGATGAAACACGCGCGAATATCAGGGGTCGCCACGCTTATGTATGGGTTCTCACCAACATGCGGGAAGTGGTTTATATCCTCGCGGAAAACCGTGAGGCAGAGCTTATACGGAACCTTCTGGCGGATTATAAGGGCGTGCTGGTTTCCGACTTTTACGCCGCCTATGATTCCATTGAATGCCCCCAGCAAAAATGCCTTATCCATATTATGCGCGATCTGAATGATGAAATATTCAAGAACCCCTTCAATAACGAACTGAAAAAACTGGCCGGGATGTTTACCGGGCTGCTGAAGCCCATCATCGCGACAATAGACAAATATGGCCTGAAAAAGCGTTTCCTGAAAAAACACCTGCGCGATGTTGAGCGGTTTTACAAGGAACTGGATAGCTCCAACCTTGAAGGAGAGCTTGCGCTGAAATACAAACAGCGTTTCACCAAGAACCGCGACAAGCTGTTTACCTTCCTGCTGCATGATGATGTGCCCTGGAACAATAATAATGCCGAACATGCCATAAAGTCATTTGCCATGCTGCGAAACATTATCTCCGGGCCTTCCACCAAAAAAGGGACGGAGGAATACCTGACACTTCTCAGCGTATGCAAAACATGCGAATATCAGGGGTTGGACTTTCTTGATTTCCTGCGCTCCGGTGAGAAAGATATTGCCGGCTATGCAAGCAGGAAACAATTTTTTGCAACATAAATCCGCACAAACCATTGCCAAACCGCCACAATGATGTCCAACATAATCAATCACAAACTAAAAAACCCATATATTCTATGGAGTTTTTGGGAACCGCCTATGGCTTGGGTGCTTGAAAGAAATACCATGAATCCGGCAGAAAACCTTCCATCCGCTATATTGGAGCAATCGTGCAGCATAAGGCAATTAAGCATTGAAGCCGCCGGTTGCGGGTATATACCTCATCTCAACAGCAGGAGCTGATAAAATTCAACCAGAAGGAATAAGACAATGAATAACCCAATGAACAAAGAAGGCGCGATGCAAATGCCGATGATGCCAATGATGAGCAGCATGATGCCATCCATGATGCCGATGATGTGCAACATGAAATGCGAAATGACAAAAGACGGAATGGTCTGCACCATGACACCTATGCAGGGCATGGATGAAAAAATGTTCAAGCAATGCTGCGAAAGCATGATGAACATGACGAAAATGGGCATGCCGATGATGATGTGCTGCGGCCCGATGCAGATGATGTGCTGCTGCACCTGCAAATAACTCACTGTGAACGTAATACTAAAAGCCAGCCTCAGAAATGAAGCTGGCTTTTTTGCACACCGGACACTAATTCTTTTGCGGGTAGACCATTACCAGATATAGCACTGACACAGAGCTATTGCTGTAATTACGGTATGTATGAGGGACATCCGCCTTGAAATGGATCGCATCGCCCTTGGCAAGCAGATATGATTTGTGCTCCACCAGAATTTCAACCTCGCCCTCGCTCACGACTATATTTTCGATAGTGCCGTTGGCATGCGCCTCCGCCCTTTCCTCACCGCGCGGTTTTATCCTTAGCTCATAAAACTCGGTATTCCTGTTTTCGGCATCGAATGGAAACAGCGCGCGCGAGCTGAAAGAGCCATCCTGCGAATAAAGAACCTTAGCCTTTGTCAGCGGCAAAACCTCCACTTCGCTATTATTAGAATTGGAATACAATGCAGAGAACGGAACACCCAAAGCCTGGGCGACTTTCCATAAAAGGTTGATTGTCGGCGCAGACTTGCCCTGCTCAATCTGCCCAAGCATTGACTTGCTAACGCCGGAAATAGCGGCAAGCCGCTCAAGCGACAATCCTCCCTTAACGCGCAGGCGCTTAAGGTTAACCCCGATAATATTCGACAAATCGTTCGGTTCAGCTTCAGCGGTGGCGGCTGTCTTCACGGGAACCTCTACTAGATTTCGCCCAGATAGTCGTAAATACTTACGACATTATCCCTATTATCTTCCGGTTTCAATAGGGTTTGCAGCGGCTCCGCCTGTGCTTGCTGCTGGACAGGAACATATACCGGATAATAAACAACAAACGGCATATATACCACTTCCTGAGGTGACGATTTCCCCCGGAATGACTGTTTAAAGTTATCGAACTGAATAATGTTACCTGCTTGGTTCTGCATATAATCCTCTTAATCCCTATTACTCTTATATAGATTATACACGACCAAGTCAATAGGGTATTAACTTAAAAAACATATCATATTGATTTTACTGGATTATATTTTACAACCAAACTTCACCGGAACTATCAGCATGCTTCATATGTTGCAGATTAGCAAAGCTAATAAGTTAAACCCAGTTGTCCAACGCAAATCATAGACAATTGCGGTATTACCCAATATTTTAACCGATAAACATCCACGAGGTTTTTATGTCCGGAAGATTTCTATTCTCATTCTGCCTTTCCCTTGCTTTGTCTTTCATTTCCGCACAAGGGGCAGATGCCGTCGAAACCGGCAGCGCAGCACCGCAATTTACTGCCAATGACATTAACGGAAAAGAGCATTCACTTGAATCATACAAAGGAAAAATCGTTATCCTTGAATGGACAAACCCCGGCTGCCCTTTTGTCCGCAAGCATTATGATTCAGGGAATATGCAGGCAACCCAGAAACTTGCCATAGATAATGGCGCTGTATGGCTGGTGATAAATTCTTCAGCGGAAGGCCAGCAAGGCCATTTGAATGAGGATGAGGCAAAAGCGCAGCAGGAAAAGGACAAAGGCAATGAAACTGCCTATATACTTGACCATGACGGAACCATCGGCAGGCTCTATGGGGCAACAACCACACCACATATGTTCATCATCAACGCAGATGGCAATATTGCCTATCACGGAGCAATCGACAGCAAACCAACCGCCACTGTTGCAGATATCGAAACCGCGCAGAACTATGTCAAATCCGCGCTTGAATCCCTGTTTAAAGGCGACTCCCCCGAAATTACGGAAAGCAAAGCTTATGGCTGCGCCGTTAAATATGGGAATAAGGAATAATATTTGAATTTTTAATTTGACAAATTCACCTTAAAAACAAATCATACAACCCATAGTTGATGAGGGATTGTATGAGAACCATATTAATTACAATAACTTTCTTCGCCTGCGCTGTATTGCCAGCGCAGTCGGAATTTGTCATCAGTAACGCAATAGTTGAATATAATTCGCGGAGTGGTAAGCAGATAGACATCCAGCTTATCAGCAGTTCCGCTGAGAATGATTATATAGAAATCTCGGTTGATGAGGTTATCAATCCGGGCGCAGAAGATGAGCAGCGCATTCCTCTGGATGACCCGACACGGGGCGGACTGATAGTAACGCCTGACCGCATGATACTCACCGCGGGGAGCAGGAAGACCCTGCGCTTTGTCTTGCTGGACGATCTTTCGGAAAAAGAACAAATTTACAGAGTAACTGCCCGCCCCGTGATTAAGGGAGTTTCAACTGAAAATAAAATGGGGCTAAAAATTCTTATAGGTTATGAAATACTGGTTATCGTCCGCCCGCAATTTTCAGAACCGGGATTCGACATAACACGAAATGGCAGGATTTTAAACATAAGCAATACCGGTAATACGAACATCCTGCTGCAACAGGGAAAGCAATGCCCCAAACCGGATAACTGCATCAGCACCCCTTCCTTAAGAGTTTATTCAGGAAGGAAAGAAACAATCTCCCTTCCGCATGACGCCAAGGTCACGTACGCAATCTGGGACGGCGAAAGCAATAAGGAATATTCCTTTTAAAGCTAATAAAACTATCGGCATATGAGCGGTTCTCTATAGATGGTTATATTATTTACCTGCTCAACATCGCGGGGAAGGTTCACAGTACAAAACTCCCCGTCTCTGCTGAACGTCAACTCATCCATAACAGGAATTTCCGCCTGAAAGAACCCTTTGCTGTTTGTGGCAACCTGCCTGTTCCCCTGTTCCAGAACCGCGAAAGTAACCGGATTACCGTCCTCATCCACAAGTTTTGCCGCTACCACCTGCAATTTCCTGATCTGCCATTTCAGTTTCACGGCATTGCCGGGATATAACGTCACCAGCCTTTCCCCGCTGTCATAATCATAAAAATCACCCGGCTTGGCCGCCAGCCGGATTTTATACACGCGGAACGGATTCAAATACAGGGCATGGCTCTCCCCCGCCCTTACGCTGCCCCTTTCAAAACCGTTTATGAATACGCTCATCTCCGCATCATCTTCGCCCTCAACCTGAATAATTACCGCACTGTTATCATTCTGGTCGCCGCCAATGACAAACTTCCCTTCCTGCTGCGCGGCATTAATGGAAAAATTGCCGCCATAGGTCAGGGCATTATCGCTACCGCCGAATGATTTTTGTACCCCGCCGCGAACCCGGCCATATCTGTTTCTCCAATCCGCGTCCGCGTTCAGGCTTTTTGAATAATTATCCGCCTGCATACCTGCGCCAAGCAGCAATGCTTCGTCAGGCGAAACCCTGTCATGCCAGACGCGCGCGCTGCCATAAACCCGATCAGAACCTTCACTGAACGAATAACCACCTGTTCCGCTAACTCCATATTCACCCAGCCTTTTTGAAAACCTCAGCAATATCGAGCCGGAATCCCTGTCGCCATTCCTTGCAAAATCCGCACTAAGCCCAAGCTCGGCCTCCCCGGATGACCATAACCTCCATGTTGCGTACGGGCCATATGAAAAGTTTTTCTCACTGCCATAAAATTCAGTGTAGTTCGCGCGCGCGCCAACTGCAAAATCATGAGAAACCGCATAGGAGGCATTGACCGTTGCCTGCGTCACCTCGCGCACCAACGCGTCAAAACCGGTAGAATTTTTTTCATCCGCCCATATTTCCCTGAAATCAACTATCGCGCTGACTTCCTCGCAGATATGCGTGGCAGTAAACTGTATTCCATAATCGGAATCGGTTGATATCAGCCCGGTGGTTTTAAGCTGCAACTCCGGTATCATATAAAAAATACCCGGTTCAAATATCACTTTATCTTTCACGGCCACAGCGCTCGCCTCCAGCCCGCTATTCTCCGCAATACGGTGGATTGTACCAAGACGCAATATAGGGTCGCTGGAAAGTTCCGGCATCACGGAATCATCTCCCTGATGCTCGCGTATAACCCCTGCCTCGGCATAATAGACCGGCTCGCCGGGCGGCGGCAAATCCGGTGACTTGGCAAAAAACCTCTGCTCCTCGCGCACCGAACCATCAGGCTCCTGAACCTTAAGCGTAATATTATAAGCCCCTTCCGGAAGCTCGGCAGTGCTGATACTCTGGTTGCCCGCCTCATAGGCCCGTGAGCTGTATAACCTGCCGTCACGGTATATTGAAACGAATGAGCGCCGGGGAAGATATAATATGATCTGGCTTCCCTCCATCTGGTATTCATCCAGCAATGTACGTGTAGAAGTGGAATAGGTAACACCGGCCATATCATGGTCGGAGGCAAGCTGCATCCCGCGGCTGCGGAACAGCCCCGCCCCTGCCCTCCATCCGTTCCTTTCAACCATCATGGTTGCGGTATCAAACCTTAACCCCTCATTATTGACCGTTGAAACCAGATTGAGCATCGATTCCCCATAAGAATGGTAAAAATTATTCGATACGGCAAAATTCGGTTTCGTATCATCCATTCCTGAAACTGCGCCGTTGAAATTATATACCGAAGAAAAACTCCTTTCCGGCAGCGGCAGATAACGCAAATCACCAGCCTCAGTAACACCGGCATATCGCGGATTGATAAACAGTTCCACCGTCAACCGGTTATCATCATATATCACCCCCACATCCTCCGGTGCCAACCTCCCGCACCCTTCATTCCTGCCGGAGGTACACAGCTTATCGGCATTATGCGGCAAGGGCGCTGCCATCACCTGTGCGAATTCCCCTTTATCTTTTATGGCGGGTATATCCTCCGCAATTTTCTGCGGCTCAAGGAACCTGATATAATCCGGCGACACCTCAGCTCTGTAGGAAAAAACCAGATTACCGCCATAATATAATGAAACCACGCTGTTGCGCGGCCCGTTTAAATGCTCAAAACCCTGCGGAACGCCATCCACCACTTTAATCCGGGCGGTCGCCTCAGGCGGGAAAAGGACAAGCAACACCGTTGCAAGCGCTACGCCCGCACTTATCTTTCCTTTTTTGTTCATGCCTTGCCTTAGTTAGGGGTCAGCAGCAATGTAATCTCTCCCTTATGGACTCCCCCCAACGCCTGATTCATACTGGATTGCAGAATCTTTATGCTTAGCTTCGCATTAGGCCCGGTCAGTGCGCAGGTGCTGCTTAAGATATTGCCACCTGTCTGCCCCGTGAGTTTGACATTATTGGAAAGCTGGGTTCCAAGCCCTGCGCCTGTCGAGTTTTTCCAGTATAAATTATAAGGAATCTCACTTGAGCCATTTACCAGCTTGAACCCGCCCGGACTGCTGACGGTTATCGCATATCCTCCAATAGGAAGAATATCATAAGTATAAATGCATATATTGATTGAAGCATTCACCTCAGGGTCGCCCGGACTCCATTCCGGCAAATTGAAATCACTGATATTGGAAATACGCATCCCCAAAAGGGCATGGGCATTTCCCGCCATCATCAGTAAAACCGCACATGCGAAAAATATTTTTTTCATATCAGAAAGGCGCTACCACCATGGTTAATGTTCCCGTATAAGGCGTGCTGCTCGATGCCGCCGCTATCATGTCAGGTTCAGTCACCCCGACTATAACCCTTGCCGTACTGTTCGCAGGCCCGCCACCATTGCAATCGGAGCTGGTAGTGGTTGCATTAGGCAAAGTGGCCGACTGCGCTCCCGCTGTCAGCGATACCCCGCTGTCATTCAGGCCGCCCGCGCCGCCGCTATTCCACGTTACGGTATAATCCAGCGTGTTGCTGCCGCTTGTGATTTTAAATGAGCTTCCGCTCCCACTGCCTGTCGCAGTAACGCGGTAACTGCCGGTTGATGAATAAATGCATATATCGCTGCTGACCTTTACCGGCCCATCACCAATACTCCAATCGGCGATTACCAGGTCCTGTATGCCGCTGATTCTTGCTTGGTCAGCTTTCTTAATGCTGATCTCGGCACTGCCGGTTGATGTCGGCCCGACATCGCCCTGCATTGCAGATAACGCCGGCATACTGGCCAATGTTATAATTACCGGAACAGCCAGCATGCTGTTTTTTTCTGGTTTATAGTAGTTTTTCATACACGCCCTCATAAGTTTAGTTATTATATAATTTTCAACCTAAGAGGGAATATATGGACAATTTACTAACTTATGGTTAACTGAACCGAAAAAGATTTCAATTGCAGGTAGCAGCAATTAATCTCTTGTTAAGACATCATTTCACAATGAAGCTAACCTCTCCGGCTGCTGTGGTTTTCCCGCCAGAGATAATATCCGCCTGAAGGCTGTGCCTGCCCCGGCTGATATGCCATAAAAATTCGGGGTTATCAGTTGTCGCAATAACATTCTTATTCAGCACCCAGACAACTTTGTCACCCGGTCGGGTTCCCCCGACAATAAATTTGAACGCCTGCCTGTCAGATGGGATTCTGGGGTCATAGGCAATCTGCAACCCTTGTGTTGGCCGTATAATCGCCGCCTGCTGCACTCCACCCCGCGCTTCCTTGCGCACAATCTCCTTTTTCGTTCCCGGAATAAAGAACTCCGTCCGCTTCACGCATGGGTTATTGTCCTGATAATCAATACAGACATCCATGCGCACAAGCTTGGGGCTTAAATATAACGGCTTCGTCGGTTGGTTCCGGTTAAGCTCCGAGAAAATGCTCCTCAGCACGATTGCAGGGCCAACAGCGCCGGTTACGCCGTTCGTCGGTTTTCCGTCAAGGTTCCCCATCCACACGCCAACGACATAACGATGGTTGTAACCTACTGCCCATGAATCACGGTAATCCGTAGAAGTCCCAGTTTTAACCGCGGTCTGCACAGGCAGGTTAAGGACGCTGCCAAAGCCGAACTCCCGGCTTCTTGCCCACGGGTCGGAAAGTATATTTCCAGCAAGGCTGGCCGCTTCTTCCGAAAAAACCCTCCCTGTTTTTTTTATCTGCGGGTTGCCGATAATAACTTCCTCCGGGGAATATATTCCCTTATTCGCCAATGCGGAATATGCCCTCACCATCTCAAGCAGGGTGACTTCGCCATTGCCCAGCGCAAGCCCCTCATTATAAATTTCCGCGTCATGGCTAAGGCTTTCAAAACCCAGCTCATGCAGCTTGCCCAGATATTCCTTCACTCCCGTGAACTGGATCGTTTTAAGGGCAGGTATATTCAGCGAATTGCCCAGCGCTTCACGCAAAGTAATATTACCATAAAACACATTACTGTAATTGCTGAACCTGTGCAGCCCGCTGCCTACCGCCTCGGAGAGCGGTGCATCTTCAATTATGGTAGCAGGGGTTTGCCCCAGCTCCAGCGCATAAGCATATAGAAAAGGCTTCAATGAAGACCCCGGCTGCCTTGGGGTTGTTACCGCGTCAATATCCGCCGTTCCCTTTTCCGCGTCACCCGGCTCCGCGACAACCCATGCCAGAATTTCGTTAGTGTGGCTGTCCATAACCAATGCCGCGCCATTGAACAGCTCTTTCGGGGAAAGTTCCTTCACCCTCCTGTCAAGTATAGCCTGAGCCTTTTGCTGAATAGCAGAATCAATTGTGGAGTGAATGACATTCCCGCCGGAACTAATCGGCTGCTTGCGTATATATGAAATAAAATGGCTGGCATTCACAGGCAGAGAGGGCTTTGCCAAAACAAACTGCTCATTGCTGACATCAACATTCATTTTTTTGGCAAGGCTGCTGACCAGCGGTTCAATTTTCTCCGGGTTCTTATAAAGGTCAAAGCCGGATGGCGCGCGCACCAGCACAACAAGCGCCAGCATCTCTTTCTCGGTCAATGTATCAAGGTCACGGTTAAAATAATATCTGGCCGCCTGCACAACACCTTTACGGTTAGAGGCATAAGGAAGCTGGTTAAGATAAAATTCCAGGATAGTATTTTTGCTGTATTCCCTCTCAATCGCCGCCGCCTCAAATCCCTCAAGCCATTTTGACCACAGATTGCGTTTTCTTGGCGTAAGCATCCGCACCACCTGCTCGGTAATTGTGCTGGCTCCGCGCACTGTCTTAAGCCCTTTCAGATTCTGGGTTACAGCACTTGCCCGCGCGCGCCAGTCAACCCCATGATGGCCATAAAAACGCTTGTCCTCGGAAATGATAAAAGCTTCCTGCAGAAACTCAGGTATCTGGTGAAGTGGAACATTGTCATAAACATTATGCCGGTTCAGGTATGAAACGCTGAGGGGCTTGCCTTCCCTGTCGGAAACCCTGATATTCGACACATCCGACATTGCCGATTTGAATAACTCCGCCGCCGGTCTGGTATCGTACCATGTTTTTATGACAAGCAGCGCCAGACATATTGACAATACTGTCACAAACCTGCGAAATATTTTTCCCATTCAGGAATTCTATTAACCTGCAAATAAAAGACTATATAATTTTTACTTGAAAAAACACTTACTGGTAATTGCATGAAAAATCTGTTCCTTATCCTGCCCCTGTTTATTATATCAGCCATTTTCGCATGGGCACAGGAAAACCAGCCGGAGCAGGCAAGCCCAACACCGCTTAAAATAATCCGCATAACCCCCGAAGGGAATGACGTTCCTTCCGTCAAACAGATTGTTATCGAATTCAACCGCCCTGTTGTTCCAATCGGGGTAATGGAGCGCAAACAGGATGATATCCCCATCACTATAACCCCGCAGGCAAACTGCAACTGGATATGGCTTAATACACGCAGCCTGGCTTGCAACCTTAATGAAAAAGACGAGCTTAAAAAAGCTACAAAATATTCAATTACAGTAAAACCCGGCATCAAGGCAGAAGATGGAGCCACAATTGAGAAAAACCATGACCACTCATTCATAACCCTCCGCCCTGACGTTTCATATGTTTCCATCAGCAAATATCTGGGGCCGGGAACGCCGGAATTCAGGGTTTATTTTACCCAGCCGGTCACTTTTGACTCCGTAGCAAAGTCCATACATGTCAAACCGAAAGACAGCTCCGAAAAATATTCCATAGACGTTAAACCAGACCCGCACGATAACGGCAGGAAAACCGCATGGCTCATCAGCCCGCGCAAGGAACTGCCACCGGGATCAAAAGCCGCGCTGATACTGGACCATGGCTTAACCGCAATTGACGGCAAAGAGCGTTCGGTACAAAGCCGCTCCCTTCTGGAATTTGCGACATTCCCTGAGTTTAAAATACTCGGCGTCAAATGCTATGACAATAACAACCACAACCTTCTTATCACCCCGGATGATAAAGACGTTGATACAAAGCTCTGCAATCCGCTACTCCCTATAAGGATTTCATTCAGTTCACCGGTTCTCTATTCACAAATAAAAAGCCATCTTAAAATCACCTCAGAAAACGGCTCCGATAAGGATAACAAGACCGCATGGGAAGAGAGGGAGGATTATTCACGCCTTAACAGTACATATTATGAAGGCGGCACTTTTGATATTTCTCTGCCTTCAGTGGGAAAAGCCAATACTTCCTATACGATTAGAACCGTTACGGAAAAACCCGGATTTTTTAAATCCGTCTGGAACTGGCTAAAATCACTTTTTTCGGCTGGGGTGAAATATGGCATTGAAGATGAATTCGGCAGGACTCTTGATAAAGAGGTGGAGATCACCTTCCGCACCGATAACCGCAAACCGAATTTTGAAATAATCCACCGCAAGGCGGTGCTTGAAAAAAATGCGGATAGTGAAGTCCCGCTTTACGTTAACAACCTCGAAAGCATAAAATTCAACTACCGCAGCCTTACCGCTTCAGGCGCAAAACAATCACAAATCAGTGAACAGAAAATCCCTAAGGTTGAGAATATCCAGTTCGCCATCCCGATGGGTATACGTGAAATGCTTGGCGGCAAATCCGGCGCGGTTTATGGATATCTCGAAACTTCGCCCGATACCGGCAAAGGAAACCGTGATAAACGCCTCTTTGCGCAGGTAACCCCGTTTCAGGTTCAGGTAAAGCTTGGCCATTTCAGCACGCTGGTCTGGGTGACAGACCTTACAAGCGGTAAACCCGTTGAAGGCGCAAAGATCACCGCTTATATCGGCATACTGAACGAACTGCCGGGCGCGGGCAACACCCTTGCCTCCGCAACCACAAACAAGGATGGTATTGCGCTGATGCCGGGCACGGTTGAGCTTGACCCGAAACTTAAGCATTCATATATCTATGATGATAAATACAGCAGCATCTTCTTTCGCGTCGATAAAGGTGGAGATATTGCCCTTCTGCCGATCACATATGATTTTGAGATCAGCTCTTACAGCGTTTCAAACTACAATGTATATGAAGAAACCGTAGAAAAATACGGCCATATTTCCACTTGGGGAACGACTGCGCAGGGAATATATAAGGCCGGCGACAATATCCAGTATAAGGTCTATGTCCGCAACCAGAATAACAGAAGCCTCACCAACCCGCCGCAGGATATTGAATATACGCTGCAACTGGAAGACCCGGAAGGAAAAACCGTAAAGGAGGAAGTTGTTTCCTTCGATGAATTCGGGAGTTTCAGCGGCGAGTTCATGACCTCCGAATCCGCCCCGGTCGGCTGGTATTATTTCCGCTTAGGCTATAAACAGCCCGGCCAGCAAGGTTTCCAGAACCAGCTAACTCCGATGCGTGTTTTGGTCAGCGACTTCACCCCGTCACCTTTCAAGGTCAGCAATGAGGTTAACGGAAAAACCTTCCTGCCGGAATCGGAAGTGGAAATTAATACCAGCGCGAAACTGCATTCCGGCGGCCCATACACTGATGCTTCAGCACGCGTTACCGCAATTCTGGAACCAAAATACTTCTCGCCGTCCAACAGCATTACTGAGCCGTTCTATTTCAACTCGTCATCCTCCGACGAAGAATATTACGGCAGCGAACAGATTTTCCAGAAAATAGACAAGCTTGATGAAAAAGGCGAACTGAACCTTAAATTCAAAATAAACAGCCCCCATATTATTCATGGCCGCCTTTTGTTTGAAAGCGCCGTTCAGGATGACCGCGGCAAATACATCGCGAGTTTCTCCAACGCAGATTATTTCGGGGTTAACCGTCTGGTTGGCCTGCGCATACCTGAATGGGCTAACAGCGTAAACAAACCCGCAAAGATTGAATATATAGTGTCCGACACAAAAGGCCAGCCCGCGCAAGGTATTGGCGTCACTCTCACGGTTGAGCATGAAGTTGTCCATGCCGCAAAGGTCAAGGGCGCCGGGAACGCGTATATAACCAATATCGTTACCAACTGGGAAAAAGTTGCTGAGTGCCACGGAAAATCAGCCGGAGAGGCTTCCCTCTGCGAATTCACCCCGAAAAAAACCGGGAATTACAGGGCAATTGCCACAATTGAGGATACCGAAGGGCGCAACCACTCCACCAAGACATCTTTATGGGTAACGGGCAAAGATTATGTGCAGTGGAATCAGGAAAGTGATTATTACCTCCCAATCACTCCGGAAAAACAAAAATATAACATCGGGGACACCGCAAGGTTCATGCTTAAGAACCCCCTGCCCGACAGCTATGCCTTGGTGACAATTGAGCGATACGGCGTACTTGACAGCTTTATCCAAAAACTTGATATCAGCGCCCCGGTGATTGAATTCCCCATCAAGCCTGACTATATGCCGGGGTTCTATCTTTCCGTAACCGCCGTCTCCCCACGTGTGGACAAACCTCTGGAAATAGGACAGGTTGACATGGGAAAACCGACTTTCCGCATGGGATACCTGAAAGTTGACGTGACTGATAAATTCAAGGAAATAAAAGTCACCGCAAAAACTGATCGTGATGTTTATAAGCCGAGGGAAAAGGTAAAACTCTCGTTAAGCGCAAAATCCAATGCATCGTCCGAACCGGTTCAATACGCCGTAACCGTTCTTGATGAGGCGGTATTTGACCTCATTTCCGGCGGGGAAAGCTATTATGACCCATATAAGGGCTTCTTTAGCCTCAAGAACCTTGACCTCCGCAATTTCAGCCTGATGACCCGGCTGGTCGGCAGGCAGAAATTCGAAAAGAAAGGAGCCAATCCGGGCGGCGATGGAGGTGCAGACCTTTCCATGCGTGACTTCTTCAAATTTGTAAGCTACTGGAACCCTTCCATCAAAGCCGACAGCTCCGGCAATGCGGAAGTTGAGTTTGAGGTTCCGGATAACCTGACCGGCTGGCGCGTGCTTGCGGTTGCCGTCACCCCGACCGACCGCTTTGGCCTTGGGCAAGGCAAGTTTGCCGTCAACCGCCCGACTGAGATTCGCCCCGTCATGCCAAATCAGGTTGGCGAAGGCGATAAATTCTCAGCAGGTTTTAGCGTTATGAACCGCACTGACCAAAAGCGGGAAATTAACTTTGATATCGAAGTTGACGGCGATATCGACACCGCCAAAACAAAAACCGTATTCCGCAAAAAACTTACCCTTGAGCCGAACAAGCGTGAAACGGTATATTTCCCCGTCACGGCTTCTTTAATCAAGCAAACACGTGACATAAACAAGGGCGAAATAAGGTTCATCTCCCACGCCAGTGACGGCATGGACTCCGACCTCACCACCCATAAAATCACCGTGAACAAACAGCGCGAGCTTGTAACCGCCGCCAATTACGGCACCACTACGGAAGACAAGGTGACAGAATCATTAAAAATCCCGGCATCGATTTATCCTGATATAGGCGAAATCAGCGTTTCATTGTCGCCAAGTGTAATAAACAATATCGATGGCGCATTCAGGTATATGCGGGATTATCCGTATATCTGCTGGGAACAGCAAATTACCAAGGCGGTGATGGCCTCACATTATCTTGGCCTGAAGCAATATCTCCCCGATAACCTGCAATGGGAGGATGCCGCAGAACTTCCTCAGGCAACCATCAACCGGGCGATCAACTTTCAGGCTCCGAATGGCGGGATGACATATTTCCGGTCACAGGATGCCTATGTTGACCCATATCTCAGCGCATATACCGCACTTACTTTCACATGGCTTGAAAAATCCGGCTATAAAATCCCGAAAGATGTACGCGACAAACTCGATTCTTATCTGGACAACTACTTACGCACAGACGCTTCACCGGAATATTACTCCAACGGAATGTCATCCGATGTCCGCGCGGCTATCCTTTCTGAACTGGCGGAGCGTTCCAAAATCTCACTTTACGAGCTTGACCGCTATAAATCGCATATCGACCAGATGAGCCTTTTTGGCAAAACCTTCTATATGGACGCCGCAGTTAAACTCGGAGCCAAGGAAACTGCTACGGAAGTTGGCAAGAAAATCCTGAACTATGCAAATGAGTCAGGCGGAAAATTCAGCTTTACACAGGAAATCAGCGACTCGTACAACCATATACTAAGCACCCCTTTACGTGAGAACTGCGCCATACTGGGAACTTTCACACGGTTCTCGCGCAGCCCAGCGGGAGAGGATTTTGTTGGCGACATCCCATTCAGACTCGTGAGGAGCATAATCCAAACCCGCGGCAACCGCGACCATTGGGAGAACACGCAGGAAAATATGTTCTGCATGAACGCCCTGCTTGAATATTCCCGCAAATACGAGAATGTGAAACCTGATATGGTTGTCAGCACATCCCTTAACGGCGGGATATTCGGCGAAGCGCAGTTTATGGATTACCGTGACAAACCGGCTAATATCCAAACCCCATTAAACGAAAGCATGGCCGGTGACAAAGCCAATCTTGACATTCTCCGCAACGGTTCCGGCAGGCTTTATTATGCCACCCGCCTGACCTATTCCCCAAAAGAGCCACGCCGTGAAGGAATCAACGCAGGAATTGATATACGCAAAGAATACAGCGTTGAGCGCGGCGGCAAATGGGTTCTGCTTGAAACCCCGGCACAGCTTAAGAAAGGCGAACTTGTCCGCGGGGATATTTACTTAAGCCTTCCTGCTGCCCGCAATTTTGTCGTTGTCAACGACCCGGTTCCGGGAGGGCTTGAGCCTTTGAACCGCGACATTGCCAATACCTCGATTGTTGATTCTGGAAAAGGCGCGTTCGATAAAAGCGGCGGCTCATGGTATTATAAATTCAGCGACTGGGTTAATTTTGATTCTTCGCGCTGGAGCTTCTACCGTCAGGAAATCCGCCATGATTCCGTGCGCTTTTATTCCGACTACCTGCCCCCCGGCAATTATCACCTGTCATATGTGGCGCAAGCCATCGCAGAAGGTGAATTCCGCACAATGCCGGTTTTCGCCGAAGAAATGTATGACCCGAATGTTTATGGCAAAGGTGTTGAGACCGTGGTTGAGATAAGCCCGCAGGATTAAGCCGGTATATCCCTTACCTGTTTATTCCCGCTGCACCTTTCTTTATCACCTAAGCCGCAGACAGGGAGGAAGGTGAAATGAAGCGGAGTTCTTTCGCCGTGGATATATGTGGTATATTCCCTTTGAAGCGCTGTCGTGGTTTCGTCTATAAGGTTACCCTTGTCAAAAATCCACATGGATGGCGCACTTGCAAAGTTTTTATCTAAATTACAGTTTCTTCCTGCATATGACTTCGCTACCGTCATCCACATATTCCACACTGTCGAAAGAAAGCCTCCTTGCCGCCGGTATACCGCGACCGTGCGGATCCGTGGCGCGTGACGGCGAAATATCAAGGTAATTATTCCAATCAAAACCTTTGCCGCAATCCTTTATACAAAGTCTGATTTCATCGTCGGAAACTTTCAGTTCCGCATAAGCAAATTTATCCTGGTTCTCAGGCAGTGACAGCCGCCTTTCCACTTCCTCTTCCCAGTTTCCTTCCATCATCAACGCGGTTTTATCGGCGTATGAAATGCCAAGATTGCCATGCTCAACCGCATTTATCATGATTTCCGTTATCCCATAAACCGCCGCTTCCGGCTCCGGGAAACACCCGGCAATGTAATAGGCAAGGTCGCGGACTTCATCAAGCGTGCGGAACCTGAAATTCGCGTTTTCAATAAGCGCCAGCGCCCCTTTGCTTTTGCGTACTTCTTCCACCATGCGTTTTCTGTTCATGGTGCTTTTAAGCGCCGCCCTTACAACGCTGATAAGTATCGTATCCTCATAAGGCTTGGTAAGATAATAATAAACCCCCGCCTCAATTCCCTCCTGAATCTGCTGCTGGCTGGCCGCCGCCGTCTGCATGATTACGGGAATATCTTTCAGCTTCTCGCTGGAATTCATCACCTTGAGCACATCCATGCCGTTCATTCCCGGCATCATCCTGTCCAGCACCAGAATATCAATATCCGGCTCCCTTTCGAGGACAACCATAGCCGATTCCCCGCTGGTAGCGGTCAGGACTTCAAAACCGGCCTCCTCAAGATAAGCCACGATTATATCGAGGTTGAACTCCTCGTCATCAACCGCCAGAATTTTATATCTTTCTTTCATATGCTGCCGCCTAATATATTATGAGGCACCTGATATACGGGAATAACAAATTTAAACAATGCTCCCGGTTCACTTTCGACATTATTTCCCCAAATACTTCCTGAATGCGCGTTAATTATCTGGCGGCAGATGGCAAGTCCAAGCCCGGTTCCGCCTGCATCGGTTTTGGTGTTGCTTCCCTGCACGAATTTACTAAAAATGGAATCCCCTTCAGTGTCAGGAATACCGAGCCCTCTGTCCCTTATACTACAAACCAGCATTGCGGTTTCACCGCCTTCCTCTTTCATGCTGGTTGTTGAAAGCGTGATGGTGATTGATGATTTCTCAGGCGAGAACCTGATTGCATTTGAGAGCAGGTTTATTACCACCTGCACCATCCGGTTAAAATCAAACACAGCAGTGGTTTTGCTGTCTTCCACATTGATCTCGACAAATATTCCCTTGGCTTTCAGCAGCGGGTCAAGCTCGGAAAGGGAGTGTTCGATTACTTTTATAAAATCACCTTCAACGAAACTATACTCAAGTTTTCCTGCCTCCATTTTTGAAAGGTCGAGCAGGTTGTTAAGGAGGTTCAGCAGCCTGTTCCCTGAGGTTTTTATATTCTTCAGGTATTTGCTCAAGTTCTCAGTTTCATTCTCGCCCAGTTTTTTTATCCCCATATGGGCATAGTTTAATATGGCGTGCATTGGTGTGCGCAATTCATGCGACATATTCGAAAGAAATTCCGATTTTGAACGGTTCGCCTCCTCAGCCTCTTCTTTTGCCTTTAACAAATCGGCTGTGCGTTCTTCCACCATTTCCTGTAGCGTATCACGGTGTTTGCTTAGCTCCTCACGGATCTGCATATATTCGCTCATATCGCGTATCACGCCAACCAGCGCTTTTTCACCGCCAGGCATGATTAACGGCGATTTTTTAGTCTGCGCTATAATTTTCCTGTCCGGGGCAAAGGTGATCGTTTCCTGATTGACATCAACAACACCTTTTTCTAATACGACGCTATCTTTCTCCCAGAAAACATCGGCTTCTTCCTTAGAGAACACCTCGTAATCAGATTTTCCAACGAAACTTTCCCGCGATGCCCCCATCATGTCCCAGAACGCCTTATTCCCTTCAACCCAGCGGTGCTGCTCGTCCTTGACAAAGATCGGGTCGGCAACGCTGTCAAGAATGGTGCGAAAGAATTTCTGCGTTTCCGCCAGCGTATTTTCCTGGTTCTTGCGCTCCGAAATATCCTGCATAACGCCCTCAATCCGGCCATCGGGCGTTTCCACCCCCTGCTCGCCGATCCATACTATATTGCCGTCTTTATTCACTATCCTGTACTCCAGCGAATAGGACTTTTTCTTTTCAAACTGCTCCCGGATGGTTTTAGTAACATAATCCCTGTCTTCCTTGTGTATGATACTGGCGAAGCTGCGGGTTTTGTTATCTATAAAATCCTCAACAGGATATCCGGTTATGGTTTTTGTCTGCTCGCTCAGGTAATTCATTGTCCAGTCCGCATCATTTTCGCAATTAAAGAAGGCGACGGGGAGGTTATTTATAACCGAAATATGCTCAAGGGTTTTTGAGCTGACGCTATCCGGGTGAACCCCTTTCAGCCGGGAACGAGCGCGCAAATAAAGAAATCCCAGATATATCAGGCTCAAGGATAACAGGAAAATAATAATCAGATATGGAAGGTAACTTTGCCCCATTAGCACTTCCCACCGGGTTTGGATTTAGCAACGATACATCGGATTATAGCACAACTTCAGGTTCAGCGCCAGTGCTATATGCCTTCATATACTCAGGAATTTCGGCTTCAATAACAACAGGTTCACGGTTCTTGTAAAGCGGTATTTCAAGTTTTTGCGCATGTAATAACAGCCTGCCGTCACGGTTTATTCCGCCATATATCCTGTCACCGATTATCGGGCAGCCAATCTCCGCGCAATGTACCCTTAGCTGGTGCGTACGCCCCGTTTGCGGCCTAAGCTCAAGCCATGAATAACCATCACCCTTGCTTAACAGCTTATATTCAGTCACCGCCCTTTGCCCGGATTCATCAACTTTCATCTGCCAGCTTGCCTTATCATTGCTTTTCTTCGCCAGTGGCAGGTCGATTACGCCCTCGCTTTGCGGCGGGGAATTTTCCACCACTGCGATATAGGTCTTTTTGACCTTGTTATTCTGGAACATTTTCCCAAGGTCGGCCAGCGCCTTCCTGTGCCTCCCCAATATCAGGCAACCGCTGGTATCCTTGTCCAGCCTGTGCGCGAGGGAGGGAATACGCGGCAAGCCGAACCGCAAATGCTCAAAATACTTCTCAAGGTTCTCGTCACTTTTACCACGCCCTTTATGGCATGCAATACCCGATGGCTTATCCAGCACAAGGATAAGCGCGTCGCGGTAGATCACTCTTTTTAATATTTCATCTGGCGTCATAACGGGTTGCATTATATGTACTGGAAAATAATTACCTGTCTACCTATGCAAAATTCCAAAGGATATCTATTCGCGGTACTGACCATGATTATCTGGTCGGGGTGGACCATTATCAGCAGGCTTGGCGTTACCAGCGGGCTTACGGCAGTAGACATCACCTTTATGCGTTATACCTGCGCCGGGCTTATCATGCTGCCTATAGCCATAAAACACCGCAAGCTGGTTACACGCAAGACCATCCTGCCGATAATAATCATGATAATCGGCGCAGGCCCGCCATATCTAATGGCAACCATGTTAGGCTTTGAGCGCGCGCCGGCCTCACATGGAATACTTATCCCCTGCATGATGTCCGTTTGCGTTGCGGTACTTTCTTTCCTGATTTTTAAGGAGAAAATTAAAAAATCGCGCATAGCGGGATATGTCCTGATAGTCTGCGGGGTCATCTTTAAAATGACCGCCGACCCGGCAAAAATCTCGGCGGATGTTTTTTTCCTCTGCGGTTCGTTGCTGTGGTCAATTTACTCCCTGCAAAACAAGGCGCTCGGCTTTAATGCTTTCGTGGCAACCGCTTTTGTTGCCAGCGGCAGCATGATATTAATGATAATCCCTTACGGAATTTACCAGTATTACAACCCGCATGAAATCAATATTTCCGACTCGATAATCCAGATTATCTATCAGGGGGTAATAACCAGCGTAATCTCGCTTATCACCTACAACATCGCGCTTAACCATATAGGCGCTTCCCGCACTTCGGCCTGTGGCGCGCTTGTTCCGGTGCTGGTCACGCTTCTTGCCATACCTGTCCTTGGTGAATATCCATCCGGCAAGGACACTATTTTTGTCAGCGTGATGACAGTTGGCGTACTGCTCGCCTCCGGCATTACCTCCCTGCCAAAACGCAAAACCAAAGCGGAAAAACAGCCTATGGCCGGAGTTTAAAATTTAAAGCCAAAACCTATCCCGCCGACAGTATTATCCTTCTTTCCTTCCTGCCCATGCATGACGAATACTCCGGCAGACCATTTATCAGAAATTTTTCTTTCAACAGCCCCCCTCACATTCCAGCCATTTTCATTGGTTTCAAAATCCCGCTGGAAACCACCGGTTACAGCCGCTTTCGTTTTCTCATTGATCTCATGTTCTAATCTTACTTCCGCCCCGGCAACTTTCCTATGTTCCCCATAATCACCGAATACATTGGTTTTCAGTTTTGTTTTCTCACCCAGCCTATGCGTTGAACCCACACTGCCCGAAACCTGTTTCTCCTGAACCGCGATATTCGCCCCAACGCTATGGTCATCATTCAGTTTCCTTGCCACTCCGGCAATTGCCGCCGGTTTCAGCTTTTCAAGGTTCTGGCTTTGCAGCGGAACCCCCACCCCGGCATAAACATAAGTATCATCCGTAGTTTTACTGACTTTCACTCCCGCCATTGCCGTTTCACGCAGCCACGGGCTGAATATGCCGTCACTTAAGGTGAGGTTATTGTCATCAGCGTTGATGGTGCAACCGCAATCGGTAAGCGCCTCGCCCTGCTCCCACGGGTCTTTGCTGTAAATATGGCTGGTGATATAAGGGCTAACGCCATATTCAAGGCCCACTCCGTTTTTCAGCCTTTGCTCAAGGTTCAGGGATAACAAATACGGGTTCGGCTCGCTGACAATTCCTCCCGCGGTAGTTTCCGGCCTGAGCGAACCTGAAAGGTTTATCTGCATATTATCCGTAAGGTCTATCCTGCCGCCCACCTGCCCATAAGGCGTAACAAGCGCAGCACCGCCTGTTTGCGCCACACCATATGCTCCGGCAACCCCGGCAAACTTCACTCTTTCAATGAACCCATCAATTTTCTTCGCTGAAATCTCCTCTGATGGCAGCTCTGCAGTAGTTTTTACCACTGGCTGCTGCGGGTTAAGCTTCCCTCGTTCCTCGGCATAAACCTTCTGCATCTCGCCGACCCGCCCCTCCGTATGCCGGAACAAGCCCATCAGGTTTGAAGCCATTTCCGGCGTACCGTGCCGCGCTATGCTGCGTGTCATTCCCGCCCATTTATCTTCACTTAACGAAATACATCCCGCGCAGGTATATGGTTCGCCATCTTCCTTATGCGGCCCATATTTATTAAAAAAATCGGCCAGTTCCTTTGACTTTTCCGCCGGAACAGAACCGGATGGCAGAGGCACTATCTCACTTTCTTCATTAACCGAACCGCCCCTCCCCCTGAAATTAAGCAGGATTTGCTTTCCCTCTCCGGCAGAAAAGAGCTTTTCAAAGAACTTTGTTGTACTTCCCCGCACACCGTCGATACTGAAATCAAAATCCTTTTTCTGCGGATTCGCGGCAAGGAATTCGCGGCGCAATTCCTCCTTCTTCTCTTCGGGCAAGAGATAATAATGGAGGGCCATCTCCCTCTGGAACTGCTTTAAATCCCGCGCCATTAATCAACCCCGAAAGTTTTTCCGAGGTTCACCATGAAATGATAATCGGTTTCCATCTGCGGGCCATCAAGGCTCTGGTAAACCGGAACCCCAAATTCCGCCCCTAGTGAAGTCCCCGCCAGCGTGCCATGCGGTTGCGTGAGGGTAAGGCCAATAACGGCATCAACCCTTTCCCCGCCCTGCATGTTATTAATGGCCATGGGCGACATCATGGTGTTCATCTTACCATCACTACCCTTCACATTCCCCCACGCCCTGCCGTCAAGCCTCACATTTGCCGCCACATATTCATTGATCTGATTGGCAACCCCTAAAGAAGCGGTGTATTCATTCCCAAAGCGGTAATCCTCACTGTTATGCCCGAAACGCAGGACTGTTCCGGTGCTGGCGCTCAGGTTCCAGTTACCCGCCTTGTAATTATACCCCAGCCCCAGAATCGGGTCATAAGTTCCGGTTCCTGTCTGCATTGCATATTCAAGCCTTTGCCCCATATCGTTTTTCTTTACCGAACCTGTCGGGATGCTAAGCCCGTAATATAGGTTGAGGTTGTTCCCATCAGCGCCTTCAGAATCACTTATCGCATAATTACCCATAAGCCTGGTATCGCCCATGCCTTTTGACTTGCTGCGCATTTTCATGCCCATCATGTCCACATGCTCCATATCTTTTACAATATACGGCACATCTACCGAGAACCCATAACGCCTGCTGGTGCTGTATGATGCGCGGATATTATGTTTTTCATGGGTCATTTCGGTTGGTGCCATCATGAACCCTTTCATGAAAATTTCCTGATTGGAAACCTTGTCGGTTCCATCGCGGTTGCCTTCCATATTCATATTTGAATAACTGTAGGAAATCCCAAAACCCTGTCCGTTCTGCTGGTTATGGTGGGTTGCGTCATGCGCCTGCGCAGAAATTGAAGTTGCAAGCATTAAGCCTGCGGCCATATAACATCTCATAGATAAGCTCCTGTTA